>RKRR01000133.1 GCA_007571305.1 Candidatus Poribacteria bacterium | reverse complement strand
CGATAGCACTACTTTTTATTTTGTTCAGAATAAACATAGAGGTGAACTTAATCAAGCGACTTCCGATCGGATGCTAAGATACGAAAAGTGACGAAATTGCCTTCCTCAGACAATTTGCCTTCACCGAACATTTATCGGCGTTTAATAGACACCATCTGCATCGAAAACCTTTTCACCTACTACACGCGTTGACTCTCCGTCAGGGGAAACCTCTCGAAAGAAGCAGGAACGATAGCCAGCATGACACGCTGCTACCTTCTGCTCAACCTTTATGAGCAAGGCATCGCCGTCACAATCGACTGCGATAGACTTAACCGTCTGCGTATGCCCTGAAGTCTCCCCCTTTATCCAGAGTTTCTGGCGGGAACGGCTCCAGAAGCAGACACGTCCACTCGTTAATGTCTCTTTTATTGCTTCCGTGTTCATGTAACCTACCATTAAAATTTCGTTGTTCGTGTCATCTTGAATGACTGCAGCGACTAAACCATCGCCGTCATACTTAAGTTCTGATAGAATTTTCATCCGGATTCTCCTTTTTAAAAACAAAAAACCTTATGCAGTTCAGATTGGTGTGCATAAGGCTTCAACAGGACTTTAAAATTTCAGAAATGAGAAACGATGATTTTCAATCGCTACTTCCGTTATCCGTTTAGGCGCACACTCCCCCGCAAGCAGTTGGAATGCCACCAATGCCAATGGTTGGATATGCTATGCAAGCTGGCGTGTAAACCTACAAGTATCATGTTTATCGCGCTTTGGAGATAGATTAATAACTGTTAAATACTCGCGATGGCGTAAAATTCTAAATAGTAATATTAATGATACTACATTCATTTTGTATTGTCAAATTTTTAATTAGAAAAATATTTGCAAAAAATAGCGCAACGTGATATAATATACGCATTACAATTGAATAAGCTGACGATTTAGGTGCCGGAAGAGCCGGAGAATAGGGAAGCGCGGTGAGAATCCGCCACGGCCCCGCCACTGTGAACGATCATAGATATCCACTGAAAAACCACTGTCAATTCACTGATGGGAAGGTTCAGTGGGCGCAAGATCGGAAGTCAGGAGACCTGCCTGAATCGTGCTTCACACATCTGCTTTCGCGGGAAAGCAGTGGAACAGCGCGCAGCAATATCCTGTTAGAAACATAGCAATATCCGCATAAGGTATAGATTCTCACACGAAACTACAGGATAAGACTCACACAGAATGTCGCCCCCTCTGCTTTTCGAGCCGTTCGCAAGTCAATACTTGCTACAAAAAGGCTATGAAGGCAGGGGCTTTTTGTTTCATTACGGAGGTTCTAATGAACAAAGTTTTTTTTTCTCGGCGGCATTTTTTGTCCCCGCTGCGTCCCAAACGATACGCGCTTCTACTGATAGGTGCGTTCCTCTTTACTCTCCTCATGAGTCCAGCCTTTGGACAAACAGAGATTCAAGACCTGGCAGTTGTCATAAATGCCCTGACACATCCCGACTTAGGCATCGTCGCTTCTCTCTCACTCATTGATCTGGGAGAATCAAATGAGAGACGGGCTGTTAACAATGAGATACTCCGCCTCGGCTTTGATCCGATATTGCGGCGACGGGCAATTGGCCTCTCTATTCACGCGCATCTTGCCTATATCACGAGTTTCAACTTACCCATCACTGGCGGAACAAGTTCCGGCGACAATATCTATATTATTAACTTGGAAGATCGTGAGTTTGTCGGCGAAATCCCGATCCAAGCGGGTACAACGCCGCAGCAGATCGCTCTGGTCAACGATCAGAAGTTGTACGTTACGTGTGCCGCGACGCACGAGGTACATGTCGTTGATATTCCGAATCGCAATGTGACAAAGGTACTCACTGGTTCCTTCAACAAACCGACTGGTATTACGCTCCTCAACGGCAAAGCATACGTCACGAACCCCGCATGGGAGTGGGATCCGGTTGCACGGAAAACGACCTATTACGATAGCAGTGTCACAGTGATTGATACAGAGACAGACATCATATTGAAATCCATTCCGGTGCCGACAAACGCAGGCGGAATCCTTAACGATGGCGATTCTACTGTCATTGTCAAAACGACGGGCAATTACAATGACATCCTTGGAAGTATTGTCCTGATTGACGCGAATACCGATGAGGTTATGGAAACGGTTAAACTCAAACTGACACCCGGCTCCTTCGCTCTCAATTCAGAAAAACAGTTGTTTATCCAAGGCAGTTGGCAAAATCCTGGGTTGCTGGTCTATGATGTCACAGCACGAAATTGGATTCGGGATGAAGACAACACGATCGCTAATTTCAGTAACGATGCAGGGACATCTATCAGCGGGGGACTGACCTTTTCACCGGCTGGAAATCTCTATATTACTCAGCCTGACTGGTCGGGCGGCGGACAGGATTACGTTCGCACCATGGACGTGTTAGATGCGTCTCTCCTAAGATCCTATCGTGTCGGCCCGGGCGGCTCTACTTTGGGGTTCGCAAGGATTGTCCCGCGACGCGAAGACATCAATAATGATGGGGTCATCAATATGAAAGATATGATAATCGCAAGTCGTTTTCTCGGGGACGAGGGTGCTGGAATCCTCGCCGATGTTAACGGAGACGAAGTGGTTAATATTTTTGATCTCGTGCTGATAGAGCAAGGACTTCATTGATATTCAGGGCGCGGTTTGCAGCCGCGCCCATTCATTCGTCTCATCCAGAGATACGCAACGGCACCGGTGAGCTCGAAGGAAACTGTATGATGTATTCACTGAATCGGACTACAACATTAGAGAGGATTTTCTCGTGTTTGCCTATTCTTGTTTTTCTCATCAGTTGCACCCCAGAGTCTAAAGAGGAACCGTTCTCATGGAAAGTGACGTTCTTTTCATTAGGGGCGAAAGTGCAATTTGATGCGACGGCACCGGTACAGCATCTGAATGCTTTTCGGGCGGACGGTGTGAGGGTGGCACAACTCAACTTTCCTGGACCACCTCGTCAGACAGAATCCCTTTATTTTCAATGGAACGAAGGGGAGATCTATAGGTTTGAGGCTACTTTATCCACAGGAGATGTTACTGCTCAAAGCGTGACAGCACCGCGGACCTACACACAAGGAAATTTAGAGATCGCTATTCCCTATGGTGCCGCGAACCAGTCCGGTGCAGGAAGCACCTCAGAAAGCATCCAGAGGGCACTCGTTTTGCATGAAAGTGAAATGACTGCTACCGTTCTTGTTAGGAATGGGAATGTACCGACAACCTTTGATTTGGAAGTTTGTCTACCATCAACCCTAACCGCGGTTCGCTTTCCAGCAGATTGGAAACAGGAAACAATAGATGCGAAAACGTGCCTCTCTACCACCGGTAGACTTGGTGTCGCATCGGAGGTGTGGTACCGCGAATTAGTTTTGAAAACATCCAGGGCAAATCAACTGGACAGACAGGAAATTTCAGGCGTTGTCCGTTTCACAACAGACACAGGAAAGACATGGGAACAGCAATCAACTGTGCAATTGCGGATAGCAACTATCGCTGATATCGCCGAGCATCTCTCCATAGAGTCAATTGAAATGCCTACAGACGCAACAGGCACGGCGGATCTGAAGCAGCGAGAAGATACCATCTACTACCCACGACCCTTATTCAGTTGGTTCCGAACACCACAGACCAATGCATTCGAGCCTACAACTTATCAGACAGTCCAACTCCGCAACCGAGGTGAAGAAACGATCCACGTAGTTGTGTCATCAACAAACACAGATGCGAAGACTGACGAAATTATTCCCTTTCTGGCACCTCCAGAGACAGCGAAAGGACGAGTGAATCAAACCGTGGCATTTGCGAGTCTGCCGGGGGGCACGGTTACAGAGATCCCTTTGCCTATCTATTTTCATCCAGTGCATTTAAGTCAGGGTAAGATGGAGCAGGCAATCCCTGGGGACTATGAACGGGCTGTTACAGTAAAGATTTGGGGAAGTGATGCGACAATTCTTCGCGAACAACGGCCACTGCACCTCATCGTTCCAAATCAACAAGCGTTGCTCGTAAGTCTATTGGCAATTATCAGCAGTTGCCTCGGTTTCACAACTGTCTTACGATTCCACAGGCGACTTTTCGCACGTTTCACAACGAAGCATCTAATTGTGATTGCTCTGTTCAGCACAACGGTTTTTGTAGCGGTGATGGTTCCGTCAACACTGTTCCTTAACTTAATCCGCGCCATCTTAGGTCCTGTTTCTGTACTGCTGACTGGTTTAATCAATGAGACGCTCTACTACGCCTTGCTAACGGCACTATTGATATACATCAACGGAGATCCAAAGAATACTGAGACCACCCATCAGGAACGCACTAAGGGAAGTGGCGTAATCTTGCTTGTCTCTGCGGTCCGTCTGCTGTTGGGAGGCGTAACATTCGGACTTTTCACACCGATGGCGATCGTCTATACCGGCACAAGTGTACTCTTACTGGAAACAGGGTTTTTACTCGTGCGGAATCGCCCGTTACTGGCATGGGCAGTCGTATTAGGCATCTGTGACGCGCTCTCGGTTTACGTCGATTTTCAACTCTCTATACTGTTCTATCGGCTTTTCTATGCCGATTGGTATATCGTTCTGCGAATTCTAATAGAGGGGTTTGTCTATACATTTATCGGTGTCCTTCTCGGTGCAAGATTAGGACGCGGACTTTGGCGTGTGGCGGATTGAGGCATCTCCTCTATAGACTGATCGGGCCATTTCATGAAGTTAAGTATTTAAAATCGTATAATTTTCGAACGGGCTATAAGTAGCCTGCTACCAGCAGTCCCATCCAAACATAAGGAATCTAACAATGAAGCGAATTTATTTTTTTTCTTTAATTTACCTGCTCATCCTTGTATCCAGTAGTATCACAACAGCCAACGTGGATGTTACTTGGGTGCGGACAGGGGCAGTCCTTGAAGTTGAATCCAAAAATGGTCTTGAAGGTGAAATTAACGTTGCAACTCTATCTAATGGCACATTGCACGCGTTAGTTGAGGCACCCGCAACCCAATCACTTGGTGCAAACCGCGTTCTGCTCCAATTTGCATGGCAACCGAACCAAAATTACCAATTTCACTTGAATGATAGCCAAACAACGGCGACTTCACCGCTGAAGCCGGAGCCTTATCTTATCCGCACCGTCGAATTAGATGGGCTCTTGTCGTTGATGGAAAACCTTCGTCAACCCGCGAAACCCACAGCCCTTGCATTAGGACATGGAAATAGACCGAAATTAGCAATTGCAACCGACAGCGGACACCTTGCAGTACTCCAACCACTGACCGGTGAAGTTCTCTGGAAAACACGTATCTCGGAAGGCTATGTGAGACGGATGGTGTTCAGCCCTGATGATACGCAACTCTATATTGGTGAACAGGCAGCAGATGGATTTATCTACTGCTATGATCTAACAACCGATAAGCCGACACTTCGTTGGAAATATCGTACTGCTGACGATATCGACACCTCCATACCGACGAATCCTGATAGTGTCTATGCCTGGGTAAGTTACCCGGGGCCCTCGTGTATGCGAACGTTGGCGAATGGAGACGTTTTAGTGGCAAGCGTACACTCGTGGACAGAGAATAACACGCCACTTAAAAAATCCCAACTCTATAGATTCAATGGAAAAACGGGGAATATTATCTGGAAATGGCCTCGTGAAGGCGCGGTGTCGAAGGTGATACGTTGGTTTGATGTAGGTGCTGCCGGGAAAACGCTGGCACTCCTAACAGATAGCGGGCATAACTTACAAGGAAGTGCAACGGATGAAGACGGTGCTGGTAATGGTAAATTATCTGTCCTCAATGCAGAAAATGGAACGAAACGGTGGCACATGGATATTGAGCCGCTGCGCGAGTATTTCACACAGGTCACATTCTGGCGCGGTGTCAGCATGTCTCCCGATGGTAAGTACATCAATGTGACAACCGACGATGGACGGGCACTTATCTTTGGTATGGATACACCGGAACCGATATGGCAAGAAAACCTGACGACCCCGCTGGAGGTGAGTGGTGTCCCTATTATCGCGACTGCCGGTACGATCGGCGCGACGGATGCTGCAGCACTCTTCGTTACAGGGGACACGTATATCCCATATCACCTCAGAAAGGGGGCACAAAAACCCTCAGCAGGTCATCCTAACGGAATGACGTTGTTCGCTTACACGTGGCATGGCGAAAAGATGTGGCAATGGAAACTTGAGAATATGCCACAAGGTTTGTGCATTGACGCAAAGGATCGTTATGCCGTGCTGTCGGTTTCCAAACGCGCACAGGACCCGAATGAGAGTTTGCATGGGGTATCAGTGTTTGATCTGACAGCAGAAGGTAATGGTTTGGCGAAGTACCTGTACACTTACCGCACAGAGGGGCAACTGCCCTACGATACACTTGCTATAAGTCAGGATGGTGCTCTGATAGTTGTTGTTGAAGTTCCGATCGCGATGTCAGACGAAACCGTTCGTGGAAAGAATCGGGTACATGTATTCTATTGATTTGTTCCACGGTTCACTTAACCAAGGTAGGCAGAATCTATATGGTGCCTTGACAAATCCAAATTCTCTCGGTATACTTATTGTGAAAACTTTCGATTTTACGAAATTATCCCAAGTTTCCATTTCTGTAGCATAGGCTGGTAGCCTGTGCATCAATATACTAAAATGTGAGTTTGATTAAACGTGAATCTCCACGCCACTGGGAACGCGTCATCCTTCTCCTTCGAATGACCCGCCACTCCCCCGCAAGCAGGGGGAAAGAGAGGGAGTGGGAGGGAAACGTTAGAATGAAAGTATGTCAAATTTTGTTATCAAACTCACGTTACTAAGGGATTTTCACTGAAAAACAGCATCTGTCTATCTAAAAACTTGTCTGTACCAACTTGGGTTAAATTAAGCGGAGATCCCGATGTCAAATTTTACGGATGAAGAGTTACTGCAAATGATCAAAAACCGCGATCATCCCTTCGACCTATATCTAATTCTCACGACAGATATTTCAGACCTTAACCTTGCTCTGTTCAGTTATGAATACCTCCCCAAAGCATTCGCTGCCGAAATCTTGGAAATCAATAAGCGCAGTCTGAACGAACAACTCGCAGCCACAAAAATGATTACCGCTGCGGATGATCCGACAGCAACTGTACTCGGAATTCTTACGATTGGAAAAACACCGCAAGACTTCCTGCCCGGTGCTTATGTGCAATTCCTCAGAATTGATGGGAATGAACTCACAGATGATATTATCGACAGTCTGACAATCCGAGGCTCGATTCTTGATCAAGTTCGCCGCTTAGATGATAAACTCATAGCCCACAATCGCGTCGCCGTTGATATTACATCCGGTCCCCTCGAAAAGCGGACGGCCCTTTACCTGATGGAAGCAGTGCAACAGATCACTCGAAACGCTATTATGCACAGGACCTATGAAGCGACAAATGCCCCGGTCCGTGTATATTGGTACAACAATCGGATCGAGATTCTAAATCCGGGAGGTGTGTTCGGTGAGATAACGTCCGAAAATTTCGGAGAATCGGGACTGACTGACTATCGGAATCCCAATCTGGCGGACGCGATGCGAACTTTTGAATTGGTACAGCAGTTCGGCATTGGCATCCCCATCGCAAAAAGGTTATTAGCAGAGGCAGGACACCCAAGACCCGAATTTGAAATTGATAATACCCATACGCGTGTAACGATATATGCCCGTTAATCTATTATGCTATAAACTCATACACCCATCCCCGCATCCGGATAGGTTCTTTCAATTAAGGCGATCTCATCTGCTGTTAATCCATACAGCCGATACACCAACGCATCAATCTCCTTTTCAAGTGCGCGAACATTTTCGCTATCAGGATCGGCTAATATCTGCTCCACTAACCGCGAGAGTTCAGTTTTCTGTGTGGGGGTGCTACTTGCTATTGGAACATGGCGCATATATTGAGCAACAAAACGCAAGCCACCGCCCGCCCATGGATCATTGAGGCTCTGAAACTTGTGACGTGCATACCAATCAAAAAGTCTGCTATTCAGAATAGCAAGAAGAGAAAAGTCAGAGGTTGGTAAAACATAGTTCGTCTGTAAGCAAAGTGCGTTTGTTGTATCATAGCATGCGCGCATCGACGGACTGATATCTGAATAGATGATTTTCGGGGTTTCAAACGCGTCATAATAAGCACAGGAACGGAATTCCCAATAAAACGTGCCTTGGTCATCACGGGCGATTAATCGTTCTTGATAATTCGCCAGATGCCGATAGATTATAGGGTAGGTTTGTGCAAAAATTTGTTCCGCTTCTGATGCATCCGCTGCACTTGACCAGGGCCACTGTTTATTTGCACTGCTTGCTATCGCAATGATATAGATATCCCTTGAATCTGTTTTCCATCTGGAGATGTCTCTTCCACGAAATAACGGTTTTATGAGCTCACAGTTGCTTGCATCTTCATCTAGTAAACTTCGACGTGTAGCAGAATTTATCACAAAGGCATCATTGCACCCGGTGATTATACCCCTATGAATACGATTGTCAACGTATGTTTCTAATGATTTGCCAATATCCCGCAAATTTTCCAATAGGAACAAGACATCTAAACGTGCTATCGTCCACTCTTCCGAGGCTAGTTGTGAGGCTTTTATCGGAAATGCTTGTGTTTGAAATGTTTCCCTAACGTTCACGTCCCCTGAAACATTGCGGAGCGTCACGGCACGGAGGGTATGGTTTGCAGGGGCTACGTTCTTTTCGGCGAGCAGGATGCAGGTATCTACTGCTGCATCAAAGACAGAAACACTTCCAAAATCCAAAAATGTTTTCAACGATATGTCTGTCGTCAGGAGTTGTCGAAGATTCTTACCATACCCACTCCGCATAAACTTATTCGTGCAGATGTAGGTTAAGATGCCGCCATTCCGTAAGAGCTCAGCACCACGTTTGTAGAAATAGACGCTGATGTCCGCCGTGCTGGTGAAGAAGTCCCTGAAGTAGTCCTTTAAGGCAGGTTTCAGTGGGCGGATTTTCTCGTGACGGATGTAAGGTGGGTTACCAATCACAACATCAAATCCATCCACTATTCCAAACATCCAGTCAGGGTCTAAAAAACCTGCGACTGCGTTCTGATCGTACGGATCCCACGCAGCGATCTGCGCTGCCATCTCCAGAGTGGGACTTGTTTCTCGCAACATCCACCGTCCCACATCTCTTTCCAATACCTCTTTCAACTCCGCGCGCAGCACCTTCTCCGAGGTAATCAATTTGCCTTTCTCACGACGGGTGTTTGCCGCGAAATAACGTTCTCGAATCCGAGAAATTGACTCACGGAGGGTTTCAACCTCATCACCGCCAAGGAGAAGCTGCGTGGCATCCCTCTTTAGTCCAATTAACGTGTTCGCTGCAACAAACTTCACTTCTAAATTGGGAAGGGGACGGATGCCGTAGTTATCAACAGGATCGGCGTTCGGCTCCTGCTCTATGATAAGTGAGATGAAAAAGCGGAGTTTGGCAATCGTAATGGCAATCGGTTGGATGTCTACACCATAGATGCAATTTTGAATGAGGTAGAGTTTCCTACTGTAATCGTTGTAGCGGTTGGCTTCGGAGAAGACTGCCTCAACCGCCTGTTTCGCACTTTCCCTGCTTTCTGGGTCGACAATCTTTTCAACCTGTGTGAGTTGCTGCTGTTTCCAACGGACATTCTGCGGGTCCAATTTTCGGAGGACAAGCACGAGTTTATTGAGGATGCCCATCGGGAAGGCACCCGATCCGACAGCAGGGTCGATGATTTTCAGGGCATCTATGGCTTGGATGAGCGGTGCTATCTCTGTTTTATCAATGAGATGGTTGTCTGGCTTATCTATTTCACCGCGCTGGTCATAGACGAGGAGATCCTCGCGGAGCCGGTCCTCCAAATACTTCTTATCGCCGTCATAAGGATCAACGTTCTGCAGAAAATAAGCGATGAGTGCCTCGTCTACCATGTAATCCACAATCTGCCGGGGCGTGTAATAGGAGCCGGTGGCTCTTCGTGCCGTGGACTGCGTCTCCGGATTATACGCGCCGAGCAGATTTTCAAAAACTTGTCCGAGGAGTTCAGGGTCTAAGGCGACCTCCTGTTCAATCGGTGTATTCTCTTCGACAGTAAACTTATAGTGATTGAAGAGTGGGAAGATGCCTTTCTGTACGTGAAAGAAGAGTTGTGTAGGGACGTGGAGGTGTTGACGGTGGTTGGGGTTATCGGTGAATCCATCGATGCGGGTACCTCCGTCACGGGTGGCTTCAAAGGTATCCAGACAGTCGAACAAGCCGCCGTTGACGAAGGGCACTTGCTTGAGGATTTCCATGAAGGCGTTTGGGTTTTCGAGGAGGTCCGCGTATCTATACTTGCTTGTATCTCGATGGTCTCTCCTGTCGCGTCTGCTAAAGGTTCGTTGATTGATGGGTGTGTTGAGTGTAGCGAAGAAGAGGTTTTGGAGGATGGCTTGATAGTAGGTGGAGGTATCAGCGGAAAAATTTTTCAGGAGCGTTGTTGCATCAGATGTTGCAGTTTCATTTGACAAAATACTTAACATCAGTGGGGGGGGGTGAAGAGTCCCGGCGGCACCAATCCCTTCTCCTTGAGAAACCAGATAAACAGCAGCCGCGTGATGAGCCGGATGACCTGCATCTCGTTTTCCGCATCTGGAAACCGACACGTCTCTACTGCCCATTGATACCAGTCTTCAAGATCGCGGTAGAAACGTTTATTGAGTGCTTCCGTATTGAGAATGCGTTCCCACGCGGTGTGGAGGGTATCGAAGTTGTGAACGCCTTCATTCTCAATCAGTCGTTGCAGATCAAGCTCAGACAGGATGTCAATATGGGCTCGCTTCGGAGAGTTAAGGTTGATGTCTTTGATGAGTGTCACCTTTTCCAGCACCTGCTTTGATGAATCCCGTTTGTGTGCTCGCCTATTGATAATCGCAAGTGTAAGGACATCGGCATACCGGAAGATAAACAGCAGCGGTTGTGGTGCGGCTTGGCTGATAAAGCGGGCGATATTGGCAAGTTCCGTGCGTGTGTAGGTCTTTCCACTCAATGCCATCGCAACGAACAGGTAAGATTGCCTGAGGGCGTTGTCTATAGTTTGACTCTCAAAGAGCCGCTGTTGTCCAGTTATCTGTTCGTTAATTTCATTATCTGTCACCTGTAGGACCTGGTAAAAAGATTGCCAATCGTCAATGCGGAGACTCTGATAGGGATTGACGGTTTCCAAAGCGGTTTCAGTCCAACGTTCAAATCTAATACCGTCTATGCTGTCATTTCCAACCAACTGGCTGTGGTAGCCGAGGGTGTTCAGGAGTGCAGTGGCGGCTTCTCTGAGGGGTTGTTGATCGAAGTTCTTTAGCGTATTCTTAAGGTTTTGCTTGATTGTTGTTTCTGATTTCATAGAGTTCCTGCCTTCAAAATGTACTTATGACTTACGCCTGCTGCTCTTTTGTAGCATAACATGTTACGTTGTGCCACGAGAACATCTGTGTTTTTTAGGATTCTTTCCGACAAAGCGGCCTATGGTCAAAATTGCGTAAGTCCTGTGTATTGTTGTTATCGGAAATCACAAGCCATGTAACAAGTTCAAACTCAGTATTCTCTGTAATCTGACTATCGGCAGTCGGCAGCAGAGCATCAGCATCCGTGTCAAGTTGATCGTTGACCTTTCGATTGTACGTCTCGCGAATTGAATTTAACGCAGCATCAAGGAGTATCTCATAGATCGTCATATCGCTGCCGTTGTCAGTTTCTGCGTTAAACCAGTGGCAGAGGTCTTGATTAGGATTTTTCTTTTCAACGCAGAGCTCACTGAGCCGTTCTAATATGCGTTTTGGATTGGTGAATCCGATAGAGACCTCGCCTTCATCACTAATATGAACGAGGTAGTACGGATGAATCGGATTGCGTTTCTTCGTTTCCTCACTATCCCCTGCCTCGCCGGTCTGCTTTAAACAGAAGATAACCCCCGGTTTGATATTTACTGGGGCCCCGTTATGTGTGAGTGATGCGGTGACAGCATATAAACCGAGGGGTGCCTCTCGGAGTTTCGCTTCATTTTGACGCAGATAGTTGAGCAACTGGGCCCGGAAATCGTCAAGCGTGAATTGGTTGAGATTCAACTGCTCTTCAATATCCTCAAAGTCAAGGATTTCGGTTTGCATGCGGCGGAGTTGTTCGTCGCGATGACTCCAGACCTGTTCCATGCTCGCTTTTCCCTTGAGTGAGAGCACATCATCATCACCTGTTGCAGTAAGATTGACGAGTGCCATGCGTGCCTCCACACGAGGTTTGAGATTGATGTACGCGTCGAGTTCTGGGGTGGGCCAGAAGTTGACAAGGTGGACTTTCTCGTTTTTGCTGCCGATTCTATCAATCCGTCCAAAACGTTGAATAATCCGGACTGGGTTCCAATGGATGTCGTAATTGATGAGATAATCGCAATCTTGTAGGTTTTGCCCTTCGGAAATACAATCTGTAGCGATAAGGAGATCAATTTCCGCGTCCTCACCTCCCGAATCAGTTTCAGACTCTTCCTTCTCTTTGGAAATCGGTGAAAAATTGGTCAGAATTTCGTCAAAATCATTTCTGACGAGATTGTTCCTGCTTGCTTCTCCCGTGACAACAGCCGATTCTATATTCAACGTATCGGTTGCCCATTTGTGTAGGTTATCGTAGAGATAGTTGGCGGTGTCGGCAAAAGCAGTAAAGACGAGGACTTTGCGGTTTTCTTTCCCGCCTCGGTTTTTTGTGGGATGCTGGACTTTGGTTGCGATCAGTTCTTTAAGTTTTTCCAGTTTTGCATCCCGGTCAGGTGTGATATTCTGTGCGACTTTGTGAATTTTTTCCAGTTGTGTCTTATCGTCTCGGAGGTTGGCAAGCCAAGCATCAAGATCCAGGTGTTCGTAGAAATAGGTCTGATTTTCCCCGGCCTGCACACCGGTGTGCAGGTCGTCGTCCTCTCCGCTTGCTTCTGTTACTTCGGCAAACGGGTCGAAATCGTTTTCACGAATCACATTTCGCGGTGAACGCAGAAAACCCTCAATTTCAGCCTCCCGTTCTTTAATGTTTGCGATAGTGCGTTCCAAGGTTGTTGCGAAAGCGTGGATACTGCTTTCAAGCCGCTTAAGAAAGTTCACCTTCATCATCCCGATAAGATTGAATTCGCGTTGCTGGAGAAGTTTATCGCCATAGTGGTGTCGGCACTCTTTTCGGATGTATTTCGATGGGTTGAAAATTGCGAGTTGGTAACCATCAATTTGGTGACTGATCGCTTGGTAAGTCGGAAATTTGCCTTGTAAGTCAATTTCAGGAAAGAGAGCCTGGGGGGCCTCACGATCTGGAAATTGTCCGATCTCCTCAGTCGCATTGTCATAGAAATTGAGGATATGGCTGCGAGAACGGGCGATTGTTAACCGATCTAAAAGCGTAAAGAAGTCAGCGTTCAAACTCTCCGACAGATTCTCTTGCTGCTTGGATCGCTCGTTTCCCGCTGTCCATGTATCAAATCGGGTTTGCGCCGTGTTGAGAGTACCGTGAATACTTGGGATACCGGTCTGCTTAAAAGCGTCATCCTTGTCTTCAGTGATGAGGAGGATTTGGTTTTCCAGATCGGTGAGCTGATTGTTCACCGGTGTCGCAGAGAGCATAAGGACCTGGGTTTTGCTACCTTTTTGGACAACATCCTTTAGCAACTTAGCGTAACGGGCCCCGCGGTTTCGGAAATTGTGGGATTCATCAATGACGACGAGATCATATCCATCCCATTCGTGCTGTGCCAAGTCAATCCCGTTGGCTTCCCCACGATCTCGGCTCAGATCGGTATGTGCCAAGACATTGTAACGGAACCGATCACCTTTGAGAGGATTGCGTTTTCTACGGTAGTGTGCTGGATAAAGTGTCCAGTTCTTCTCTAATTTTTTCGGGCATAGTACCAACACATTCGCGTTCCGCAGTTCAAAGTATTTGATAATCGCGAGTGCCTCGTAAGTTTTGCCCAACCCGACACTATCAGCGATGATACAACCGTTGTCTGCCTTAAGTTTCTGGATGCATGCTTGAACGCCATGCTTTTGAAAAGCGTAAAGTTTCTGCCAGATTGTCGTTTGTTGAAATGATGGATTCGCTTCGGCAAACTGTGTATCCGTTGCATCCGCAAGAAAATCTTCGAAGAGGTGATAGAGGGTTTTGTAATAGATGAATTCGGGATCTTGGTCTTGATAGGCATTTTCCAAATTTCGCAGAACCTCCGCAGTCACATTCTCTACCTGATCTAATTCCCAGAGGTTATCAAACCATGCTTTCAGGTCTGCACAGTCGCTTTTACTATCGACTTCAAGGTTAAGTTCAATGTTGCTCGCTTTTCCGCTCAAACCCAAGCCACGCGCGGTGAAATTTGAGCTGCCAATAATAGCATCTACACTCCCATCCTTCTCAATATAATACATCTTGCCGTGCAGGAAATTCGATTGACGGACTGATTTGATTGTTACTTTGCCTTTAATCCACTCCGCACATGCTTTGGCAATCTCGCTTTGTTGGAGGTAGTTCTGGAGGTTCAATCCTTCTTCCGTGAGTCGAAATGCCCTACTTTCCATTTTATGAGGGTCCATACCACTCATAAAACTCGGCTCTCCGAACAGAAAACGGAGTTCTTTGATATTTGTTAGTTCATCTTTGAGTTTGTCAAAGGCGTAAATGGTAAAATAGGCGGAAACGAAAGAAAGTGAGGCTCCGTCTTGGATATTCTCTCGAAGAAAATCGGCGACGGTGCCGTATATGCTATTGTCTCGGAGGCGGGAGGTCTTTGACATTATGTTCTTTTTCTCAAGTTCCTATAAATGTCCTATCATTTGAGAGTCGCGACCGGGGGGCGAGCCCATAAGAAGAATCAAGTTTCCATGATACCAACCTCCGCCCAAATTTGCAAGCATAAAAAATCCGGAATGTGCTATACTAACCATAGGCTAAAATTTAAAAAAATAGGAGCAAAAAAAATGAAAAAAAGGGCATTCTGTGTAGTGATCTTCCTCTGCTTGGGAATCGCTGCCTATAATAGCAGTGCAAAGGAACTCACATTAGACGATATATTCCCAACCGATCGGATAATAGATGTGCAGATTACAGTATCACAACAGGATTGGGATACAATTCGGCATCAGGGCCGGGATTTTATGACGGCCCTCGGCGCGTCTCGACAATTTGAGCCGATGGAAAGTCCGTACACTTATGTTGAGGCAAGTGTAAGCATTGATGGCATCGTCTTCCCGAAAGTCGGGCTACGAAAAAAAGGGTTCATTGGTTCACTAAGCCACACCCGTCCGTCCCTGAAGATTAAATTAAATCATGTTGATAAAAGTGGTGGAATTGAAGGACTCACGAACCTAACACTCAATAACAATAAACAAGACACCAGTTTAATGAGCCAATTCATGGGATATGCGTTGTTTAATGCAATCGGATCACCTGCGTCGCGATGTGCCTATGCGAAGGTGACAGTAAATGGCGAAAGCCTTGGAGTTTATTCGCACGTAGAGACCGTTCGTAGACCTTTGTTGAAACGTGCCTTCGGCAACAGCAACGGGCCCCTCTATGAAGGCACGGTCGTGGATTTTTATGAAAATTGGGAAAACAGTTTTGAGCACAAACGTGGCGACGACGAGCGCGGCAGGGCACATATAAACGCTTTGATCAACGTCCTGGCGGACCCGAAAGCGGCAGAATCTGATATTGACGAATTAGTGGACTTGGATTCGTTTTACAAATTCTGGGCAATTGAGGGTTTAGTTGGGTTCTGGGATGGTTACTCCGGGAATAAAAACAACTTCTTCGTCTATCTGAATCCAGAAGACAATAAATTTTACTTCATTCCGTGGGGAATGGACTCTATCTTTACAAAGATGAGCAAACTTGAGTTCATGAATGATGCGCGAGCACCAATATCCGTAAAAACACAGGGCTTGATTGCCTACAAGTTGTATCAATTGGAGTCAGGTCGGAAACGATATGCCGAAGCACTCACTGAGATTTTAGATAAGCATTGGAATGCTCCCGAATTGTTAGCAACATTAGACAAAATCGCTGTAATGGTTGAACCACACTTAGTCCCCGCTCAACGTGTCATTGAAGAAGATTGGGGCAGAGGTAGAAGGGAATGGAGAAATTTCAATAAGCCGACTTTTGAAAGCGAGTTGGAAAAAGTCCGTGAATTTATCCGCAACCGCACAAGCGACATACAAGCAGAAATCGCTAACGGAATGCCGGTATGGCGCAGGCGGCCGGAACCGCCGTTTGTCATCGCAGAAGATGGCAATTTCATGAAAAGTGTTTTGAAATCAATAGAAGATACCTTAGCAGGTGCCGCACGCGCGGGAGACCTTGAAGCCATCAAACAGCACATAGCGGACGGTGCTGATGTTAACGCGTTGCATTTTGAGATGCCTCCGTTGAGTTGGGCAGCAATGATGGGGCAAACACAAGCTGTTGAGTTTCTGCTCCAACATGGTGCGGATGTCAACGGTACAAATAGAGATGGTAACACTGCTTTGCATCTCGCAGTGTTTTTGGGACGTGCTGAAACCGCTGAGTTACTTCTGAAAAACGGGGCTGATGTCAGCGCGAAAAACGAGGACGGTGCGACACCCATAGACCTTTTGCAGGTCCCGTGGGAAATGACAAAGCTTCTGACAAGACCTATGGGCATAGCATTGGAACAAGAACAGGTCGAATCAGAAAAAGCCAAAATCAGGGAAATGTTTCCTGCTGAGGCGAGGCTTGGAATAGACTCTCTTGGCGGGAGTGCTTCTGCTGTTCATAATTTATCAGAAGCTGTGTTTATCGGAGACTTCACATCTGTCAAACAAGCATTAGTCAGTGGAATAGATGCTAACACAAAAGATCTACAATCTGGAAGTACATTGTTGGCACTTGCCGCACTGATGGGACATACGGAGATTGTATCATTGTTCCTTGACCACGGGGCAGATGTAGACATAAGAAGTAAGGACGGGGGAACAGCACTGCATGCAGCGGCTTTTCTTGGACGCATTGAGACAGTGAAACTCCTTCTTGATAATGGAGCAGATACTATGCTTCGAAATAACATGGGCAGCACCGCAATTGACGGCGCAAAACTGAACTGGATGATCACCAAGGGCATACTCGCCATGTTGAAACTTGAGGTAGATGAGGCAGCGGTGAAAGCGGGCAGAACCGAAGTTATAAAACTTATTTCTCGCCACAATAAGGAATAAGCACTGGCAGCGAGGTTAGGAAACCTTATCAACAGAGGAGAAAACCGATGCTTAATTCGCAAACAGCCCCTAAGATAATTCAAAAGATACCTGAATCCAATACAATGACGCTGGAGGAGTTTCTTGAAAATGATATTGAGGGTTATGAATATGTAAAAGGAGAGTTAGTGCCGATGGCAGCAGCTGCAATTGTCCATGGTGAAATAGGTGTTAACGTTATAATGCTTTTAGGTTCGTATGTTAGAGAAAATGAGTTGGGTCGCTTGTATACGATTGAGACGACGTTTCGATTGGATGACAGGATAGTGAAACCGGACGTTGCATTTGTTGCAGAAGACCGATTGTCGGAAGAAAAGTATAAAGGAATGCCTACTGCTCCTGATCTTGCCATTGAGATAGTTTCTCCAACAGATAAGCAGTATGATGTTACCGAGAAAGCGTTCGCCTATTTGAAAGCAGGAACGAAACTTGTCTGGGTCATTGAGCCGGTTGCCAAGACGGTAATGGTCTATCGTTCTGAAACGGATTTCACGTTGCTGACCTGTGAAGACACGTTGACAGGTGAGGATGTCGTTGAAGGGTTTGCATGTTCGGTCTCGCAACTGTTTGAATAACCTAAGTTGCTAGCTATAACCTGTTAGGTTGTGCAGCTTCGCACCGAAAATCACACGGAATACACCAAACTTTTCGCAAAAACGAAGAATTCTCTCTGAAAAAGGGTGTTCGTGTATCTGAAATCATATAGTTAGCAAGTTGGGTTTGAATAGGCTTTTGAACTTGAAGTGGGATATTGGTTTCTATGCGCTTTGCCTTTAACCGCCATACTCCAGGGGTGTTAGTGAATTAGGATGGCAACTCATGAAAAGGTATCTGAGGAAAGCAATTTACGTTTATTCTGGTGCAGAGGGTGAAAACAACCATTATCTATAGGGAAGGGAAATATGGCAAAACCGATTAACTATACGAATATTTTAGAAACCGGTGATAGCGGCATCTATGATATTCAAACACATGCTGCAGGCCCCGAAGGCAGCTTACCCCTGACAGCAGAGATGCTCCTCAATCGACCCAGTGGAGACGTATTTGGCTTGACCCACAATGCCGCTATGGGTTGGGCTCCGACAGAACTCCGGCGAGAGGAATTCCTGATTCTCAGTACGCAGGGAGGTATCCGTGCTCCCGATGGCAGTCCGATCGCGCTTGGATATCACACCGGACATTGGGAAGTGGGACTCCTGATGCAAGCAGTCGCACGCGAACTTAAAGAACTTGAGGCACTCCCATTCGCAGGCTACTGCTCCGATCCCTGCGATGGACGGACACAAGGCACCGTGGGTATGATGGACAGTCTCGCCTATCGCAACGACGCTGCACAGATTTTTCGTCGCCTTATCCGCTCCTTACCAACGCGGAAAGGTGTCGTCGGTGTTGCTACCTGTGATAAAGGCTTACCCGCGATGATGATGGCACTCGCCTCAATGCGAGGGCTACCAGCAGTTCTCGTTCCGGGCGGCGTGACGTTGCCACCTACAACAGGCGAAGATGCTGGGAAGATCCAAACGATCGGTGTCCGTTTCGCACATGGTGAGATTAGCCTGCAAGATGCAGCCGACATGGGTTGCCGTGCGTGTGCCACTCCCGGCGGTGGTTGTCAATTCCTCGGAACTGCAGCGACATCACAAGTGGTCGGTGAAGCATTAGGGATGAGTTTAACGCATACAGCGTTAGCACCATCCGGACAGAATATCTGGTCAGACATGGGGCTCCGTTCGGCACGTGCTGTGGTGAATTTAGCCGCGAAAGGGTTGACGATGAACGATATCGTGACGCCGGAAGCGATTCGGAACGCCATGGTCGTGCATGCCGCATTTGGTGGTTCGACGAATCTCCTATTGCATATTCCTGCGATTGCGCACGCTGCAGGCCTTCAACGTCCAACAGTAGACGACTGGACCGAAGTCAACCAGAGTGTTCCACGTCTCGTCGATGTCTTACCAAACGGCCCTGTTGGACATCCGACGGTAAGAGTCTTCCTGGCAGGTGGTGTGCCTGAAGTGATGCTCCACTTACGTGAATTAGGGCACCTCAACGGAGACGTACTAACGGCAACAGGCGAGACCCTCAGCAGCAATCTTGATTGGTGGGCAAATTCTGAACGGCGCATGCGCGTCCGTCAAACACTTGAGGAGAAAGATAACATTGATCCCAATGAGGTGATTCTGAGTCCGGCTGCTGCGAGGGAAGCAGGATTGACGAGCACAGTAACATTCCCACGCGGCAACCTCGCACCTGAGGGATCTGTCATTAAAAGCACCGCCATTGATCCGAGTGTCGTTGATGCCGACGGTGTGTATCGCATGACGGGCCCAGCACGTGTCTTTGTTCGAGAATCCGAGGCGATACAGACACTCAAAGGTCAAGGGAAAGGGAATATCCAACCGGGTGACATCATCGTACTGTGTTGCCGAGGACCGCAAGGCACAGGAATGGAGGAAGTCTACCAGTTGACAGCAGCGTTAAAACATCTTTCCTTCGGCAAAAACATCGCCTTAATTACGGATGCTCGGTTTTCTGGTGTATCGACTGGAGCCTGCATCGGACATGTCGGACCGGAGGCACTTGCAGGGGGCCCTATCGGAAAGGTACTTGACGGGGATATAATTCAGATCGAGATTGATACCCGGCACCTGGAAGGTCGCATCGATCTGGTCGGACACGGCAATGAACACTTCGGGATTGAAGCAGGCGAACAGGTTTTGGCATCACGCGCACCGCGTCCAGATCTCTCGCCAGACGAGGCTTTACCAGATGATACACGACTTTGGGCAGCGTTGCAATCTGTTGGAGGTGGCACATGGGGGGGCTGTGTCTACGATGTAGACGCGATCCTCAACGCGCTTTCTTAGTTATTAAATCTGGTCCCTGTTCTTCTACGGAGGTACCACCCCTACGGGGTTCAGCTGCCGTTGAAACTGACCGGAAACCATCGTGAACGAAATTATGCCTTAAATGGTATAATTTGTCTTTGCTGGACATTTGGAACGATGCGCAGAGGCTCCATCATTAGAAAAATGAAGTATTGGGCACCACCGCTTCTGTACATGGTACTCATTTTTGTCGTCTCGTCTCTGGAGCAACCACCACTTCCAATGCCGGAATTTGAGTGGTTGACGATTGACAAACTCTACCATTTCATAGAATACGCGATCCTCGGGGCATTGGTAGCACGGGCACTTGTGAAGGCGAGACCCTCAGTAGTACCAGCACGGCTGATATGGCATGTGGCAGCAGTGTTTTCTATACTTTATGGCGCAAGCGATGAATGGCACCAGACCTTTGTTCCCGGCAGATTCGCCACCCTTGCAGATTGGGTCGCGGATGTGTTAGGTGCAATCGGCGGTGTGTTAGGTGCTTACCTCTATTACAAAAACAAGTAATTGTCAATTAGTCATCAGGTCGTGTCGGAACGGAAAGACCCAATCCAAAATACTTCGAGTCTAATACCACACTGTCGATTTTAGTAATAACTGGAGCGTATAGCCTGAAACGAAGTGGAAGGGGATATCCGGGAAGGAACATCCAAACCTAAATCCATTTCAACAAACCGCAAGGAAAAATTAAAAATATGCATTCACTTGTTGACTTGAGAGTACCAGAGGGATCTATCGCTGTTCATTGGTTTGAACAAAGTAGTTTTGCGTTGAAAGATTCCGCTGGTACTATTGTCCAAATCGACCCCTATTTTCCACGTGAACGCCCGGCTGACCGATTTATTCACACTGAACCACCGCTCGACGAATCAGCACTTCCAACCGATTTTGTCCTCTTAACCCATGCACACGGTGATCATACCTGTCCAGAATCCATTCGTCGAATCTGGGAGAGATCTAATGCAACCCGGTTTGTAGGCCCCGAAGAGAGCGCACACCAAATTGCCGCAGAGACAGACGTTGCTGCAGGAAATATCTCAGAGATTAACGCGGGAGAATCAACGGTGCTAAATGGTCTCACTGTGCATGCTGTCTATGCGAAGCCTCCTGAAGGCGATGCTGCCGCGGGCATAGTGCCCCCTGATGTCACACATTTGGGTTATGTGATCGTTAGCAATGGGGTAACACTCTATTTCAGCGGCGATCCAATCAACAATTTCGCTGAACACGACGAGCTGATTTCAGCAATATCCGCATACAAACCGGATATTGGTTTTCTGACGAATCATCCGACCGAAGGCGAATTCCCATTCTACGATGGATGTGTCAAAATGGCAACACGGATTGGACTCAAGCATGCTGTTCCAGTGCATCGTGCCTGCTTCGTTACCCGCGATTACGATCCGAGCGAATGGGCGGCGCAATTCTCAGCAAGTGAACCCGAACCGCTTATTATTGAGAGAAATTCACATATTATTTACCCATAATTATTAGCTGTCAGGCATCAGTTCCAAGAAACGTTAAAATTATCAATGCCTCCTTTATAGTAGATTCCGTAATTACTGATACACTTGTAGCGGCGTGTGGGCTCTGAAGTTATATGTTCTGATAGCACAGCCTAACAGGCTATGCTACAAGTGTAAATTTATTGTCGAATTCTACTATAACCGGTAACTGATTGCTGATAACCGCACTAAGAGGTCCAGATACATATATGTCTCTTCAAGATCAGAAAACTCCGCTTGTCGGTATCGTCATGGGAAGTGACTCCGACTTAGAAAAAATGGCAGAAGCCGCTAAAGTTTTAGAGGAATTTGAAGTTCCATTTGAGATAACCATATCCTCCGCGCACCGTTCCCCAGAGCGGACGATCGCGTGGACAGAAAAGATCAAAGAGGAAGGTGGAAAGGTAATCATTGCCGGTGCTGGACGTGCAGCACATCTCGCTGGGGTTATCGCGGCACATACGACATTACCAGTCATCGGTGTCCCGGTCGACGGCGGACCGCTCAATGGCGTTGACGCACTGTACGCAACAGTCCAAATGCCTCCTGGTATTCCCGTGGGAACGATGGCAATCGGATCTGGCGGTGCTCGGAATGCAGGGCTCTTTGCTGTCCAAATTTTGGCGACCCACTCCCCTGAACTGGAAGAAAAGTTGTTAGCCTACAAAGAAAAATTAAGTGAAGGTGTTGCGGAGAAAGCTGCACGTCTTCAAGAGGTAGGCTACCAGAATTATTAGAATTAACCCAAGTTGCTACGGACACAATTTTAGAGGTTCATCTGCTATTTTTCAGTGAAAAACGCTTAGGATCCGTCTAACAGGTTATGCTACTGACAACTTAGGTTAGCAGAGCATGTGAGGTCGTCCGATCTACCAACCATCTTCTTTGCTGATAGTTGAAAGCGAGCTGACTATCAATTTGCTAACTGTCTAACCTTCCATTTGTAGAGGAGGGATTGCACAATGTCCAACAGACGAAAACATTGGCACGACGACACAGAGTTGTTTGATACAATGGAAAAGCAGTTATACGCCGCTGTGATTTCGGATGCCCTTGATGCAGTCGGTTACCGCGAACAGACACTGCGACATACCATCCGTCCTCTTCACCCCGAAACAGTTGTAGTAGGGCGCGCGATGCCTGTACTGTGTGTGGATGTCTACGAGATTCCAGATGAACCTTATCAACAGGAGATCGCAGCCGTGGACAGTCTCAAACAGAATGATGTGTTCGTCTGCTCTACGAACCAGAGTACTCGTAACTGCATCTGGGGAGAACTCCTCTCAACAGCAGCGCGGGCGCGCGGGGCGCGGGGTGCTATCATTGATGGGTTTGTCCGAGATGCTCGCCAGATTTTAGCAATGGAGTTCCCCGTGTTCACGACGGGATTGTCGCCTGTTGACTCCAGCGGACGCGGCGATGTAATCGCGTATAACGTTCCGATTGAATGCGGTGGTGTCCCCGTTAATCCAGGGGATATCGTCTTCGGTGATGCCGATGGGGTTGTTGTTATCCCGCAAACGGTGGAAATGGACGTGCTTGAAGCTGCGTTTGCAAAGGTAGTAGGTGAAAACCTGACTCGTGATGAACTCCGGGCCGGCGCGACGCTACGCGAAGTCTATGACAAATATGGGATACTGTAATGATCGATGTCGCCTGTTTCAACATGCAAAGTCTGAAACGAAATGGAAGACGAATTTACACAAAAGCGCGTGAGTGCTCAACTTACGTTACTGAACCGCAAGGAGAATGAAAAAATGATTTATGAATTGCGTACATATCAGGTTGTGCCGGGAAAGATGAAAAACCTGAACGACCGGTTTGCAAACATCACCGTTCCACTGTTCGAGAAGCACGGAATGAAGGTTATCGGATTTTGGGAAACGGCTATTGGAGAGGCAACGACGACGGAACTTATCTATATGCTGGCTTTTGAAGATATGGGACACTATCAGCGTGCATGGGATGCATTCATCGCCGATCCTGCATGGCAGGAGGCGAAACGCCTGACAGAGGTAGGGGGTCCGTTGGTAAACGTTGCAAGTTCCAAGATTCTTGAGTCAACAGATTATTCGCCACTGCAGTAGGAGGGGTTGTAACCTTGTATGTCATACTCAGCGTAAAATAGCTAGTTTTCCTACCTGTTCAATTCGGCTTCCATCTTCTATATAGGCGATAACGCGATACAGATACACACCATTGGCACATCGTATTCCTATCTCATCTCTCCCATCCCAACGGGTCTCATTGGTACCCCGGTTTGCGCTGGCATCGACAAGCGTACGGAGAAGTCTACCGTTGACGCTGTAAATTTTGATTGTGACCGTGTCCGGTGCCTGTGCAAGGTGATAAGTGAAAAAGGTCTTTCCATCAACCGTGGGATTTGGGACATTGAAGACCTCGCTGAGTGTAACTTCCTCATTTAAAGTGAAAGTGGTAACGAGTTCTGCCATATTTTCGCTGGTATCTGCCGCGGTGATATGAAGTTGATATTCGCCATTCGCAAGATCTGGGGCATAAGTAATATCGGCATTTGTGGGAACAGCAGGATCAAAAGTTTCCGCGTAATTACTCGCGTCCAATGGTTCAAGCGTCTCATACACATTTCCGAAGTTGAGATGAAAAGCCGTTTCATCAAGCGCACTATCATCAGTAAGGGTAATCTTGAAGCGAGATTGTTCTGTAAGCACCGTCCCGTCTACCAAAGGTTCGTCAAGCGGTTCGCGCGTCGAACCTGTACCGAGTCCAGTAACCCGAATGTCAATAGTAGGGGGTGTGAGATCTGGTGCTTCAGTGACAAAGAACCTGTAGATGACAACCCCTTCGTCGCCTCCGATGGTATTTCCGTTAAAATCTTGTGCCGTGATATTGAAAGCGTATTCACCGGGAAAAAGGATCGGTTGGTAATCAATCGGCACCGTTTGAATACCGCCCTGCGTCCGGAGTTCATAGTCCGTAATGAGTTCAAGAGGACCGCTGTCCTTTTGTCTGGCAACTGTCAGAAATTCTGTGTCAATACCGTTTGTATCCTGTAACACAATGGAGATATTCGGGCGTGGAGGAATCACACTACCAGTCTGTGGTTGGATACCATCCACCCAGATGCTGAAGGTAGGAGACTCCTTGTCGGTACTCCGCATCAGTGCAAACTGTGTGAGTTCGCTGACCTCTGACGTTATAGCCCCAACCCGTGCAGTGCTAAATTTCACTTTATCACCGAAATTAAAGTTATCAGAGCTTGCGGTGACGATAATATCCAACCCAAGGTGGCTGAGGTAAAGCGGTTCATTCACCTTGCCTCGAACTTTGACTCCGTTTGGATAATGGACAGGTTCTGCAGAGGCATCGCGGAGTTCGTAGCGGACAGGATCGGTAAAAAAGATAAACCAGTCGCCGATCTCAAACTCTCCTTTGGGTCCAGGTCGGCTGCTTACTGTTGCGTTACCATTGCCGAGATTGGCATTCCATGTGCGAGTGAGAACGACATCGCCACCCGGATCATAGTCGGTTTCAAAAGCAAGAATATCGGCAAATTCAAAGGTATAGTTGACCCCAAGCGGAGTACTTTCTTTCCTGGGAATACGCAACTCCAAGCCAAAAGCATCCTCTCTGAACGGATTGTCCAATTGCCCTGATTTATCGAGTTTCTGTATAAGTGCTTCCCCTTTACGTTTGAGGAACACTTCGTATTCATCCGAGTCTAAAAACATTAGTATCCAAGTTCCAGCAGGGGTGAGATTTGGGTTGATGTTGATAACAGAAGCTTCCAATTCCAGTTCGCTTGCATTCTCCATCTGCGTTGGAGTGACATAGTTTTCAAGCAGAAATTCGCTTTCGGGGGTGTAGTTAATCCGCGATGACAGGCGGCGCCACGCCGAAAAATCTGCTTGCCATGCATAGATCGCCAACTGGTCAGCGAGTTCCGCTAATGCTGTTTTAAACGCTGGATTGTCTGGTTGAAGTAATGTCTCCTCGCGCACGGTGTCTTCCAAGGCACTCACATCAAAGCGGAGTTTGAGCTCGACAGGCTTTTTAAGTGCCGTTACACCTGTGCGAAAAGCAGGTTCATAATATTGCGCAACCTCTGTACCCTGCCGAATGAGGCCGCGTCGAAGTGCCGCGACGCGCGGAATCGGGGCAAACTGGAGATCCGGCTGGGATGGATCAGTAGGCAACTGTGAGGAAACAGATAGCGGTATACCTGCCCTATTCTGTGGTTCAGCCTCGAGTGCGTTCGCAGGAAAGTGGATGTCAAACACTCTATCCAAACTAAACGCTGTCAGTTCCTCTTGCGGTTTATAGTTAAACTCATTGACGATAAACGAGATGTGTTGTTTGTTATCAAACTGACGAGCTTCTTGGATCTTTCCGATAATGTTGTCCTCAATTGCCGGATCCTCCGGATCCGCGAGTACATAAATCTTATGCACGCCTGTTGCAAGAGGTTTGTCAAGATCTAACGTGGCAGTCACGCGTTGCAACGTGTGTACACCCTCTGTCCAATCAGTGGGTTTGACAATCACGCGTCCTATGATGTCGGCATCTTCGTCAATTATGCTATCCCCCTCCTTATCCGGGTTCCCTTCGGCAAACACCACCTCAATATCGAATCGGACGGGACGTCCACCGATGTTCACGATTTCTCCGATGAGTTGATAGCCGTTTTTTTCCTCATCAAACGTATATCGGATAGGTGCCCTATCGGCTTCGTCTGTGCCGATTGCAATATTGGGACCCTCAGGCACTTTAACAATGTTGCGATCTGTTCTTGATGGAATAGCGAGCTCGTATCCGGTGCTATCAGTAATGAGAAGTCGATAGCGTACCTGTCGTCCGCCCCGTGGTAATGGAATCGCTTTTTCAAGTTCATACCATTGTCCACCCAGAGGGACATCACCGAGAGGAGCTCGTGCAGGGATCATAGATATTGTTTCGTCTTCAAAGGTAGCGGTATCATCCCATAGTACCTTTATACTGCGTATACCGCCGGGTCCCTTATCATCAACAACAAGCACACTGATATTGAGTGTATCTGTGACTTTAATATCAAGGGTTTCTCGGATGTCGTGTACGACGGGTGTGTCAACCCAGAACCGAGTGCCACCGATAGCAGCTCGGGTCTCATCGTAAGCAAAGACCCGTGCAACACCGCCACCCGGTAGTGCACTATTTGGCACATCAAGACGAATCGTACCATATTCCCCCTTCCAGACTCTGCCACCTGTACGCTGTACGATGTCATTACTAATATTATCGTCAAAATGATTTGCGAAGGTTGCAAAAGCGGAGAATGACTCCGTACTAAAATCGGATGCTATCGTGAAACGCTCATCTCCTGAGACCCCAATCTTCGGACCTTCAATTGTTCCTACCTCGTTTGTCTTGATGACAATCTCGTGTGTTTTATTGAGTGCAATGCGTTCTAACTCGACTTTTATGTCAAGTTCGGGACGAGCAAGATGAGATGCAGGGTCACCGAAAAGTGTATATTGCTCCGTGCCGGGGATCCATCCCGTGTTCCGAATGCGGCTAATAAAACTAATTTTAGCTTCGGCAACAATATGTCCCACGGTTGACGGGAGTCCACCCTCACTGTTAACAACGAGTTTAGGTTCGCGACCGACTCCGAAAAGAGATTCAAAGAGGTCTTTGTCGAATTCGGCATTTGCTGTGCCGTAAGTTAACCGTGTCGCTGAGAGTGCCGCAATCGCACCATATTTCCCTAACAGAAATTGTTCGCTAAGGCAGAAGTTCCCAACTTGTTGTGGTTTGTCGAACTGTCCGTTAAGACAGGTTGTCGTAATAACAAACGGAAGATGTCGGTTCCGTAGACTGACAACATCCTCACTATGAAAAATAGCCTCATCTGCCCACGTCTGTATCCCACCATGTCCGGTATATTCTATGGCAAGTGCGCCTCTATTGATAGCAGCGCGAATTTGAGAACGTGTGCGTTCGGGACTTCTAATTTTCCGAAGGTAGATCTGGCGAGTGTCATACCCAACCGGTATAACTTCCTGTATCAATTCGTCACGCGATATCTCGAAGACACCATCGGACGGGTTGTCCGTATGGTCATCTGCCACCTGAATCAATGTCCCTTGCCACAGTCCCGTTTGAAGATTCTTCTCATAGTTGATGATCTTTTCAACCATGGTCACGAGTTCCTCAGGAGTCTGAACAGAGAGCCTTCCGATCAACATGTCCGGAAGTGCATCCTCACCGCTGATGTTAACGAATCGCTGGTCCATCGCTGTCTCCCCGCTTGCGGGTGCCCATCCATGGTACGTAGGCACGAAGATCGGATAGAGGTTATAGGTGCCCCGGAAATTGGGATCGCGGCGATAAAGTTCAACGGTAGTATTTTTGTAATCATAGTGGGCATCTCCAACGAGGACTACGTAAGTCGGAGCAGGCTGTTGCCAACTGTTATAGGCATATCGGAGGAACCGCCGAATTGCAAAAGGATTGAAAAGACCATCACTGAATTCATTGTAGATGTCGCCAATATCGACGACCATGGTTGTCAAACCCTGTGAACGCCGAAATTCGATAAGTGGTTGAATACTTTCGGCGAAGTTCGGATGTGTAATGACGACATAGTCTGCTTGGTTGGAAGGATTGCGCAACGGTGTCGGTGGTGTCGGAACAAGAGCGTTGATGCTTCGATAGCCAGTACGGCTAATGACGAAATAACGTGTGTATTGGTTGACAGTATCCTCAAAAAGGATTTGATGGTTGGATCCAACGCGGGTGACTTCACCACCAGTGAGCCTGCTGGTAATGCCATTCTCATCGATTTGATATACATCAATTGTATCATTAAAGATGTTTCGGACGTTGTATTGGACTTTGCCACGGTTACGAGGTTCAGTATCCGTGTTGAACTCAAGACGGTTCGCCTCTGCCTGAAAACTTCGCCAGTAATCAAATTCATACCAATCGAGATAGAAGTCGTAGGAGCCAGCAGGCGTTTTGTTGGTATCCAATGCCTCAATGCGCATAAAATTCACTTGATTGTTATGTACGCGAGCATGTGGGATACTACGGACAGCGATCTGGGAAACTTGGCGTTTCCACTCCACAATTCTACCGATCGGAAGTCCGTTGAAAGAGATGCGTGCTCGGTGAAGTGCGTTCCCTCTGCGGGAAGCCCCTTGGAATTTAAGACGCAAGGTTGCCAACCGTTCAATCGCAAGCCGCGGAACCGCCAAAGGAACCTCTATTGGAAAATCCTTTCGACTTGTGTCAATGTTTCCACCGCGGAACGCAACCCAAAAATAGTGATCGGCAAGTTCAGACTTAATATCGGTACCATCCAAAACATCATGATGCACATTCTCTTCAAATCGAGCACGTGCTAAAAAAGCGGTTGGTGCTTTCAGGTTTGGAGTCCGCGGCGATGCGTCTCGTTCCTCAACACGAGAACCTTCAATGCCAGTATTTGGCTCTCCTTGTAAAGCAAAACGAAGCCAGTAGATGTTTTCGTCGGTAAATTTGTTGTCAGCCAAGGCGCGCCCATAAAAAACAAGTTGTTCACCTGGGTCAAGTGTGTCGTTCCCATTTTCATCAAAAACATAGATACCCTGTTTTTTCCCACTACTTTCCAGCCGAAGGGTCTCAAGGTCAATATCCTCCGGATCAATCCCAGCCGCGACTTTAATGTTGTTATAGGTAATGCGATAGAGGTCGGTTTTGGTGACGCGGATTTTAAATCGGTGCGTGCTGGATGCAGTTAGGGTGGGTGCTCCAGGAGCGTGCCCTCCGTAAAGTCTCTGTCGCTGACTGCGCCACGGTTTTGCTTGCTCATAATTTCGCAATGTTCCTTGGAATAGACTCTCAAAAGCCGAAGAGTTCCTTGAAAAAGCAGAGGGCGCAGCAGAAACAGTTTTGCCAACAGACATTCCCATACCCGGGTTCCCACGCGTTACTGGAACAGGAGGAAAATCGATACGGAACGTCACAGATTTAAAAATTTTCAACTGCTTTGTCACGGGATTGTATTGTATCGGGTTGATCTGTAGACTCGCGATGCGCTGATCACGAACGAAACCTACTGGGATAGCCTCTACAAGTTGGGTCGGATAAAAGTTCTGAGCCAGTGAAGTGTTCGCAGTTAGAGAAGGGAAAATCGGATCGTCTGGCGTAATACGAATATTTTCAATGATTCTTATCTCTGGGCGTGCTTGAATGACGGTGACAATCGGCGTTCCTATGGTAGGAATACCAATGCGTTGTATATAGATAGGGAGCCGAGGTCTGCCCACATCAAGCGTCCAATCTGCACCCGCGAAATAGATTTCGGTTCCTAAGTCTGCAATGTCTCCCTCAATACCAGAAGGAGGTGTCTTTACTTGGATTTCGGGTAACGTGAAGCGGGCTGTGAGTGTCTCTGATGTTGTTGCAAGAATCTGTAGAGGGTTTGTGCTTGGGGATTTCCCTAATGCTGAGGATGTCTGTGCTATGGAAACCAGTGTTGGACCAGTGTAAAATATAAAAAGTATGGCGAAAAATATTTTTAATTTACCTTGCGGATGAGTGTCGTGGGGTTGGGTCTTGACGATTTTTGATGTAGATATGAAGGAACACCCAACCAAAAACCCTTCCATTACATTACAGGCTAAGTTTTTGATGTTATCCATCTTTTCGATTTACCTTGCGGATAAGTGTCATGAGCACGTTTAAAATAACCCAAGTTGCTACGGACACAATTTTAGAGGTTCATCTGCTATGTTTCAGTGAAAAACGCTCAGGATCCGCATCAGTTCGTGGCGTAGGAAACTTTTGGGCTCCTGCGCCTGAAGATGCACAACCTAACAGGTTATGCTACAAGATGGCAACTTAGATTAAAATAGTTGTAAGTCGTCAACAAGGGATTTTCTTTTCGAACACTGAAGGGGTTTCGTAGAAAATCTGCCTTGATTGCTATTTCATTTTAGGTTTATTATTTTGTTTGTTTATTTTTATAGAATCTTCTATTTTTTTTACATGGTATTTGTAAGTCGCGCGGCACAACTGAGTGCACCCACCAAACTCATTTCGTTCGCGATACCTTTGCCAGCTATGTCAAACGCAGTCCCGTGGTCCACGCTAGTCCGGACTATCGGTAAACCTAAAGTAACATTCACAAGTTCACCAAATCCAAGGAGTTTTATCGGAATATTGCCCTGATCGTGATACATAACGATAACCGCATCCCATTCACCTTGACTTGCCTTGACAAAAAGTGCGTCAGCAGGAAGCGGCCCCTCAATTCGACCAAAGTGTGTTTGTGCCTTATCGATGGCTGGACGAATAAGGCATTTTTCCTCTTTTCCGAACACTCCGTCTTCACCCGCGTGAGGGTTTAACCCCGCAACGACGAGCCTCGGTTCGGCGATACCACAACGGATCAGGGATTGTCGAGTGATGCGGATAACCTCAACAATTCTTTCGGTGGAGAGGTGTTTCGGTACATCAGCTAATGCAATGTGATTTGTCACGAAAGAAACTGCAAAAGCGACACCATCATTAGCATTTCGTGGACGGTTTAAAGAAGAGGAAAACTTGCGACTTTTCAAAACGTGTTGGGCACTTAATGCCTCAGGTGTACAGAGCATCATGACGACATGGGGTGTGCTCGTAAAGTCGGCAAGCATTTCCGTGTGTCCGGGATAGGAAATCCCTGCGCGGTGTATAGCGGCTTTGCAGATCGGGGCAGTTGTAATGGCATCCAGTTCACCATGCATCGTAAGAGATGTCCCTGTTTCAATCGCTTTTACAGCAGCAGCACCCGCGCGTACATCTATGGTGCCGACAGAAATATCCTGAGGGACTATTGAAGACACATCAAGCACATCGATCGTCCCGTGTCTTGCAATCGCTTGCGTCGGTGTTTTGATTATATTAAGATTTAGCGGTGGTCTATTAGAAGTGGTAAAGCGGAAGCACGCGTCCTGAAGGATAGCAGAACTGCCGATAACAATCGGTTGGCACAACGAATATACACTTTTATGGGTGAGTGCCTTGACAACGATTTCGGGACCGATGCCAGCTGCATCCCCCATGGTGAGTCCTATCTTCGGTCTATTCATAGAATAGTTATCAGTTATCAGTCACAAGAGATGTTAGGACTCTCAAATCCCTCTTTTAACTGACGACTCCTATAATTGGCGATAGAGTGTTGCAGCGCGGGCACGCGAGACGTTCCCAGAGGGTAATTCAAGCACCTCGTATTCAGAGACGGGAGGATCTTCATCACCTGACGAATGAGGTAAGCGGATAATATCACCAACAGCGAGCATTTTTCCAGCTTTCGCAACGTGTCCGTTGATGCTGACTGCACCTCTGTTGCAGAGCGTGTTAGCTATTGTTCGTCGTTTTACGAGACGACTGACCTGCAGGAATTTATCTAATCGCATTTTTTTAGAGTTATCGGTCATCGGTTAATAGTTATCAGTTACAAGATGGTTTTGTGAAACGACGGAAACACCCAAGCAAACCACCTCTTAACCGGCAACTGACAACTATTCTTACACCGGTGGTTGGGAGGCGACCGGCATTCCTACAGAAACTTCGGGTTCCACGATGGGATCTGTGAGTGCCAGTTCCAGCACCTGTGTCATATCGTTGACTTTGTGGAAACGGATCCCTTCCCGAATTTCGGTCGGGATATCAGCTTCATCCTTCTCGTTCTCCTCAGGAATAATGATGTCGAAAATACCGTTCCGATAGGCGGCGAGTGCCTTTTCTTTTAAGCCACCAATCGGCAGAACTCTTCCGCGGAGCGTAATTTCCCCGGTCATAGCCACATCTTTGCGAACAGATTTCCCAGTGAGCGCAGAAAGAATCGCCGTGGCGACGGTAATTCCAGCGGAGGGGCCATCCTTCGGCACTGCACCTTCTGGAATATGGATATGGATATCTTGCTGTTCAAACCGATTGTCAGAGAGTCCGAAAGAGTCTGCTCGAGAACGGATATAAGCGACAGCAGTTTGGACAGACTCACGCATGACTTCCTGGAGTTGCCCCGTCATGTTCAGTTTGCCTTCCCCCTGCATTGTTGTCGCCTCAACAGAAACAATATCACCCCCGATTTGGGTCCATACCATGCCTGTAGCAACACCGACTTCATCGCGTTCTTCAGCTTTCGTGCGTGTCCACTTCGCGGGTCCGAGATAGTCACTCAAATTCGCAGGTGTCACTTCAACTTTGAGATCTGGTGCCTCTTCGGTGACAATCTCCCTTGCAACTTTTCGCATGACGGTAGTGATTGTGCGTTCAAGATTTCGCACCCCAGCCTCACGCGTGTACTTGTGAATCATCTCGAAGATGGCTTCGTCTGTGAAGGTAACATTGTCATCTGAAAGCCCATGACGTTCGAGTTGCTTGGGGATAAGCCCATTCGGTGTAAAAGTGGCGATGTTGTGCTTCTCAAAATCCGTATAACCCGGCAACTCAATGATTTCCATCCGATCTTGGAGTGCAGGAGGTATCGTAACCCGAGTGTTGGCAGTGGTGATAAACATAACATCCGAGAGATCGAATGCGATATCCATGTAATGATCTCGGAAAGTAGAGTTCTGTTCCGGATCAAGTACTTCAAGGAGAGCAGACGCAGGATCACCTCGGAAATCAGAACTGAGTTTATCAATCTCATCAAGCAAGAACAGTGGATTTTTCGATTTGACATCGCGGAGTCCTTGGATGATACGCCCAGGGATCGCACCGATATAGGTGCGTCTGTGTCCACGAATTTCTGCCTCGTCTCGGACACCACCGAGCGACATTCTGACAAACTTCCTACCTGTCGCACGGGCAATCGATTTGCCAAATGAGGTTTTCCCGACCCCTGGGGGACCAACAAGACAAATAATAGGGCCTTTAAGATGTTTGACGAGCTGTAAAACGGCAAGGTATTCCAGAACGTTTTCTTTCGGTTTCTCTAACCCATAGTGGTCCTCGTCAAGTATCCGCTGTGCTTCAGGAAGCTGAAGTTGATGCTCAGTCCCCTCTTTCCATGGCAGGGCAAGTATCCAGTCAACATAGGTGCGGATAACACCGGATTCGGCAGATTGTGGGGGTATCTGTGCAAGCCGATCAAGTTCTTTAAGTGCCTTCTCTTCGGCTTCTTCAGACATACCGGCGTTTTTCACCTGTTCTCGCAGTTCATCAACTTCAGCGATGTCATCTCTGCCCAATTCCTTCTGGATAACCTTCATCTGTTCCTGAAGGTAGAATTCGCGATGCGTCTTCTGGACAGATTCGCGAACTTGGTTATGAATGTCATCACGAAGTTCGTTCCGTTCCAATGCTTGATTCAAAAACTGGATGATGAGTTGTAGACGCTTAATGGGATTGAGTTCATCTATGGCCGCTTGGCGTTCCCATGGAGTGAGATTGAGAATTCCAGCGATAGTATCTGCAAGATGCCCAGGTTCCTCTTGCTCCTTAATAGAGCGTTTGACTTCATCGGAGGTCAAACCTTGTTGAGAGTGTGAACCTCTGCCCTGTTCCTGCTGCCGCGTCTTTGCGTACTCATTGAAAAGCTTTCTGGCTTCCTTCATGAGAGACCCGGAAGTGCTCGATAAGCCTATTTCTTCGTGGACGATTTGCACGTCGGCACTCAAGAAATCATCAGACTCCGTAAAACGAAGGACTATTGCACGATGCTCTACGGCAATAGCAATACGGATGGTGCCGTCGCCGGGTTCATAAGACTCGATAATATTTGCCACAGCTCCGACGACCTGGAGGTGTTCGGGGGTTACCGCCTCTCCTTCTTCCAACTCTACTTTTTGGTAGAGGAGGAGTATACGCCTATTTGAGCGGAGCGCGGCATGGGTTGCTTGGACTCCCATTTGGCGGGCAACATTTAAAAGAGATTTTGTCCTCGGAAAAATCAAAATTGCATCGAAATCCGGGGGCAAATAGATAACGGGTAGACTTACCGTTTCGTGTTCTTTCGTTGCTGGCGAATTCATATCTTTTTCCTTCGGGGTGGCTATCAGCAGTCAGGCGGTTCCCTATGATTTCCCTTCCCAGTAACGGGTGGGGACCCTGTCATCAGTCAGTAAAGAAAAGAAGCGTTCTGTAACGCTTGCGTCTTTGCGGATTGCTGACAGTTATTAAGCCGTTTTAAGTGCTTCGGATTTCCTGTAGACAAGTTGCGGAGGTTCATTCTTACATACCGAGTCTTCGGTAACATGGCACGCTTCAACATCGTCAAGCGAAGGAAGGCGATAAAGCGTATCGAGCATAATTCTCTCAAAAACCGCCCTTAACCCACGCGCACCGGTTTCACGTTCAATCACTTCATCTGCGATGGCAGTTAGTGCTTCATCAGCCACATGAAATTCTACACCTTCATAAGCCAAGAGATGCTGATATTGTTTCACCAAAGCATTCTTAGGTTCAGTGAGAATGCGAACGAGAGCCGGGGCATCCAATTCATGAAGGGTTGTGACAACGGGAAGTCGCCCTATCAATTCTGGTATAAAACCGTATTTAATGAGATCCTTTGGTGTTACTTGTGCAAGGATTTCATGAATTTTTGTTTCACTCTTCGGTTGGATAGGCGAACCGAAGCCAATGCTCTGTTTCCCAAGTCTATCCTTGATTCCTTTTTCCAACCCGATAAAGGTCCCACCGCAAATGAACAACACCTTTTTGGTGTTCACCTCAATCATCTCTTGATGTGGGTGCTTTCTACCCCCGCGCGGCGGAACGTTTGCCGCTGTTCCTTCAAGAATCTTAAGCAAAGCTTGTTGGACACCTTCACCCGAAACATCACGGGTGATTGATGGATTTTCAGATTTTCGTGTAATCTTATCAATTTCATCAATATAAATGATGCCTGTCTCAGCACGTGCAACATCACCATCCGCGGCTTGGACCAACTTTAAGATGATATTTTCCACATCTTCACCTACGTACCCCGCTTCAGTCAACGTCGTCGCATCGGTAATAGCGAATGGCACGTCCAACACTTTAGCGAGCGTTTGCGCGAGGAGCGTTTTCCCCGTGCCTGTTGGACCAATCAGTAAAATGTTACTCTTGTCTAATTCAACTTCATCAGTTGTGCTTCCATGATGTAAACGTTTGTAATGCGTGTAGACAGCAACAGATAACGTCTTTTTTGCATCTTCCTGACCAACTACATATTCATCAAGTTTTTCTTTAATTTCTTCGGGCGAAGGCGGTGCTTCAAATGCGTCCCGTTCATTTTCTGTTTGTGTGCGTGTTGTGTTCGCAAATTCAGTTTCGGTCTGTTCGTGGACACCGCTCCCGCGTGTCCGTGAAGATCTACGCAGAGGACCACCGCTAGCCTCTTCCTTGTCACTCGAGCCACCGCTTTCAAAGTCCTCCACAGAAAAGTCAAGGCTGCCATCCGGTGCACGAGTGAGAATGTCATTACAAACAACAATACACTCAGCAAGGCACTTCTCACAGATATTCGCATCAAGTCCGTTAAAAAGTTTGTCGACTTGGGTGTTATCGCGTCTACAAAATGCACAAATAGCACTATCTACAGTGGACGCTGATAACTGAACAATGCATTCGACGCAAATATTTGCTTCTCTGCCTTGAAGGAGTCGGCGGACTTGTGTACTGTCCCGTTGACAGAATGAACAGAACAAGTCACGATGGCTGGATTCTGACATAGGAGTTTCTCCTTTTTGTTTGCTGTCAACTATCAGCAGTCAGTTTAAGAGGTTACTTATGGGAGTAAGTAAATTGTCATCATCACAATGTCTTAACTGAAAACTAATGACTTGGAACTCTCTGTGGTTAGGTTCAATATCTATAGCGTGTAATATTAGTCCTGTTGTATTGTTCTTTGAGAGACAACCTCATCAACAATACCGTATTCAAGGGCCTGTTCGGCTGTCATGTAATAATCACGGTCGGCATCGGCAGCGATCTTCTCAATATCCTGACCCGTATGGTCTGCTAAAATCGAATAAAGCCGGTCCCGTTCCTGCAGAATTTCTTTTGCATGGATACTAATATCAGAGGCTTGCCCTCCAATACCGCTCGCCATCGGTTGGTGGATAAGTGCTTTCGCATGTGGTAACGTGTAGCGCTTGCCGGGGGCACCCGCGGCGAGGAGAATAGCTCCCATACTATAAGCTCTACCTAAACACCATGTTTGGACATCCGCTTTGATATACTGCATCGTGTCGTAGATCGCCAAACCTGCGGAAACGGAGCCCCCAGGTGTGTTAATATAGAGCACGATGTCTGCATCCGGATCCTTCCCTTCAAGGAAAAGCATTTGTGCCGTTACAATGTTCGCGATAACATCATCATCAATCGGTGTGCCGATCATGATAATTCGGTCTTCGAGGAGACGAGAATAGATATCGTATGAGCGTTCGCCTCGGCTGGTTTGTTCAACGACGATAGGTACAAGGTTCATATTTTCTAAGAGTTGTCAGTCGCCCGCTGCACAGACTTCCAGTTATCAGTTGTCGGTTGAGAGTCTCTTGTGACGGTTACGAATTCTGTAAACGCCACTAACATCTCTGAACTGACTACTGACAACCACTCTTCATGTAATTATGAGCGACTGCTTGGCGGATGCACGGTTAATCAGGAACTGATAAATTTTCTCGTGTTGCAACTGTCCTCGAAAATCCTCTAATCGATTGCTTGATTTTAGTAGAGAAGCATATTTTTGAGCGTCTCGATTCTGTTGTTCTGCAGCGCGTCGGATCTCGTATTCCAATTCATCATCGGATACGGAAATGCCTTCCTTTTCAGCGATAGTTTCGAAAATCCATGACTGTTTTGTTTGTTGGATAACATCCCGGCGCAGTTCATCAGGCAAGGTGTCCATGTTAATCCCGGCATCTTCAGGACTTCTGTGCTCATTCGTCAGTTGTTGTTTGACGTTTTGGAGCGTCTGTTGTACATATTGATCAACTAAAGGATCTGGAATAGCAATCTCGGTTTTTTCGATGAGTTGCTCCAGCAATTCTGATTTCTGCTTATCAACTTGGAGACTCGTCTCTTCCTCAACAAGATTATTCCATATTAACCCAAAAAGTTGGGAATAGTTCTCGTATCCGAGGTCTTTGGCAAACTCGTCATCTAAGGGCGGGAGATGTTTTTCGGTGATAGCGTGCAACGTTATTTCGTATTGAGCGGATTTGCCCGCAAGCTCAGCAACACTGTGTTCTTGTGGAAATTCAATATCCACCTTATTTGCATTCCCAATCTCCATCCCAATTAACGCCTGCTCAAGTTTTTCGTGTATCGTTCCGATGCCGAGCTCTATATCAACATCTTGCCGTGATTCAGCGTCAACCCGATCCCCATCAAGTAAGCATTCCCAGTCTATCCTGACACAATCTTTCTCTTGAACCGGACGTTCAACATCAAGCGGTTCATACGTTGCAGATTGCTCTTGCAACCGCGTAATATAGACATCAACATCTTCACGGGGAACGTTAACAGGGTTTTTATCGGTTACGAGTTCATCATAATTCGGAATGCCGATATTGGGACGAATATCTACAGTAGCCGAGAACGTAAAAGGTTCGTTTTCTTTTAGTTGCAATTCATCCAGTGATGGTGTGAAAGTGGGTTGTGTGAGAGGATTGAGCCGCTCGTTATAGATGGCATCTTCGTAGGCAGGAGCGACAAGATACCGAACAGCTTCGCTGTTGACGTACTCAGGAAATCGTGATTTGAGGATTGATACGGGGACACGACCTTTCCGGAAACCGGGAATAGAGACTTGGGTGCGTAACGACTCACAAGTTTCCGCCAGTGCTGCGTTGACATCTTCAGAAGGAATCTCTATGTCCAAACGGACTCTTGTAGTATCTAACCTTTCAATTTGAACTTTCAAATTTTCTATCCTCACCCCAGGCGTTCAAAGCCCGAATACTTTAAATCAGAGCTCACTCTTACGTATCGTCTTTCCAGGATGTCAAGTGAAATACTTTGCAACTGCGGAAACTTACGAGTGGCGACCTGGGCTTCAACTTTTGCCTACTACTATTGTCACCCTCAAATACGATGATGGGCGAGGAGGGACTTGAACCCTCACGAGGCGTAACCCCAATAGATCCTAAGTCTATCCTGTCTACCAATTCCAGCACCCGCCCAAACCCGATCTATGAAGTCTTTTGATGCGCCGTGAAGGAATCGAACCTTCAACCGCCTGATTAAGAGTCAGATGCTCTCCCGATTGAGCTAACGGCGCGCCTGCTGACCTTACTCTATTGCCATAGACGCGTTTTGTAAGGACTCACTCGCTAATTGTAGGTGCGCTTTCAAAACAGACACTCAGCATCCAAAAAATATTCACGTCCGGAGGGATTCGAACCCCCAACTTATAGTTCCGAAGACTATTGCTCTATCCATTGAACTACGGACGCATATTAAAGGTGGATGATGGGATTTGAACCCACGCCCACTTGATCCACAGTCAAGTGCTCTACCCCTGAGCTACATCCACCATGCTTCGATTCTTCATCGAGCAATCCGAAAAGCACGCCTAGCAGGAGTCGAACCTGCAACCTACGGATTAGAAGTCCGTTGCTCTATCCAATTGAGCTATAGGCGCTCGTGCTACGAATTTTATTCGTTTCTGAATCGGGGCGAGAGGATTCGAACCTCCGACCTTCTGCTCCCAAAGCAGACGCGCTAGCCGGGCTGCGCTACGCCCCGAAATTCCCTATAATACAAACTTGCCAACAACAAAAACGTTGTTAGCAACTACGGGTGCAATATACGCTTGCAATCACACCAATATTTCTTCTCAATGTTATTTAAATTATACACTATTCCCTCGCGTTTGTCAAATTATAATAAATTTGTAGCACTTCCGTTTGCCAATCCGAAACTTAACCCAGTTTCTAAGAACGAAATCGTTGTATCACCCAAAATAACCGCTTCATAATATTTTTTTTATGAAACTTGTATAAACCTATTTACGATAATTATGTCAAACACTTCCAATAAACACTTTTTCTCACAACAAAAACAAAAAGTATCAGGAGGAAACATGCGTTTCATTGAAGGGATATCCATTGGAATCTCAGCAATTCGCTCAAATAAAATGCGCTCATCGCTGACAATGCTCGGCATTATTATTGGTATCGCGGCAGTGCTGGCAATGATAGCTATCGGTGATGGTGCGAAACAAATTGTGATACAGGATGCCCAGAAAATGGGGGGGGCAACCCGAATCACACTCTATCAGACCTCCTACAAACGGGAAAATAACAGATGGGTCCGCATCCGTAGCAACGAATATATGGAATATGAAGATGTGTTGGCGATTGAAGCAGAGTGTCCATCGGTGAGGACTGTCACACCGAGAATAGCGGATTGGCGAGGTGTTCTGTTTCAGGGGCCCGGTGGCACCCAAGCCCGCGCCGGCTATAACGGCGTAGACGCGAACTATACAATCGCAATGGATTGGGACGTAAAAGAGGGACGCTTCATTACAGACGAAGATGTCCAAAACGCAGCAAAAATCTGTGTCCTCGGAGACGAACTTGCCATCGAATTATTTGGTAGCAATTCACCTTTAGGACAAGAGCTCAAAATCGCAAGAGATGTCCGATATTATGATCCGTCTGGCAGAAGACGGCAGGATCGATTGACAGAACGGTTCCTCGTGGTTGGCACACTCGTGCCGAGAGGTACAAGTTTCCAATTTGGGTGGAGTTACGATAACCTCGCCTTTCTGCCGGTATCAACCGTACAAGAGCGTTTGACTGGTGACGATCAGGTTCAGAATATTATGGTTTTCGCGAACAGTGTTGATGCTATTCCGAAAGCGATAGAAGAGGTAAGAACAGTCATCAGAAAACGGCACAAAAATCAAGACGAATTCGTTAGAATTCGGGAGATGCGTGCGGGCATGGCACAACTACAGAAAATCAGTAAGATGATTAAAATCGCTCTGGGTAGCATCGCTGGTTTCTCGCTCCTCGTTGGCGGTATCGGTATTATGAATATGATGTTAGTCGCTGTTACGGAGCGAACCCGTGAAATTGGGCTCCGAAAGGCACTCGGTGCCAAATCCTTAGATATCTTAACGCAGTTTCTCATAGAAGCGGTTATAATGTGTGGAGTAGCCGGTGCAATCGGTATCGGTTTGGGCATCTTTGCTGGCGAAGGGATGGCAATGGTCGCTGTTAAAATTGCTAAAATTGTTCCTGAATGGCCCTCGGTTGTATCTATGCAATGGGTCATAATTTCGGTATCCTTCTCCGCGGCAATTGGTATATTTTTCGGTATGTATCCTGCCCTCAAAGCCTCAAGTGTTCCACCGGTCATAGCACTACGTAAAGATTAAAGGTGAGACTATCTCACCACTATCTATTTCTGTAGGCGCGCCCTTCGGGCGGGCCTTTTCTTTTATTTATGCCAGATTCCGTAATTAACCTGAGTTTGATAATAAAACTTGAGCCACTTTCATTCTAACATTTTCTTCCTATTCCCTTGATTTCCGCCTGCTTGCGGGGGGATAAAGGGGGTAGAAGAGTGCCTTGTTCCCATTGACGTGGAGGTTCGGGTTTAATCAAACTCACATTAATTACTTACTTATACACTCGTATCGTCGTGTGAACTACGAAGTTATTTGATGGCACAGGCTAACAGCCTATGCTACAGGTGTGAACCTATTTTCGAATTTTACTATAATCTAACCTACGCTTATCCAGGTTTCCGGCTTCGGTGCCGTTGCAGATGGCACGCCGTTATCTCCTTAGGAGTGGATCCTGATTCTGGTGTCATTTTCTGCAACCCTATTCAACAACTCCAAAATTTGCAAGCAACAAACAATAAACCTATTTCACTTAATTGCGTCTAAATCTGATAGAATAACTAACCTTGTAGATGGAATAAGAAGTAGATGGAATAAGAAAACACTATAAGCACCGCGATTTAAGGGCGTTCTGTAAAACAAGAAATTGCTACAAAAAAACCGAACTTTATTCCTCTTTTTTTGTCTAACACATTAAGAATAGAAATACTTTATAATAATCCAAGTTGCTACGGACACAATTTTGTAGAGGTTCATCTGCTATTTTTTATTCAAAACGCTCAGGATCCGCAGCATTCCGTAGCGTGGGAGACCTTGAGTTTCCTGCGCCCGAAGAGGCACAACCTAACAGGTGATGCTACAAAGATGGCAACTTGGGTTTATAACAAGTTGGGAGGCATGAAATGCGTATAGTTGAAGGGGTATCTGTTGGCATTTCTGCGATTCGTAGCAACAAAATGCGCTCTTTGTTGACGATGCTTGGCATTATTATCGGGGTTGCCTCGGTCTTAGCAATGATAGCCATCGGCGATGGAGCAAAGATGATTGTTTTGCAAGACGCACAGAAACTCGGCGGCGTGAACCAGTTCACGATGTACCGAAGCAGCCACAAGCGGGTGAAAAACCGTTGGGTGCCAAATCGGAGCAACGAGTATTTCGAGTACGAGGATGTCCTGGCGATTGAGGCAGAATGCCCATCTGTAAAGTTAGTCGTGCCACGAATTCCAGAATGGCGAGGTGTGCTTGTCCAAGCCGCCGGCGGGGCAGAACACCGGACAGGTTATAATGGCGTAAATGCATCGTTTTCGGAAGCAATGGATTGGGATATCCAGCAGGGCCGTTTCATTTCAAACGAAGATATTGATAATGAATCGAAAGTTTGTGTGCTTGGTTCTGAAGTGACCACCGCCTTATTCGGAAATAAATCTCCTATAGGAAAAGAAATTAAAATTGGCAAAGGTCCCGGCGGACGTTTCGATCGGTATGGCAGGAAAGACCAAAAACGGATAACCGAGCGTTTCACTGTTGTCGGCACGATGGAAACCAGAGGACGCAGCCTCCGGTTTGGCTGGAATTTGGACGACATGGTATTCCTCCCGCTTACCACAACACAGGAACGTTTCACCGGTAACGATAGAATTGTGATGCTCTCAGTTCACGCGAATACCGTTGAAGAGATCCCGCAAGCGATTGAAGAGGTGAAAACTGTCCTCCGAAAAACGCATAACGGTCAAGACGATTTCTTCTCGATCTGGGATATGCGGGAAGGCATGGCGCAATTGGACAAAATCAGCAAAGTCATAAAAATCGCATTAGGGAGTATTGCAGGATTTTCGCTCCTTGTGGGCGGCATTGGGATTATGAACATGATGCTCGTTGCTGTCACGGAACGCACCCGCGAGATCGGTCTACGAAAAGCGATCGGTGCGAAACGTATGGATATTCTGGTGCAGTTTTTAATAGAAGCAATTGCGATGTGTAGTGTAGGCGGTGTCTTGGGGGTTCTACTGGGATTGTTTGCCGGCGAAGGGATGGCAATGCTCGCTGTCAATATCGTCAAAATCGTTCCCGAATGGCCCTCCGTCATCTCCACCCAATGGATATTGATTTCGGTATCATTTTCCGCGATAATCGGTATCTCCTTTGGGCTATACCCCGCAATAAAAGCTTCCGCGCTCTCACCCATTGAGGCACTCAGAGCTGATTAGGAGGAATTTTCATGAATTTAATGGAATGTATTATACTCGGCATCTCGAATTTGCGGCGAAACCCACTTCGATCAGCACTGACGATTTTAGGAATTATCGTTGGTGTGGGTTCTGTTGTCAGTATGGTGTCCGTCGGCGACGGATCGAGTGCTATGGTCTTGCGAGAGATTGAGCGAACAGGCGGCACGAAAATGATTGAAATCTATAAAGATGACTGGGACAAACAATCAGGGACTTTGAGCAGTGCCGCTGGCTCGGTTGTCCGTGGGAAAGGTCGGTGGCAAAGGAACCGCGCCGAGAATTTGGAAACCGAAGATGCCTTTGCGATTCTTGAGAGAGCCAGAGGGATCGTTAATGTCGTCGCTGAAGATGATATGCCCGGTTGGAGCGTGAGTTACAAGGGGAGGACGAAGGAATCGCGTATTGTTGCTTCAACTGCTGGGTACGACCGGTCGCACAACTGGTACCCATCAGAGGGTCGGTTTTTTACACCTGAAGAGGTAGAAGCAGCAAGTAGTGTCGCTGTTATCGGTTCCAAGGTTGCCGAAGAGGTATTTCTCGACGAAGATCCTGTTGGAAAAGAGATTAAAGCCTCGCGTCAGTCATTCCGGTGGCGAGGTAGAAGCGGACTTTATGAAGTTCGTCTAAAAGTAATTGGTGTTATGGAAGAAAAAGGCGATGCAATGGACACCTCAGGTTGGGACGATCGTTTCGTTATACCGATAACAACGTTACAACAACGTTTTAAGGGCAGGGATGACATTGAACGCCTTCGCGTAGAAGCTGTAGACGTGGAGACAATTCCGTTGGCTATCGCGGATGCCAAAAGAATCTTGGGAAGACAACATAACAACACAGGTGAAGAATATAACTATTGGACAGCTACAGAGGAATTGGCAACCGCCAGAAAAGTCGGTTTGGTCATGAAAGCTCTGATGGGCGGTATCGCTAGTATCGCGCTGATGGTGGCGGGTATCGGTGTCATGAACATCATGCTTGTTTCTGTGACAGACCGGACGCAAGAAATCGGGCTCCGCAAAGCACTCGGCGCAACCCGTAACGATATTCTGGCACAGTTTCTCGTTGAAGCCTCTGTGCTGACCCTCACCGGTGGAATTATCGGCGCAATTGCGGGAGTGTTCATGGGACAAGGAACAGCCGCTCTCATCTCCAGGTTTGTTTGGGAGGGAAGTAACTGGCCCTCAGTGATCTCATTCGGAACGATGGTTATCGCACTGATCGTTTCTGTAGCTATCGGTGTTTTCTTTGGGCTTTACCCCGCCAATAAGGCAGCGAAACTGACACCCGTTGAAGCACTTCGGTCCGATTAGTTTATTGGCAAAATAGTTATCAAATATTATTATCAGTTTCAGAGGAAATAGTTATCGGCTATCAGTTGTCAGTCACAAGAGGTCTTAGGATTACCAAATTCCTCTTTTAACTGATGACTGGCGACTGACCGCTGATCGCTACTATTAGGAGGGATTACCCTTGAAGAAAGTAATTATTGCTGCTGCCGTTGTTTTGGTTCTCGTCGTTGCAATCGGTTGGGTTGTCCTGGGCCGTGGCAGAAACGGACAAGATCCAACGCAAGACCAGAAAATTGAAGTCGTTGAACGTGGCGATTTCCAAACGCGCATCAGTGCAACCGGCAACCTCGAACCGCTCATCGACGTGGAGATAAAGTCTAACGTGGAAGGTGAAATCATGAAACTCCACGTTAAAAACGGTGAGCCGGTTGAAGAAGATCAAATATTGCTGGAACTTGATCCCGAACTCTATGTAGAAGGAAAAAAGCAGGCGGAAGCCGATGTCGCAGCTGCTAAAGCACAAGTCAAGCAGGCAGAATTAAACATCGAACTCAAAAACGAGCGGCTTGATAGTGAACTTACGCAGGCTGAAGCAGATTTGAGAATCGTTCAAGCGAATCTTGAGACCACCCAGGCCACAACTATCACGCAAGTCAATCAAGCCGAAACAAACGTCCAGACCACTCGGAACTCACTTGCCCAGGATAAAATCGCTCTGGATCAAGCCAATATCGCGCTCGAGCAGGCAAAAATTACACTGTCTGAACATGAAGCATCGCTCAGATCCGCAAAGGTGTCCCTAGATAACGCAAAATCAGAACTTGATCGGAACACGGAACTCTTTGAAAAGGGACTGGTTTCCAAAAAGGCGTTAGAAGACGCGCAAGCGCAGCACGCCAATGCGGAAGTCCAACACGAAAATGCCACGAAACGGGTGGAATCACAGGGACAAGCGATCACATCCCAAGAACGGACGATAAGCACACGCGAGACTGCCATTGTAACACGTGAGGCAATATTAGCGAACGAAGAACGAAATCTTGAAAACCTAAAAAAAATGCGGAACAAAGCAGAGGAAGAGGCACAACTTCGCGTCGACAATTCCAAAACTCGCTTCAATGAGTTGATGTCGACTTTCGACAATGAGAAGTTGCTAACACAGCAATCCAAAGTGAGCGCGGAAGCGAATCAACTTCGTAGGGAAAGTAACCTGAAAAATGAAGAAGAACGACTGGATTGGACGACAATCAGGGCACCGATGGCTGGAATTGTCACGCTCCTTGAATTAGAAGTGGGAGAAATCGTGACTTCTGGACGCTCCGCTTTCTCGCAAAGCCCACCCATTATGACTATCGTTGATCCATCCAAAATGGTCGTTAAAACTTTCATCAACGAAGTCGATATGGAGCGTCTCAGTCTCGAACAGCGCGCAGAAATCAAGGTGGATGCATACCAAACAAACACATACGACGGAACAGTCTATGAAATTTCACCCAGCGGGGCGGAACAGGATAACATCATCTCATTTGAGGTAATGATAGAAGTCAATGGATCACCAAAGGAACTTCGTCCTGGTATGAGCGCAGATGTTGATATCATTACCTACGAAGAAAAGGATGTCCTGCTGCTACCAATTGACGCTCTCGTGAACGAGCCTTCGGCGACTGTCACTGCTCAGGTTGATGATACCAAACCCTACAAGGCAAATCAGCCGATTGAAGTTCAAACTATCAGTGAGAAAATCTTCAGAGGCACAGTAACAAACGTTGGTTCTAACGATGTCACCATTAGTCTTGATAGTTCGCAACGCGGTATCCGTCCCGGTCCAACAACGTTGTCTCTGTTGGTGAAAGGTAAGAAGAAGGCAGACGGTGTACGCGCTACAATTGAAATGTCGAAAGGGAAGTCCGTTATGCTCGATGACGGTAGTAGCAAAGGGAAACGCACAGAGGTTGAAACCGGCATGCAAAACGAAACGCAGGTGATCGTCAAAAGCGGACTCAAGGCAGGCGACCGAGTTATTCTCCAGCAACGCAAACCCCCACAAGGTGGTGGGTTCGGACGCTAATTTTTATAGTAGATTCCGTGATTACTTGGACACTTATAGCGGCGTGTGAACTCTGAAGTTATCTGTTCTGACTGGCACAGCCTAACAGGCTATGCTACAGAGGATGATAGCGCAAGCCTATAAGGGAAACTTGTTGGATGATGCTATTACAGCTGAATGACCTGTGTATCGTAGGCGAGATAGGCATCGTCTGGGAGTTCAATGTCCATCTCTTCACACTGGTCTCGGAAATACCGATGATCCAGCCGGTGCATAATATGCGTAAAATAGGTCTCTCTCGGTTTTAGAGCTGCACTAATTTCCAACGCCTCACCAACTGAAAGATGCGTTGGATGTCTCGGATTAAAACTCAGCGCATCAATCACCAGCACCTCAATTCCATTTAATAGGTCCTGGGATTCCTTCGGCAATCTCTTCACATCCGGTAGATACCCGAAATCGTCGATTCGGTAGCCATACGTCGAAACGTTCCCATGCTCTACTGGAATCGACAGAATATCGAATCCATGCAACTCCAATTTCTCTTTCTCTTTAATCACAGTCGGCAGCAGATGACCGACACCACCACCTTGGAACGTCTCCTTTGTGAACATATAATCAAAGTTGCGTTGTAAGATGTTCATCGTTTGTTCGGGCCCATAGATAGGCATATCCATCTGCTGTTTTCGACACGGCATCACGATGTCATTCGTCCCACTCACATGGTCGGCATGAGAATGTGTGAAGATAACAGCATCTATCCTGTCAATCCTGTTTCGGACGATCTGGTCCATGAAATTAGGACCGAGGTCGAATTGGAGGTGTTTCCCATCTTTCTCAATATGTATCGATGAACGGGTTCGGTAGTTTTTCGAGTTGACATCCCGCGCATCTTCGCAGGTTTCGCAATCACATTTATACTCAGGAACGCCTGTTGAGGTGCCTGATCCTAAAATGGTAATCTTCATTTTTTACTATTTTACCCGAAGTTGCTATCTTTGTAGCATAGCCTGTTAGGCTGTGCAAAAGACTATGGGCAACCGAACAGTTTCGGCCATAAAAATGCCCAAACACTGGAGAACCTTCACTGAAAACCGATAACCATCAAATGACGAAACTTACACGCGAAGAATGTCTCATACTGGCTGACCTCCTCGGCGACACGCCAATGACGGTGATTTCTGCATCCCGTCTGAAACATGGGATGTGCGATGCCTATATTGCTGGCACACTGCAGGATATTAGTGCCGCGCTCGTGTTCGATGCGTTTTGTCCAGAGGAACCGTGTGGCGTCGGCACCGATGCCGACGCACTCTGGCAACTGTTGAAAGCGACTGACAGATGGGATTGTATCAACGTTGACAACTCCTGCGCTGCCGCTCTCGGTGCCCTTATTGAAGCCGACAGCGGCACATCCATCCGTTATTACGGTGATGTCTGTCACGCTCTTTTAGAACCTGTCCACTGCTATCCAAATGAGGTAGTTCGTCTCCTGACATTGGCGGATGTTGAGCGTCTGACGAAAGCCCCTGCAGAAGTTCAAGGCAACGGTTATAAGACACACAAGGCAATGCTGACAGAGGGTATCGCCGCTGGAGCCATTGTGGATGGTAACGTTGTTGCCATCGCGCACACTTATGCAGAGACCGATCTGCATGCCGACATCGGTGTCTCTACACTGGAGGCGTGGCGTGAAAAAGGATTCTCCACCACCGCAGCATCACTTGTCGCCCAAGAGATTCAGGCGAAAGGTAAAGTACCAGCTTGGAGCTGTGGTGAGGACAATTTCGCCTCGCTTCGCGTGGCAGAGAAACTCGGCTTCACCGAAATCGGTCGGCGCACTTATGTTATTCCCGTCGAACCGGAGTAAATGCTTCCTTATCCGAGGGCATCGTCTACTTTGTTAATTGCGGCTGCCATCAATCGTGCGTGTTCTTCCTGCATATTCACGTTAAACCCAAATCGTAGCGCACGACCGAGAATAGACAAAGTCTGTGGACACATATCCCGTGAGTATTCAACATCTCCCTTGTAGCGCGGATCTTTCCATGGATACCCGGAAGCGTCTGGTGAATGCTTGAAGAGTATAGAATCCCAATAGGTATAGATGTGCCTGTCGGGGAACCCTTCATTGTAAGCGGTGCCTGCGTTCAGTCCTTCTGCTCTGAGTGCATCTGCGTACTTTTTGGCGAGTTCCACATCACGCACAATAATCGCGGCACTGATGCCGCATTCGCCTGTTGGATCATCTACGTGTTGACGGATATAGCCTTTCGGTTTCTCATTGAGTTCCGCGGTGAACGCTTTTTTGAGTCTGCGTGTATGTCCCAAGATGTCCTCTAATTTTGAGAGTTGCACACGTGCGATCGCGCCTAAGATTTCGCTAGTTCGGTAGCACTGCCGGGAAAAAGGTTTATTTTGCCACTCAGAATCGCTCATCCACATCGGTAAGCCGGGTTCCGCTGCGAAGGCTGCGCGTTCATAGACATCGTAGTCATCGGTAAAGACGAGGCCCCCCTCTCCACAAGAGATTACCTTGTAGTAATTGAGGCTCCACGCGCCGGCATGTCCCCACGTTCCAACGTATTTCCCTTTATATTGCCCACCCACGCATTGACAGCAATCTTCAACAACCAGGAGATTGTGCTTCTGCGCGAGTTCGACAATCGCTTCAAGCCGACACGGGACACCTTGCATGTGTACCGGCAAGATGGCTTTCGTATGGGGTGTGATTTTCCGTTCCACATCGGCAACATCTAAGCCGAGCGAATCGTCTATTTCTGCTATGACTGGAATCGCACCTACACCGACAATAGCAGCAGCGGTTGCGATAAACGTATAACCTGGAACGATCACCTCATCCCCCGGTCCAATGCCGACTCCAGTCAGGGCGCAGATGATTGCGGAGGTGCCGGAGTTCACCATCAAGGCGTGTTTTGCCCCGAGGTACGCTGCTCCCTCCTTCTCAAAACTGGCTACGTTTGAATCCTCAACGAACCGAAAAAGTTTTCCACTGCGCAAGACCTCCGTCACAGCATTGATCTCACGCTCGTCTATCACACTGGGCCCGTGCATCCCGCCAGGTATAGAATCTGCAATAACAGGCGTTCCGCCATCTATTGCTAAACGTGCTGACATTTTTTCTCCTCCACAAATCTTAGGACGTAGTTTGCAACCTCACGAAAAAGATGCGAAATATAGTGATAATTTACCAGAGGCATCCATTTTCGTCAAGTGCTCTTTTCCAACATGTAGAGCTATTCAATTCTCCAATAATTAACCCAAGTTGCCAGTTCTGTAGCATAACCTGTTAGGTTGTGCATCTTCGGACGCAGGAGCCCCACGGTTTCCTACGGTACGAAATGCTGCGGATCCTGATCGTTTTTCAATGAAAAGTAGCAGACGAATCTCTAAAATTGTGTAAGTAGCAATTTGGGGTAATTATGAAAATTTTTCGTCCCAGATGCCCTTTTCCATCAAACCCGTGTGTTTATAGTAGATTCCGTAATGACTTGGACATTTGTAGCGTCGTGTGGACTCTGAAGTTATATGTATCTGATGGCACAGCCTAACAGGCTATGCTACACGTGTAAATTTATTGTCGGATTCTACTATAACTTACAGGACGGACGCAATTTTGACCATAAGACGTTTTGTGAGAGGGAGAACCCCTAAAAAACACGCGTGTTCTCGTGGCACAACCTAACAGGTTATGCTACAGAAGTGCTGCCTGCGTAAGCCCTAACTTATAAAGGAAGGATAAGGGAGATACTCAAGTTAGAATGGCAAGAAATACATTTATACACAGGATACCAACGGTTTCCTATGCTACATAACTGACAACCTGCATTAAAACATAAGGCAAGACCGCCGTATCTTATTGTGACATTCGGATCAATACGGAGACTTGCCTCCATTCAGCAAAAATACAACGTCTTTAAGCAAACCCCATTTCCTTCAGATTTCTAAGACTGATTCCTAAACTTTCAAAAGGATCACGCTCATAACAGGTATCCTGTTCAATAATATACCACTCAACCTCTGCGTAGATACAAGCGTTCAGAATGGCATCCCAATTCAAATTGCCTTCGCCAACCTCGGCGAAACGTTGTGTAGAGCCTTGCATCGCCATATCCTTGAGATGGATGATGTCGGCGCGTCCCTTTAACTGGCGAATCCACGCAGCTGGATCACCCCCACCGTGCTGAATCCAGTATGTATCCAGTTCGCTCTTGAAGACCTTCGGATCGCTTTCCGCATACAGAATCTCCAATCCAGTTCGGCCGTTATAACGTTCCAATTCAAAACTATGGTTATGATAGGAGAAAGTCAAGCCTCCTTCAGCAAGGACTGCCGCGACTTCGGATGCTTCTCTCGCAAATCTGGCATATCCTTCATCGGTCCGGTATTCTCCGGGAAGTCCACCAATAGCGGCATGCTTGCATCCCCACAATTGATGTTCGTCAATAACGGCTTGTGGTTCATCACGCATCCGTTCGTAACTTGTATGTGTCGCAATGATGCGAATGCCTTCACCATCGACAATGTTTTTCAGTGCAGTAGGCTCAATGGGCCCCAGTGCTGAACACTGCACGGCCTCATACCCGAGCTGCCGAACCTTTTTTATCGTTTCCACTATATCGGCTTCGGTTTTGGTAAATTCTCGAACAGTATAAAGTTGCGCGGCGATTTGACGCGCTGAAAGTTCATTTTGTGTTGCCATCGTCTCTCCTTTTATCTGGCATGTACGATTTGTTGGGTGATAGTATATCAAAAAAGGATGTGACAGTCAAGATAATGCAGATTGTCTACAGGCACTGGCACTCAATATCTATTCGTTGAAATAATTGATTTGCACATAAAAAGCTGTTTTGGTAGACTTTTAAATATGATGAATTCTTTTTTCTTTGGCGGTAACAGACCAGGCTCCTTTCGAATTTTCCGCCTGCTCCTTCATTTCCCAAATTTCGTCAAACTGACATGGCGGCTGTTTGTTGATGAACGTGTCCCTATCCATCGGAAGGCGATTCTCATCCTTGCCGAATTATTGGCGGTCATCTTCGCTGTTGCCTACTTGGTAAATCCGCTTGATTTTGATTTTATCCCGATCTTTGGGAGGATTGACGATCTCCTCATTGGAGCATTTGTGATTCTTGTGCCCGGTGCTTGGCTATTTATTCGGTTATCCCCGGAACATATCGTTCGTGAACATGTGGAACGGATCTCACGTAGGGAATGAATAGGACCTGCGCGACACATCATATTTTTTCTAACTTTTTTGCAACTTTATTATCTAATAGGTGTGTCTTTAGAACATAAACTGAAAAAATAAACAACAAATGGTTCCGGCTGCCTCCAAAATCGGACCTAACACTAAATCATATAGGAGGATTTATATCATGTTGAGACGCAGCACAACACTGCATAACACCGTACGGGTAATTTTGGTTTTAGCAGTCCTTATTGTTGCCGCAGGGGTTATCATTGACCGAGACACAAACGAGTTCACACTACAGACCGCCGTCGGACAGACGAACGATACACCTCAGACACCAGAAGATTTCCTGCACTTAGAACGCGCAAATCGAGCATTTATTGACTTGGTGGCGCGAACGCGTCCTGCTGTTGTCCAAATTACAACGGAAACACAACGGCAAAGACGGCAGATGTCTCCCGAGCGAGAAGAACAATTTAGAGACTTTTTTGGAGATGAATTCTTCAGACGTTTTTTTCGAGAACAAGACCCGCGCCAACGTACACTCCCGAATCCTGGCCCCGTTAGCGGTGTTGGCTCTGGGGTGATTGTCAGTGACGATGGCTATATTCTTACCAATAACCATGTCATTGAGGGAAGCGATGAAATTACAGTGACCTTAGCAAGTGGAAAAAAGTACGCAGCGGAGTTAGTTGGACGCGATGCCGCCGGGTCCGAAGTCAGTGGCACCGATTTAGCACTTCTCAAAGTTGACGCTGAAGGACTTCCAACCCTCCCTTTTGGTGATTCGGATCAACTTGAAGTTGGTGAATGGGTGATTGCTATCGGAACCCCACTTGGTTTTTCTCAAACTGTGACACGAGGAATCGTGAGCGCAAAAGAACGATCTGAAGATTTCAGCGGTATCAAGTACGCCAATTTCATACAAACGGATGCGCCGATCAATCGAGGGAATAGCGGTGGTGCCTTGATAAATATTCGGGGCGAATTGGTTGGAATTAATACTGCGATTGTCACTGGTGGTTTTTCCATGGGAAATATCGGTATCGGTTTCGCCGTTCCGAGTAAAATGGCACAACAGGTCTTACCACAACTTATTAAACACGGAAAAGTTGAGCGCGGTTGGCTTGGTATCCGCATGAGAAATGTCGAGCAGGATTTGGCAGAAAAATTGAATTTTGATACACCTCGCGGTGCTTTTGTGCTTCAGGTGAGCAAAGGGAGTCCCGCAGATAAAGGCGGCATTCAACGTTCAGATGTCATCGTTGAATTTAACGGCGAAACAATTCGAGATACCAACCATCTGATGCATGTTGTAGCGGCAACAGAGGTCGGTAAATCCGTTGAAGTAATAGTGCTCCGAGGAGACGATAAAGAAAAACGATTAACCGTCAAATTGGGCAAACGGACCGAAGAAGTTATCGCCAAACTCAACGCAGAAGCCGAAATGGCTATGATGGCAAGTGCTGGCACAGGGGTAGAACTAAACCGTGATGAACAGCAAGAAGCATTCTTTGGACTTCATGTCCAGAACCTGACCCCGGCGATTGCAGAGCGTTACGGTTACGCATCAGACGAGAAAGGTGTAGTTGTCACACGGGTTGAAAGCGGGAGCACTGCAGAAAAAAAAGGTATCGTCCCTGGCTCTCTCATTCAAGAAATGGAGTGGACATCGATTGACGACCTTGAGTCCTATTCCCGCCTTGTGGAACAATTCACAAACGAAAATAAAAAGCAGGGACTTCTCTATGTCAAGTCACCGAATAGACAAGGTGGCGGATATGTTACAATCAAAGTTGACACGTTAGACAGATAGATAACACGATGGCCCTACTATATTGTGGGTTCACGGATGAATGCTTGACGGATAGTTGTTTTTGTGGTATATTCCTTGAAAACAACTATCCTTTGCTATATTAACCCAAATTGCTACCTCTATGATTTCAGATACACGAACACCCTTTTTCAGCGAGACTCCTTCATTTTTGGGAAAAGTTGGGTGTATTCCGTGTGATTTTCAGCATGAAGATGCACAGGAAACCAACGGTCTCCTATGCTACAAAGTAGCAACTTAGGTGATATTAAGAGATTGAGGTTGGAGATGGAAGCACAACGGGTTGTTTGGCCAGAGCGCGCTAAAGTTGACATTGAAACGTTTATGCTACCGCCTATCGGAGATGATGAAGTGCTTGTCGAAACGGAATGCACACTCATCAGCCCTGGCACGGAGCGCGCGTTTTTATTGGGACTTCCGAATGCCCAAGGAAGGTATCCGACCCGCCCGGGTTACAGCAATATCGGCACAATAATAGAGGTCGGAAAGGCAGTCACCGATTGTGAGGTAGGTGACCGTGTCGCTTCAACACAGGGACATAACAGCCACTTTGTGGCTTCGCCGAGTCGCTTACTCAAGATAGCATCCGCTGATGTTCCAGCCGAAGAGGCGGTTTTCTTTAATCTTGGAGCGATTGCGCTGCAAGGTGTCCGAAAAGCACGGGTTGAATTGGGAGAAGCAACATTAATTTTGGGCCAGGGACTCATCGGCTTATCAGCGATGCAACTTTCAAAACTCAGTGGAGCACTGCCGCTTATTGCTGCAGATCTCACCGACAGTCGTCTTGAAATCTCTAAAAAAGTGGGAGCAGACTATACCTTCAATCCAGAAGATACCGATTTCTCCGAACAGTTAAGTGACGCAACTCAAGGCAATGGACCAGCAGTTGTTATTGAGGCGACTGGGCACCCTGACGCAATCAGCACGGCTTTAGATGTTGCGGGGCGTGATGCCCGAGTCGTGTTGTTGGCGAGTACGCGTGGGGAAACACCGAGCGTGAACTTCTATCGCGATGTGCATAAAAAAGGCCTCATTCTATATGGTGCCCACAATTCTATCCGTCCGCGTCAAGACTCCTCACCGAATTTCTGGACGCTTGAAGAGGATAGCCTCTTGCTGCTATCACTCATCACACAGAAGCGGTTCGACGTTACCCCGTTGATTAGCCATCGCGTCCCCGGAAAAGACGCAGCAAAAGCATATCAACTCCTCATGGAGTGGAACCCTGGCTTACTCGGTGTTGTTCTTCAATGGAACAATAGCATGTAGGCACGAATCTGTAAGGAAAAATGGCACGCGAATATTCCATTGAAAACGTGCGCAATATCGGCATAGCAGCGCACATTGATGCTGGCAAAACAACCACAACCGAACGGATCCTTTTCTACACCGGTAAAAAGCATAAGATCGGTGCAGTAGATGACGGTACTGCTGAGATGGATTGGATGGTCCAGGAACGGGAACGCGGCGTAACGATTACTGCCGCCGCGACGACCTGTTTCTGGCGAGAACATGCAATCCACCTTATTGACACACCCGGACACGTCGACTTCACAGTGGAGGTGGAACGATCCTTACGAGTTTTGGATGGTGCAATTGCCCTTTTCTGTGCTGTCGGTGGTGTCGAGCCACAGTCAGAGACGGTTTGGCGTCAAGCCGAACGCTATGATGTGCCACGTATCGTCTTCGTTAATAAGATGGATAGGGTTGGTGCGAATTTCACCCGCGTTCTGGAAATGATCCAGGGACAGTTAGGTGCTAACCCGTTACCCCTCCAATTACCGATGGGTGAAGGGGCCGATTTCACCGGTGTTATTGATCTCGTGACGCAGAAGGCGATGCGCTGGGACGAAACCGATCTCGGACAGACGTATGTGGAAGCAGAAATTCCGCCCGAGTTTCAAGATGAAGCTGCCCAAGCACAAGAAACCCTCTATGAGACTGTTGCCGTCGAAGATGAGGCGTTGTTTGAAAAATACTTGGGAGGTGAAGAGATAACCCATGCCGAGTTACGAACGGTTATCCGGGCAGCGACACTGCAAGGGAGACTCTTCCCTGTGCTGTGCGGAAGTTCTTTAAAGAATCAAGGCGTTCAACCTTTATTGGATGCGGTCATCGATTTTCTACCGTCCCCTGTTGACGTGCCTCCCATTGAAGGGACTGTACCACATCCCACCTCTGGCGGGGAACGTTCCAAACGCGCGAAAAAAGCAGCCGAAGAGCAAGATATAGTGACACGTGTTGCAAACGACGCTGCCCCGTTTTCAGCGTTAGCATTTAAAGTGGCAAGCCATCCAACGGTGGATAAACTCGTCTACTGTCGTATCTATTCAGGTGTACTCAAGCGAGGGGAGACCATCTATAACGTCCGTTCTGAAAAACGCGAGCGGATTAATCGTATCCTACAGATGCACGCCAATAAGGAGGCAGTCTGTGATGCGGCTTACGCCGGTGATATTGTTGCACTCATCGGACTTAAGGACACCAAAACCGGCGATACTCTGACTGATCCGAGAGAACATATTCTGTTGGAGTCCATCACTTTTCCCGATCCGGTTATTTCGGTTGCCATTGAACCTGATCGCGCGAGTGATGCGGATGCCTTGGAGGAAACACTCGAAAAATTGATGGATGAGGATCCAACCTTCACTGTCGGGATAGACAAAGAGACCGGACAACGGATTATCTCTGGCATGGGTGAACTCCATTTAGAGATCCTCACAGACCGCATGATACGCGAATTCGGGGTCAATGCTCGGGTGAGCAAACTGCAGGTAGCATATCGTGAAACTATCAGGACGCTGGCAGAGGCTCGCGGGACACACATCCATAAAACAGATGAAGAAGGGATATACGGTGATGTCCTGCTAACCGTTGAGCCGTTAGCACGTGGGGCCGGGTTTCAGTTTGAAGATAACACTGACGAAACCCAGATCCCTCGGCAGTACGTCCCGTTCATTGAGAAAGCATTGGAAGGTGCTATGGGAACAGGTCCTCGCATCGGATATCCGATGCAGGACGTAAAGGTTACGCTCACGGGTGGTTCCTACCACCCAACGGATTCTTCGGAGGTCGCGTATGAAGCGGCAGCTATCTTGGCGTTTGAAAACGCAACCAGAAAAGCGAATCCTTTGTTGTTAGAACCAATTATGCGGATGCATATTACTGTTCCTGATGAGCATGTTGGCAAAGTCATTGGTGACCTGAACTCACGTCGAGCGCAGATTAACGAGAGCATAACGCAGGATACATCCGATACACGGAGTCCATCGCAATCGACACAGAATGTCATCAATGCCTTTATACCACTTTCGGAGACGTTCCAGTACACAACTCGGCTTCGCTCAATGACACAAGGACGTGGGGCATTTACATTGGAATTTTCACATTATGAAGTTGTGCCATCGTCTCTGGCACCCGATCTCAATCGCGTCAACTCCGCTTAGTATATCAATGTTCGTATGCCTTCATCACCTTTTGTAGTTCTGTTAACGGAATCGCGTACATCGTTCTGTCGTTGCGTCCGGTGGTTGTAGTCGCCATCGTCATGGAATTGACGATAGCCTCCTCTGTGGCCTCGATAACCGCTTGAAAAAGTGAATTGAGCCGTCCGTTGATGAGCATCTCGATGTGGAAAGTGCCGGTTTCGGTCCGACGTGGAAAAATGTTTGCAGTGGAAAATGCGATGACGAATTCACCGCTCCCGTCTGTACTCGGTGTACCTGTACGAGCAAGTCCATGCGTCGCGCGCATCGCTAACTGTTTCAATTGGCGATGCGTCAACGGGGCATCCGTTGCGATAACAATAATAAACGAGCCGTCCCTACCCAGTTTCGGCGGGGATCCGACAATTTCTTTACCGACAGGGACACCATCAATTCGCAGTTGCGAACGACGGCCTCCATTGGAATTGACGAGGACACCGACTGTCCATCTACCGCGTTCCTCAGACAGAACGCGAGAAGCGGTGCCGATTCCGGCTTTAAACCCGTAGCACCGCATGCCAGTACCGCCGCCAATGCTTCCTTCGGTTACGGGACCGTCAGTGGCGTTCTCAATCGCTTCGATCGCGTGCTGTGCTGTAATGTGGAGCCCACTGATGTCGTTCAAACCACCATCGTAGCACTCCGCCACAATTGGCAGCACAATGTTGTTATCTGGATATCGTTTCACAATGTAACGTACAACACCGTCGTGGACTGCTCCAACACTGAGTGTATTTGTGAGCAAAATGGGAGACTCAATCCATCCAGCTTGATTAATACGAGCGATGCCTGTTGCTTCACCGTTGCCATGAATGACATGCGCCGCGCCGAATAGACGTGCTGTCCAAATATCATCACTTGGAAGGATAGCGGTAACACCCGTACGAATTGAATCGCCTTCGTTCAGGGTAACATGTCCGACTTTCACGCCGTCTACATCAGTGATGGCATTGTGTGTGCCGGTTGGGATGGTACCGATCTGGATACCGATGTCGCGTGCTCGCGCACGATGGTTTTGGTCTGCGACTTCAGCATCGGTGTTGTATAGAAGATACGTCCAAAGAGCACCCGTGAGAACGGTGAGGAACAGCGTTTTTGTGTAGTGCCAGGATGTGGAACCTTGCATCTTTTTAAGATATTTCTGCATTTGTTAATTGTTTCCTATAGATTCTGCGAATATGGTTAAAAATAGCGATATATGTTGGTAATCGGTAGTCGGGATAACTCCATTCCCAGGGTTGGAACGTTTTGCGATAGAAGCGGAGTGTAATTTCGGCGTAAATACCGTCGCTGAGGTAGATACGATGGGCATGGTCTTTTGTTGACGCAAGCACGAGTTTTGCTAAGCAGATGTAACCCGCGTCCAAATTGACCCGCCGCGCGTCTCCATCGGACTTTTTTATCGCAAACACTTGCTCTATGTTATTCGTGAACAACTTCATCGCTGCCAACATGCCAGCATCGATAAGTCTTTCAAAACTGATAAATTGTCGTTGAATGTCTGGTCCCATTTCAGCCTCGTAGTAGGCTGTGCTCGTGAAAGGCATTAATTCACTTGTGTAATCAATGGGTCCAAGGCGATGTGTCAGTTCCGTATAAACTGTTGGTAGGACATTGGGCTCCGGTGTCAGCACGCCGATGATTGCTTTAACCTGTATCGGTGTTGTGATTGCTCCCATGTGATCCTCAATAATGCGAATTGCATCTTTATCAGATGTCGTGAACAGCACATTTATAGTAAATTCCGTAATTACTTGGACATTCATGGCATCGTGCGAACTCTGAAGTTATCTGTTCTGACTGGCACAGCCTAACAGGCTATGCTACACGTGTGAACATGTTTTCGAATTTTACTATAAGATGCCAATGCCTTGCTGATCGGTATAAAAATTGCGATTTTGATTTTAAGGATTAATCTCATACCTTATTTCATTAAAATGCAAAAAAATGTGATTTTTTAGTTCTATCTTGACATTTCGCGAAATATAATGTATAATATTCTGTTATGCTATGTCACCATATTAAGATGGAAAAGGCAGTTGAAGAAGCAGATTCTTTCAAAAGTCAATTTGCAAACTGCGTAACCACCGCCAAGTAGGGAGACCTCATTCAGTGAACAAAAAGTCCCGCGAGAAAAATGAGAGAATGTCTTTTGCCAAAACGCAGGTTCGGACCGAGCTTCCGAACCTCATAGAGACCCAAAAGCTTTCCTATGATGCCTTCTTACAACGAAATATCCCACCGAATGAACGTCCGGATATTGGCCTCCAAGCGGTGCTTAAGGAAGTATTTCCGATTCCCGACTTTTCGGAGGTTAACAGTCTTGAATTTGTCAGTTACAGCCTTGGTACACCGAAATATACGCTCCAAGAATGTGTTGCGCGCGGTGTAACATATCAAGTATCACTGACTGCCCGTATTATGCTTGTCCTGCGTGAGTCAGACTCGGATGCAGATGACCCTCACGTTGTGGATATCCGAGAATCCGATGTGTATCTCGGTGAAGTCCCTTTAATGACTGAAAACGGTAGCTTCATTGTCAACGGCAGTGAACGTGTCATCGTGAGTCAGCTGCACCGTTCACCGGGCGTAATTTTCCTTGAAAAATCATTACCGACGGGGCGGAGTACACCGACCGCTCAAATTATCCCGTATCGAGGAGCATGGGTTGAATTTGAAATAGACACTAAAGATCAGATTTACGTCCGCATTGACAAGCGTAGAAAACTACCCGCTACTGTGCTACTTCGGGCACTCGGTTGGGGGTCGGATGCCGACATTCTGAAACTTTACGCGAAAACGGAACGACTTGTGCTTGCCGGATGGGAGGTTACCGATGTAGCAGGCCCGACAAAACAACTCAAATCAGGTGATTTGTTAAATGCTACCGACTTTCGACAAGCCAACCGAGACTATCCTGATCTTGAAGTAGAGAAGTGTTATCGCGTTATAGAAGTCACTGATAAGGACTGCCCACTGGAGATTGGACAAGAACTTACATATAACAAGCGTACGAGCCTTCGCAGAAAATGGAAGGGTTTTGAAACTGAACTTCTTCGACGTGTGGTTGACACCCATAACAGTGGATGTGAGTTTGTTCCCGGACAATTGCTAACGAATTCAGAATACGAAGAGGCACGCGCCCGTTACGGAAGCAAAGCGTTCACAGCTGAACGACTTTTGTCCCAAAGTAGTCAGGAAAGTGTCGGCAGAGTCTGCGCGGAGGACGTTATCAACCACGTAACTGGCGAAGTACTCCTCACTGCGAACACGTTGCTCACTGAAACAGAATTGGAACGCCTCAGTGAAGCTGGCGTTGAGGCACTCATCGTACTGGATGAGGAAGACTGCCAGCACATCCGATTTTTACGTAACACATTGGAGCTCGACCGACAAGCGGACTATGAAGAGCCATATACTTTACAAGATGCCGCACTGCTTACAATTTTCCGCACACTGAGACCTGGGGACCCTGCTGGCATAGAGAACGCTCGCAAACACCTTTCATGGTTGCTCTTTGATGCCCATCGATACGATTTAGGTGTCGTTGGAAGGTACAAACTGAATCGAAAATTTCAGAATATTCCCATTTATGGTGAGCCACCTCCAGAGACATTACGCACGCTCCGTCCCCAAGATATTGCCGCTACAGTCGGTTATCTCCTTAAAGTCCACAATGGGATTGCCCCGAAAGACGATCTCGATCATCTTGGTAATCGCCGTGTCCGTGTTATCGGTGAGCTCCTCGAAAACCAGTTTCGAATGGGTTTATTCCAGATTCGCAGGACTACGCGCGAACGCTTGAGTACCAACAGCGATATTGCAAAGGTCGTCCCGTCTTCTCTGATAAATCCGAAGCCGTTGATGATGGCACTTCGGGAATTTTTTGGGTCCAACCAACTGTCACAGTTCATGCAACAGATTAATCCCTTGGATGAATTGACACATAAGCGTCGTATCTCGGCGATCGGTCCCGGTGGGCTTCACCGAGATAGGGCTACGGCAGCTGTGCGGGATGTCCATCGAACACACTATGGACGTGTCTGCCCCTTAGAAACGCCTGAGGGTCCGTCCATCGGACTTATCGTTTCTTTGGCGTGTTATGGACGTATAAACCCCTACGGCTTTATAGAAACACCCTATCATAAGGTTGAGGAGGGTCCTGCGCTGGGTCCAGTGGAATATCTCACAGCAGATAGTGAGGATACTGCGTACATCGCCGCGAAGGCACCCTTGCGCGACACCCAAAAATCTGGAAATGGTGGTGCAGGTATTTATGAGAATACACTCCCTGTACGGAGTGGAGAAGATGTGCTATCCCTTCCGATGGAAAAAGTGGACTATATTGGTGTGTCCCCACAACAGATCGTTGGCATTTCTGCCGCGCTGGTTCCATTCTTGGAACACGAGGACGCAAACCGTGCGTTGATGGGAGCTAATCACCAACGTCAGGCTGTACCACTTGTCCGTCCAGAAGCACCACTCGTCGGAACGGGGATGGAAGCACCCGCTGCCCTGTATTCAGGCGCGCTCATCACCGCGGATCGAGCCGGGACCGTCGAAAGTGTTTCCGCCGATGAGATTCTTATATATACTGGCGAAACACTTCATCACGACAAGGGTGAAAACACGTTCAGCGCAATGGGCTACGATGTCTACACACTCAAGACCTTCCAACGAAGTAACAGCGGCACCTGTATCCACCAACGTCCCATTGTTGCGGTGGGCGATAAAGTTGAAGCCGGACAAGTTATTGTAGATGGCACCTCTACAGAGAGTGGTGAACTCGCGCTTGGGCGGAATATACTCTGTGCTTATATGCCGTGGGGTGGTCACAACTATGAGGACTCTATCCTGATAAGTGAAACGCTCATCAAGGAGGATACCTTCACCTCTATCCACATTGAAGAATTTGAGGTAGAGGCGCGTGAGACGAAAGTAGGTCCGGAGGAGATCACCCGTGATATCCCGAACGTGAGTGAGCAGCGGCTCACCCAACTCGATGAAGAGGGTATTATTCGCGTTGGGAGCGTCGTGGGTGCCGGAAGCATTCTCGTCGGAAAAATCACACCGAAAGGGGAAAGTGAATATGGTCCCGAAGAGAAACTCCTACGCGCGATCTTTGGTGAAAAGGTCAAAGAGGTCAGAGATGCTTCGACTTATATACGTCCCGGTGTTGAAGGCGTTGTCATCGATGTAAAGGTGTTCTCCCGTAAGCAGGATGCTGTCTCCCGTCGTGGCGGTTGGACACAAGGCGAATCAGGGTTATCAATGGCTGACAATTTGCGCTACGAAGCGAAACGCAAGGAGATTGAGGAAACTTCGCGCGAGCAGATCGCCTCTACCCGTCTCCGAAAAACCGAAGCGATTCGCAAAAAACTCATCGGCTGTGAACTTGCGGAGTCGCTTTACACCGTGAATGGAACGAAAGGTGATGCTGAACCTTTCGCTCATGCTGGGGATCCTCTGACAGCTGAGGCTTTGGACGCTTATATTTCCGGTTTCACTGCAGATGAGTACCATCTGGTAACCGAAGATACAAACTCTGAAGCTTTTAGTGCTGAAGCAGGTTATAGGGTAACAGATGTTCCTGAATCGATTCCTACTATTGTGGTTCATCCCTCGGATGCTTCAACAGTGCCAGAGTACTTTACCGAAGTATGTAAACCGATTTTAGGAAGCACGGAGCCATTCTTGCAGGAGACGGAGCCTGTAGATGAAGACTTAGAAGACGCTGATGCTGTACTTCAGGGTTACGATAACAGTGTGATTGCTATTGTTATGTATGAAGATGAGGACACTGAAAATGGGTACAATTCCGAACATCTGATGGAAATGCTTGCAGCAGCAGAAGCACGATTTGGTGTATTGGTAACCAGCGGTGAGTCAGAACCCGATAATTGGGATTTCTATGAGCTTACAGATGACGCTGTATTGCAACCGTGTGAGCGTTCTGAGTTTGAGACTGGGATTACCGAACAGATTGAAGCAGCTGGATGCCCTGTCGTTGAGACGCAGAGATTGAATGAAGAAGAATGGGTGAACTTTAGTCAAGCGTATCCCGGTCTACAAGCCGAGTTGTTTTGGCGAATTAACGAAGTTTTCGAGCCTGAGTGTCCCTTGACTGAAGGTCAAGAACTCTCCGACAGCGATTATCTACGAATATCCAGGGATTTCCCCGCGCGTCCTATAGCGGCGGGGCAGCGGTTAACCGCGAATGAATGGGCAGCACTCAGCCGGACTACCAAGGAATTGAAAACCGACTGCCTCTGGCATATTACCGCTATTTTTGACCCAGGTTGCCGACTGGCGGTTGGAGAATATGTTTCCGATTCTGACTATCAGCAGGCGCGTAAATCCTGTAGTTTGTCTTTCTCAGACATCCATGTAACCGATCCGAATGCCAAGGAGCATATCCAGCGCGTTGAAGAGATGGCACAAGGTAGAATAACCACTTACATTGAAGAGAAAGAACGAGCACTCCAACAGTTAGAGATGGGTGATGAACTGAAACCAGGAGTCATCAAACGCGTCAAAGTCTACGTCGCAAGCAAGCGTCCGATTTCTGTTGGGGATAAGATGGCGGGTCGCTACGGGAACAAAGGTGTTGTTGCCAAAATCTTGCCCGCTGAGGACATGCCCTATCTCCCAGACGGCACCCCGGTTGAACTGGTACTGAACCCGTTAGGGGTCCCCTCTCGAATGAACGTCGGTCAAATCTTGGAAATTCATCTTGGATGGGCATGCCATGAACTCGGTATTCGAGTAGAGTCCCCTGTATTTGATGGTGCGACAGAGGAGGAAATCTTTGAAATGCTCGGTAAGACCGATCTACCTGAACGCAGTAAACAGACCGGTAAGAGTATCCTCTTTGATGGTAGAACCGGTGAGCCATTTGCACAGGAAGTAACGGTGGGGCATGTCTATTTCCTTAAACTGAACCACCTTGTTGCTGATAAGATGCATGCTCGCTCAACGGGCCCCTACTCTCTTGTTACACAGCAACCGTTGGGTGGCAAGGCACAACATGGCGGTCAACGACTCGGTGAGATGGAGGTCTGGGCATTGGAGGCTTATGGTGCCGCCCATACGCTCCAAGAAATGCTCACGCTCAAATCAGATGACGTTCTCGGCAGAAGAGAAATTTACGAGTCGGTTGTGAAAGGGTTAAACCCTGACCAGCCCGGTACACCGGAATCATTCAAAGTCTTAGTCCGCGAGCTCCAAACCCTTGGACTTCATGTATCCCTCGATAAGGATGAAGAATAGCCCTTTTAACCATGGCCACTTTCTCAGCGTTCACTTCGTTTCACGCTGATTTTTGGTTTATTTTGATGTGGAAAGGAATCTGTACGGATCTTTAGGTTTTTTGGAATCGTACATCTTTCCGAACACATTCTTTTTCACATTCGTGCTTTGCCAACACCATCGTGAAACGTAGTGGAACAATGTGTAGTTTGGAGGTAATTAAAACATGAACACGGCATTTGACAGCATCTCTATAAAAATAGCTTCGCCTGATCAGATTAAAGATGAGTCGAAGAAGACCAGTTGCAAACGGCGGAATCCTGCCCAATCAGCGGATGAGCCTTTTATCTGCCCAGAGAAAGGGACGTGTAATTGTGGTGAGGTCAAGAAGGCGGAGACTATTAACTACCGCTCCTTTCGTCCAGAACCGGATGGGCTATTCTGTGAAGCTATCTTTGGACCACAAAAGGACTGGGAGTGTAACTGCGGTAAGTATAAACGGATTAAACATAAAGGGATGATATGTGACCGTTGTGGTGTTGAAATTACGCAACAGCGCGTTCGCAGAGATCGACTCGGATATATCCAACTCGCCGCGCCTGTTTCACATATATGGTACTTTAAAGGAATTCCTTCCCGGATCGGCACTTTCTGTGAACTCTCCTCACGTGATGTTGAACGTGTCCTCTATTTTGAGGGTTTTATCGTCGTTGAAGTGACTGACCCAGATTGTCCTCTTGAACGTGGGCAAGTGCTCACCGAGATTGAGTACATAGAGCACAGCAACAAGTACTGGGGCGGATTTCGGGCTGGCACCGGCGCAGAAGTCATTCGCGAATTACTGAGTGATATTGATCTTGAGGCAGAAATAGAGAAGTTAACCGCGGAACTGGAAGCAACAACAAGCCATCAGAAAAAACTGAAGATCGCTAAGCAACTAAAACAGATAGCGGACTTTGAAAAAATCGGTCAGCGACCCGAATGGATGATTTTGGACGTTATTCCTGTCATCCCGCCGGATTTACGCCCTCTTGTTCCGCTTGAAGGTGGACGTTTTGCTACCAGTGACCTGAACGATCTGTATCGCCGTGTTATCAATCGCAACAACCGACTGCGCAAACTGATACAACTCCGTTCTCCAGAAGTTATTCTTCGGAACGAGAAACGGATGTTACAGGAAGCAGTTGACGCATTCTTCGACAATGGACGACACGGTAGACGTGTCACCGGTCCGGGGAATCGCCCGCTCAAATCCCTTGCCGATGTCCTCAAAGGTAAGATTGGGAGATTCCGTCAGAATCTGCTTGGTAAGCGGGTTGACTACTCCGGGCGTAGTGTCATCGTTGTTGGGCCTGAATTGGGGTTGCATCAGTGTGGGATCCCAAAACGAATGGCTGTGGAGTTGTTTAAACCGTTCATCATTGAGAGACTTCAAGCGTATGGGTATACACAGACGATTAAACGTGCGAAGCACATTGCTGAACACGTTGATTCTGATTCTCCTGTATGGGAAGTCGTAGAGGAAGTCATTGCGGATCATCCGGTCCTACTTAATCGCCCTCCAACTTTGCACCGGCTGGGCATTCAGGCATTTTTGCCTGTCTTGGTAGAAGGCAAATCGATCAGGATTCCGCCACTCGTTTGCAAAGCGTTTAATGCTGATTTTGATGGCGACCAGATGGCAGTCCACGTACCACTTACCATGGAAGCGCAAGCTGAAGCGAAACTCCTCATGCTCAGCAGTCATAACATCCTCAAGCCTTCACACGGCGATCCTGTCGCTGTTCCGGAACTTGACATGGTCCTCGGCCCCAGTTTTCTAACGAAGGAATTGCCAGAGCACGCGGCGGATGCGTCACTTCTACATGATGCTTATGCAACAAACGATCCTTCTGCTTTTGATGCCCTCCGTGAGAAACCATGGTTCCATCGTCGCTACTCACATCCAGAAGAGGTAATTACCGCTCATGCAGCGGGGCAGCTTAAATTGCACGACAACCTTCAGCTCTTCTTGGCATCTAATGGGAATAACGAGAAAACCACGGAACCAATTCTGACGACAGTCGGTAGGGTAATGTTCAACGAAGTACTACCGTCAGGTTTGGTGTGGGAGGATGAAAATTCCCAGCAGCACCTTCCGTTCTTCAATGCAGAAGCCGGGGGTAGAGAATTATCTGATCTGATCCATCGGTGTTTCAATGAATTGGGTACACGTGTCACGACTGAAGTGCTTGAGAAAGTCCAGAAGCTCGCTTTCGAGTATGCGACGCTAAGCGGTATTTCGCCCGGTATCATGGATTACATTACCCCTGACAACCGTGATGACTTGGTGAGTAAAGCACAGATAGAGATTGATACCCTCCTTAGTAATGTTACAGCTACCGAGCGTGAAGAACACGAAAACGAGCAGATTCGTATCTGGATGAAAGCGATTAAAGCAGTTGAGAACAAGATGTTCTCAGTCTTGCCCGAATTGGAGACATCTCTCGTCGAGCGCGGCGACCCTCGGAAGATTCATCCTTACGTCGATCCCGATGGGTTAGAGATACGCGACGAAACAGTAGAGGGTTTCAGTCCGGTACATATTATGGCAGATAGTGGCGCGCGAGCACGGAAGAATCCATTTATGCAAATCAGTGCTGTCATCGGGTTGAAAGCGAAGCAGAGCGGAGAAATTCTCATTCCGCCGATCACTTCCTCTTATCGAGACGGATTGGATGTACTCGACTACTTCAACTCTACCTATGGATCCCGTAAAGGTTTGGTCGATACGGCGATGAAAACCGCAGCGTCCGGTTACCTTACTCGAAAACTTGTAGATGTGGCTCAAGACGTTCGCGTCACTGCTGAAGACTGTGGCACCCTTAATAGCATTCTAAAGTTTGCGACAGAGGGAGGTGACCTTGCTTTCAAGATTAGCGGACGTACTGCCGCTGAGGATATTCTCAATCCAGAGAGTGGAGAACTGCTTGTTCCTTCGGGTAGTATCATATCCGCGCAGATGGCGGATCAGATTGATACCCTCGGTATAAGAGTAGTGCAGGTGCGCTCTGTGCTTACGTGCCAAACCGATGATGGTGTTTGTGCAAAATGCTACGGTAACGATTTGACGACAAACGATCTTGTCAACGTTGGCGAAGCCGTAGGTATCATTGCGGCACAGTCTATCGGTGAACCGGGCACGCAGCTCACGATGCGGACGTTCCACACCGGGGGTGCTGTTGAAGATGTTTCAGAAGCACGTCAGCGCAGAATCTTGTCCAAAGTCGATGGCACCGTGTATTTCCGAGATTTCCAACCCGGTCGGACGGTGGAAAAAGAGGGTGGACTCTGGGTCGCTACCGAAAACAGAGAAAACCTTGATGGGCCCGCATATAAGGTTCAACAAATCAATCACCCTGAGTGTCAATTGCGTGAAGGTGAACTGCTCAGCGAGAAGCAGTATATGGAAAACACGGAACGCTATAAAGGCTTTGACACAAAGACATGGCTGTATGAAGTCACGGAGGTCTTGGATAGTGCCTGTAATTTGAAATTAGGAGATCGCTTGTCTCAATCAGAATACCTCAAGGCACAGATGGAATATGGTTTCCAGCGATTTGTGAACCCGAAATACCGAGTGACGCGGGTGCAGTCCCCTAAGCTCCCATTGAGTGTTGGCACTGAACTCACTGAAGAAGAGATAGAACAATTGAGAGCAGAGGTCCGACAAGGGGTTAGTGGAGAATGGCATTACTCGGATGCAGAAACGGGCGCGCCTATTGAGATTGAAAACCTTACAGCAGCTTCAGGTTCTGAACGGACGAATGGCTCCCCTGATAGTCCTGATACTGCGAATGCCTCTGGGCGAGATGCGAGTTTTAATCGTGTGTATCGTATCACCGAGATAGATGAGCAGACAAGTAAAGACTTCGGACTTAAGGTAGGAGACGAAGTGGCACCGGAGGATATCGCTCCGTTGCTTAATCCATTTGAGGTTGAGACAAAACCCGTTTACGTTGTACATACAGAGGTTGGTGAATTTACGGTTGGTCAGACGCTCACATTCCGTGAGTACGAGGATGCCCGCATAGAGTATCAACAATTTGAACGCGCATTTAAAGTCGAAAAACAGGAAGTTGAGCGGCACTATGTGACTGCTGTGTATCATTCAGATTGTCCACTTGAAAAGGGCGAAGAATTGAGCGAGTCAGCCTTAACCCGGGCACACAAGCGGTTTACAGGTTTCGATGCCCAAAGGCTGCGACACCGTATCACTCAGGTTTATCATCCTGACTGTCCGCTCAAGCCGGGGGAGCTGATTAGCGAGAGTGAGGCAAAACAGTTCGATGAGAGATACCCTGGGTTCGTCACTTCTCAAAGTAAGCACACCACGGGAGGCTTTGAAGCGGACCGCATGTACCGTATTACAACGGTCAACCATCCTGACTGCTCATTAGAAGTTGGTAGTCTTTTGACACAAAAGGAGTCAACCGCAAACCGCCGACACTACAAAGGTTTTGAAGTCGCGCGTCATTATGAAGTGACCAACATCGAAGATGGCACGACAGCGTTAAGTGTCGGTCAACGTCTCACCGAGCCTGAGTATAAAGCACTCCGTAAGACGGATGCTACGTTACCGGAGAAAGTTAAATCACTATACCATGTCGTTAGCGTCCATCACCCTGAATTGGAGTTGGAGGTTGGTACTGAACTGAGTGAAGATGAGTATAAGACGTACCATCGCCAGTTCAAAGGGTTTGATGCTGAGTTGGTCTACCGAGTAACTGAAGATAAACGAGAGGTTGATGAACCACTTGAGGTCGGTACTATTCTACCCTCGAAGGAATACCGTGCTCTTGACAAGGCAAATTTGCAGATAACTCATACCGTTACTGAGGTTTATCATCCGAATTGTAAGTACGCCGTCGGTGACGAATTGCCAGAGGAAACCTACAATGAAGCATCGAGACAGTATCCCGGATTTGAAGTCGACGAATTGTCATTGCGGATGCGTATTGAGGTAGAAACAACGGATGGGAATCGGGTGCCGCATGTCATTCCTACAGGTTACTCGTTCTCTTTGACAGAGGGTGGCAGTATCCGAAAGGGAGATACGTTGGCAGAGCTTCATGAGAGAACAGCGAACCTTGACATTGTTGCAGGTATACCCCGTGTCACTGAATTATTTGAAGCGCGCCGTCCGAAGCGCGGTGAAGCCGCAGAAATCGCTGAAATTGAAGGTTACGTCCAATCCGCAGGCACGAAGTCAGGTATTCCCGCCTACCGAATTGAGCACGAAGGATATAAGAGCAGTCTCTATCAGATACCTGATGAGAAGCGACGTGTCGCTGAAGGTGATTGGGTGAATGCGGGTGAACCCCTCACTGATGGTTACCTCAATCCGCACGATATTTTGAGTATCGGACGGACGACTATTGAAGGCGTATCCGTTGAAGGCGAAGAGGCGGTTTGGTCATACCTCATCGACGAAGTCCAGAAAGTCTACGGCAAAGGGATTATCAACGATAAACACGTTGAGACGATAGTTCGACAGATGTTAACGAAGATTCGCATCACCGATCCGGGTGACACCGATTTCTATCCGAATGATGAAGTGCAACGTAGACAATTTGAACGTGTTAACAGTGAAATTGAGGAAAAAGGTGGCACACCTGCCTCGGGTGAACCGACTCTCCAGAGTATCAGCAAAGCCTCCTTGAGTACAGATAGCTTCATCTCAGCTGCATCCTTCCAGCAGACGACGAAGGTGCTCACGGATGCTGCTGTCGGTGGACAAACCGATAGACTTTTCGGACTGAAGGAAAACGTTATTCTCGGCAGGCTTATACCAGCGGGTAGTGGATTCTCCAGTTTCCAAAACTTAGAGGTATCCGCTATTGAGGCAGAAATAGACGAAACTGGTGCCGATGATTAAGTAGTTATCAGTTGTCAGTACGAAAATCTGCTACGCAGATTTCCTTTCGGTCGTTGGTTAAGACGGAGTCTGGTTAATTCAAAGTCCGTTTAACCGATGACCGATGCCCATTCACCCCAAATTCGGTCGCGTCATATCCCCTGGCAAAACAAGTTCATCAAACGCCTCACCCGTTAGTACTTCAAGAGCTACAGCCGCCGCGCGCAGTGTGCTGCCGTGCTCATGCGCATATTGCGCAACTTTAGCCGCCTTATCATATCCAATATGCGGGGTCAACGCTGTCACAAGCATCAGTGATTCTGAGAGGTGCCGCCCTATCGTTTCAGTATTTGGCACAATGCCTTCGACACAATTCTCGCGAAATGACTCACATGCATCACCGAGGAGTTGTATAGATTGCAAGGCGTTATACGCAATCACAGGCATAAATACATTCAGTTGCAATGCCCCATTCGCTCCCGCGAATGCCAAGGTTGTATCATTTCCCATTACCTGCGCACACACCATTGTGACGGCTTCACACTGTGTCGGGTTCACCTTTCCCGGCATAATCGAGCTTCCTGGTTCCATCTCAGGCAACTGCAATTCACCGAGTCCACACCGTGGTCCCGAAGCGAGCCATCGGATGTCGTTTGCAATCTTAAATAGGGCAACTGCCAGTGTTTTCAAAGCACCGCTTGCACTCACAACTGCATCCCGACACGCAAGTGCCTCAAATGCGTTCGGTGCGCGTTTGAGTGCATAATCCGTCGTCTTTGATAACTGTGCCACAACCCGTGCTGTATAGTCGGGATGTGTATTCAGCCCCGTCCCGACGGCTGTTCCACCAATTGGAAGTTCATAGAGATGGGGCAGCGAGGCATTGATACGTTGTTCCGCGGCGGCGAGTTGCTGTGTGTAAGCACTAAATTCCTGTCCGAGTGTGAGTGGTGTCGCATCCATCAGATGCGTCCGTCCAATCTTAACAACCTCCGCAAATGCAGATGCCTTTTCTGCAAATGCCGCTTGCAAAGCATTCAGACGCGGTAAAAGATGTTCTTGGATCTGTCGGACCATTGCCAAATGGATGGCAGTTGGGAAAACATCGTTTGTGGATTGGGACTTGTTGACGTGGTCGTTCGGATGGACGGGATCTTTACTCCCTAACTCGCCACCAAGCATCTCAATTGCCCGATTCGAGATGACTTCATTGACATTCATGTTCGTTTGGGTACCACTACCTGTCTGCCAAATACGGAGTGGGAAGTGATCATCTAATGCACCACTGATAACTTCTTGTGCTGCATCGCTGATTGCTTCAGCAAGCCGGCTTTCGAGCAAACCGAGGTCTGCGTTGACGTGCGCGACCGCTTGTTTGATGGTACCGAGTGCCCATATCGCGGCACGTGGCAAACGTTCTTCACCAATCTTAAAATTTTGGAGCGCACGTTGTGTTTGTGCTCCCCAATATCGATCATCTGGGACGTGAAGTGTCCCCATACTATCTGTTTCCGTTCGCATTTTTTACCTATGGGCCTCCGATCCTTGTTCCACTACGTTTCACGATGGGGTCTGGTTAATTCTGGGGCAAATAAGGAGTATGTACGGTTATCAAGAGTCCACAAAGGTAACCCATTCGTCCTGTAGGGGCACTATGTCTATAAAAAGGGAAACCTATGGGAACCATAGCCCCTATAGGGTGTTATGTCTACAGAAATTATACACAAATTCACAATGAATTGCAAGCCAAGGAGATAGAGAAACGAAAACAGGATGCCTTGAATATGCCAAAAACTTGCTATTTCCTTTTAGATATGGTATAGTTAAAGGGCAGGCAAGTCGTTAAGATTTTTCAATTGTTTCTTCGATTTCTTCAACTCGAACACGGAAAACGTCAAGATTTTCAACCTCTGCACTTATTCGCAAGATATAATTTAAAAAAATGGATTCAACATTAACCAATCCGTATCTGACAAATGCTTTAACAGCACCTCCACCGCAAACTTATCGTTCCGAACGCTGGCGAGAGCGCGGGTATCATCCCGACCTGCGTCCGATTTCACCAGACAGTGAATGTGGGACGCTGATAGGACAGATGGGCTGGGTCGGAGCTCATGCGCACGTTCACGAATATTTATGGGCGACTGCCGGTAACATGGGGGCAGTTTTAGCCGAAACAGTTGAGGATGCATGTCTCATCCCTTACAACGCATCGCCGCGTTACCAATTGCCACCACAGATTGTTGTTAAAGGGTTAACTGGACGACATGTCCTGCTCACAAAATCGGGTTCACGTTTGGATATGATTGGTATTGAGCACCCTGCTCTCAATTTAACACTCATTGAAGTCGAACCTGATGGTGTCCATTACCGTATGCGTTTTGGCACACCGGATCAAGCGGCTTTAGATTCAAATCGAGAAGGCATCGCGCCACCAGCACCGACAAGTGAGATGTTCCACTACCTCCTTATTTTTGAGCAGTTAGAAGAGGACGGGTTTAATGCACTTGTGCACTTGCAACCGAAGTTTTTAAATCTAATTTCTCGGACAGAACACGGCGAACCCGATCGGTTTTATAACTTCCTCAGAGGATATGAGCCGGAAACGCCTATTATATACGATGAATCCAGTGGTATCGGGTTCGTGGAAGAGAAGGCACCTGGTATCCCAGAACTATCTTATGAGAGCCTACGACTTTTCCAGAACGGTGGGAATGCGGAACGTCATATTCTTTATTGGGTGGGGCATGGAACGTTCTCGCGCGGTACAGATCTCCTCGATGCTTACAAACATGCAGAATATTTTGAAGCCGCAGCAAGAATGGCATGGGAAGCAAATCAACAACGTGTTGATGCCCAAGCGTATACGGAGGAAATAGTCAGTTGTATCTTACGCGAATTTAATGCGAATCGTGAGACATCTCTCCAACCAGATATTGGTTTTGAAGATGTCAATACACCGAGTCAATCCGACAATGTCTATAATTATCCGTAAATCTATTTTTTCGTCGCGAGCCCATCCCGCCTCGACAGTGTAAATAGACAACACTGCGTATTCATAGAAATGGAGGAACAACATACATGCAAGATCCGATAGATGACCAAGGCTTGGAGCATGAACAGGGCGAAACTGAAGAAGATCCAGCGCGAGATCAATTGGAGGCACACCTCCGCGACAGCATCGTCGGCAGATATATCAGGAGTTATAACAAGCGTCTGCGTACGCTCACCCAAGAATTAGAGGACATACGACAGCAGGTTGACGACAAACTCGCCCATATAGATCGAAGCGTTACCGAAGAAATAGCAGAGGTCAAAACTGATATTCGCAGCATGTCCGACAAACTTGGAGGCGACGATTTAGGGTTAACGCTGGAAAAAATTGAGGGACTCATCGACGCGAAGCTTGATGCAAGACTTGATGGGATTACTGCACGTAGCGAGGCGGACCTCCAAAAATTATCAACATTAATCAACGACTTCGCCAGCGAGTTTCAGAAGCAAATCGATCGGCTCACCAACGAAGCGAAACTCATGCGAGAGCAAGCGCGCCGGAATCAGGAATCTCTACGTACAGAGTTAGTTTCTGAAACTGAGACACTTGAAACGACCAAAGTTGATCGGTTGACCTTAGCTGAAACCCTTATTATACTTGGGATGAAATTGAAAGACGATGATTTGCTGGACGAATTCGGAATAAATCTGGACCTCGATGAAGCCTTAGATGACACCTCAGAAAATGACGAAAGTTAAAACTTTTAATTAATTGGGTTCTTGAACGCTTGCGGTCATTCCTATACAACGGGTTCTCGGTGGACTTCAACTCGAAATTGAGAATTTGTGCAGTTTTTCAGTTGTGAAATAACCCACGTTGCCACCTTGTAGCATAACCTGTTAGGTTGTGCAGCTTCAGGGCAGGAGACCCACGGTTTCCTACCCTACGAAATACTGCGGATCCTGAAGGTTTTTCAATGAAGAATAGCAGATGCATCTCTAAAATTGTGGAAGTAGCAACCTGGATTATGAAATACGAGCCTGAAATGAATAGAAGTTCTGCCCAGGTTTCCTATAGAGACTTGCCTGACAATGCGAAGCATCTACACAGAGGTCCGTGAAGGTCCCCAAACAACTTCACTGAACCTCAAGACAATTACAAACAAGGATTCTAATTTCAAATGGTCTCTTTGCTAAAAGTTTCCGATAGCCGATTGCTGATAGCCGTTCTTATCACAATATTCGGTGGAATTACCGGGCAAATCACGGCGGACGGACCCGTTTCCTCCGGCGAGATCTCAGTTCTTGTTGTTGGTGATATTACTATCGGTAGCCGGATGACTCCGTTAATTGAAAGTAAAGGGGCTGGCGTATTTTTTCAAGGAACCACTGACCTGATTCGATCCGCGGATGTGGCGACTGCTTCCCTGAACGTAAGCATATCGGAAAGAGGCGAGCCGCGGTACGGCATTGATCACCCTTTTCGAGCGGCACCGGGACTCGGCAGAGCTATTGCAAATGCTGGATTTGATGCTGTCTCCTTAGCCACTCCACATATAATGGACTTCGGTTTTGAGGCGTTGGAGGACACGATTACAGAACTGGAATGGTATGGTGTCAAACCTATCGGTGCTGGTACGAGTGCAGAAACAGCGAAACGACCGGCATGGGTGCCAGTCAAGCGAAGTGAGACCGATGCACAGGTTGGATTGTTAGCATATTACCGGGTGAATGAATTCACACAATACACCGAGGATCCACTGGCTTATGCCGTTTATAGTGAGATGATAAATGCCGTCGAGCAGATACGGGCGAAAGCGGCACTCGTGGTTGTTTGGTTACACTGGGGCAGCAGAAGTCTATCCATGGATGAAGCAATCGGACGACAGCAGATCTTTGCCCATACTCTTATCGATGGAGGAGCGGACATGGTGGTATGTCAGCAACTACATACGTTTGGTGGCATCGAGTTGTATCAGGGCAAACCGATTGTTTACAGTCTATCAGATTTTATCTATGATGCTTACGATAAACAACACTCGCACATCGTTATCCCGAAGGCAACGTTTGAGGCGAAGACGCTGAAGTCAGTTGAGTTAATTCCGATTTTGACGGATCCTCCGAAAACCTCAGTCCGCCCTGGAAAATCTACGGAAACCTCAACGACCCCTGAAGTTTCGAATCAGTTTCCGAGCATCTTAACCGGAAAGGTGGCGGTAGACACCTTACAGAAATACCAGCAACGTTGCGCAGAATTGAACACGAAGATGTTCATAGAAGACGAACGCGGATGGATTCGATTTTCTAATGATTAGGTTTTCGCCCTGCTCTCCAATGGAATGGTAGGGTTTGCTTGGGTGCTTCTTCAACTCGAATAGGAAAATAGGAAGATACAAGAGACTGACACTTATCCGCAAGGTATCATTAAAATATGACAGACAATACGGGGGATGCAGCGCAGAGTTTGTTCAGAGGTGAACGTGGGTTAACGCCGAAAGCATTTCTCATCGCTATGCTTCTGATTCCTCTCAACGTTTTCTGGATTATCGAGCTGGAGGTTGTCCGTTATACACATCCGACGCTAATTCATCCGTTGTCCAATGTCATCTTCATCACCTTTTGGCTGATGGTATTCAGTGCAGTGTTGGGAAAATTATCTCCAAAACTGCGGTTGACACCGGCGGAGCTGCTCACAGTTTATGTCATGTTGTGCATCGTCTCTTCGCTCTGCTCGCACGATATGATGGAAATTCTTGTTACTATCCTCGGACATCCGTTTCGATTTGCAACGTCCGAAAATGAATGGCAGCAACTTTTTTGGAAGGAACTTCCGACTTGGCTCACCGTGCAAGACACCAGCGTCTTATCGGGGTATTATGAGGGACAATCCAGTCTTTACCGAGAGGCGCATCTTACCGCTTGGGCGGTTCCTGTGGTGTGGTGGACAGTCTTTATCCTTGTGTTGATGTTCGTTATGTTGTGCATCAACACACTGCTCCGTATCCAATGGACTGAACGAGAACGACTGACTTATCCGATTATTCAACTTCCGCTCGCGATGACCGAGCCGAATACGAGTTTTTTCAAAAATAAGTTAATGTGGTTGGGGTTTAGTATTGCCGCAGCCATTAGCATCCTAAATTTACTGAATTCGATTTATCCAGTAGTTCCGTATCTACCTGTTAAACGGCAAAATATCCACCAGTACTTCACCGGTCGCCCTTGGAATGCGATGGGGGGTGTGCGCCTCTCGTTTTATCCTTTTGCAATTGGAATTAGTTTCCTGATCCCGCTGGACCTACTTTTTTCGTGTTGGGCGTTTTATTGGGTGTACAAATTCGAGTTAATGGCAGGTAGTATTCTTGGGGTACGGAATTTACCGGGCTTTCCTTATGCGGATGCGCAGAGTTTCGGGGCGTATATGGTGCTTCTCGGGACCGCTGGATGGGTTGGCAGAACGCATATCAAACGGGTGTTTCGCGGCGTTATAGATGGGTTCCGAGGTAGGTCTCAGATGGAGATGCAGCGAGAACCGATGCCTTATCACATCGCTTTCCTCGGCATTGTGACCGGGATGCTGTTTCTGTCGGTGTTCTCGTATAAGGCAGGAATGTCACTTTGGGTAATTCCGATCTTTTTTGGACTTTATTTTTTGCTCGCGACGATGATTGCCCGACTTCGGGCGGAATTGGGATTCTTAGTTCACGATTTGCACAGAGTCGATCCACACGGGTTAATTGTAAAAGCGTTCGGCACTCAGCGTTTAACGACGGGTACAAAAACGGTTTTCTCGTTGTACATGTTCTTTAATCGAGCTTATCGAGCACACCCAATGCCGCAAGAACTGGAGGCGTTGAAAATTTCAGAGCGGCGGCAGATCCGTCCACAGCATACCGCCGCGGCGATTATTATCGCAACCTTCGTCGGTGCAGTCGTCATATTCTGGCTACTTTTGGATAGTTATTATAGACACGGGGCAGAGACAGGCTATTACGGTCCCTGGGCATTAGGGTTCGGCAGAGGCGTTTACCGACAACTAGAAAACTGGTTAAATTATCCACAAGGCACGGATGTCCCCGCACTCGCCTTTATGGGAGGTGGTGCTGGTGTCGCTCTCGGACTCATGTTATTGCGAACCCGTTTCCTATGGTGGCCCCTACACCCACTTGGCTACGCTATGGCAAACAGCTGGGGTATGTATAACCTCTGGAGTTGCCTCTTCGTCGCATGGGTCGCAAAGGCAATTGTATTGCATCAAGGAGGACTCAAAGCCTACAGACGTATGGTGCCGCTCTTTCTCGGACTCGCCCTCGGAGACTACATCAGCGGTAGTCTGTGGAGCATCGGTAGCATTCTCGCGAACACTACGTTATATCAATTCTGGCCCTGATGTGCCTCCAACCGTGCTCCCTTATCCGTTCCTTATGAAGCGGTCAAATTGACCCATGAAATTATAACCCTTTTAAGACTGTGCCAGTTTGGCAGACATTCAGTGAGAATTTCCGTTATTTCAAGCAAGTGCCATTGGCATGGATATTGCACATTGCGTCAGTAAAGTGGTGGCAAAGCACAGAAGGAATTTCTTTATTTTTTTAAGGGCCGCATTGTGACTGCAATATTCGTACCTTGAAACTACTCATACAGAGAGGACGAATCAACAAATTCATGTGTAAGGGCCCACCTATTTTAGAAAGGAAAAAACATGGAAACCAAAGAGAGAACAGAAAACATAGACGAAGATATCACTGAAGAAGAGGAACAAGAATTCATACAGGAACTCCCACTGCTCCCCTTAGATGACCTTGTCGTTTTTCCATATATGCCGCCGGTGCCGCCATTTCCGCCACATCACGTCGCACTCACCGGGAAGATGGCGACTACAGCTGTTGAACGTGCTATGGAGAGTGAGAGGATGCTTTGCATTTTTCGCCCGAAAAAACATCTCTCTAAAGAGGATATCAAGAAGATTAAAAAGAGTAACCTCAGCCCAATCGGGAGTTTAATACACATCCTTCGATACAAAACTGACGATGAAGACGTGTTGTTTCTTGCACATGGACGTGAACGCGTCGAAATCGAGGAAATTTTGCACACAGACCCCTTTGTCAAAGCTCGAGTTAATATCATTAGCAGTGATGATGAATATCCTATTGGTAACCCAGTCATGGATCTGGAGGTAGAAGCACTTGTCCGTAGCAACGACGAAATGTTCCAGCGCATCGTTCAGATGTCATCTCGCTACCAAGAGGAGTATGGCAGCCTCACGAAAACAATGATTGATGAACCGGGTCGTCTTGCCGACTATATCGCAGCTATGTTGGACTTAAAGCCACACGATAAGCAGCGCGTTTTGGAGGCGGTATCTGTCCATGAACGTTTGAATACACTCGCTGTCATACTCGCGAAAGAGCTCGATCTCCACGAATTAGAAAGCAAAATCCAGAATAACGCCCAAGCCGTTATTAACAAAGGACAACGCGAGTATTATCTTAGAGAACAGCTCAAAGCCATTCAGACCGAACTTGGTGAATCAGATGACCTTGGACTTGAGATCGATGAAATGCGGGAGCAGTTGAGCGAAACCGAAATGCCCGATAAAGCGAAACAAGCAGCGGAGAAAGAACTGAAACGACTCTCTAAAATGCAGTCTTTCTCGCCTGAATCGACCGTTTCTCGAAACTATCTGGACTGGTTGTTAAATTTACCTTGGTCTGTCAGTACGGAAGATGCTTTAGATCTCACCGCGGCACAAGAAATCCTTGACGCGGATCACTACGATTTGGAAAAGGTCAAAGAGCGGATTTTGGAATACCTTGCTGTCCGCATGCTCAAAACCGATATGAAGGGACCTATCTTCTGTTTTGTTGGGCCGCCGGGTGTCGGAAAAACCTCCCTCGGTAGGTCTATCGCTCGCTCAATGAACCGAAAATTTGTGCGTATCTCGTTAGGCGGTATGCATGACGAAGCCGAAATCCGTGGACATCGGCGCACTTACATCGGCTCAATGCCAGGGCGAATCGTCAAAGGCCTCCGACAAGCCGAATCGAACAACCCTGTCTTTATGCTTGATGAAATCGACAAACTCGGATCCGATTTTCGAGGTGACCCTGCTTCGGCACTGCTGGAAGTCCTTGATCCGGAACAGAATCATTCGTTCACGGACAATTACCTTGATGTTCCGTTTGATCTCTCAAAAGTGATGTTTATCACAACAGCAAATCAACTCCATACCATTCCCCCACCTTTACGGGACCGGATGGAGACCATCGAACTTCCCGGCTATACTGCCAACGAAAAACAGATTATTGCCAAACAGTATCTGATTCCGCGTCAATTGAAAGAGAACGGGTTGAACGATGAATTAATTGACATCAAGGATAAAGCGATTGACAAAGTTATCAGCGAGTATACGCGCGAGGCGGGTGTGCGAAATTTAGAGCGCGAACTTGGCACCGTCTGCCGAAAAGTCGCACGGCGTGTTGCCGAGGGAAATACCGATCTGACAACCATCACGACGAAGGACATCCAAGGTTATTTGGGACCCGCGAAGTTTGATTCTGAAATCGCGAGTCGTAAATCCGATATTGGTGTTGCGACAGGACTTTCTGTCACACCTGCGGGCGGTGAGATCCTCTTCATTGAGGTAGCCGCTACGAAAAAGGTGAATACCCGTACAGAGCTGCGTATCACGGGTCAGATCGGCGAGGTTATGCAGGAATCTGCACAGGCTGCCCTCAGTTATGTCAAATCTCAGTCTACGGAGCTCAAGTTTGATCCGAGTGTATTAGAAAACGACATCCATATCCATGTGCCAGCTGGAGCAATTCCTAAGGACGGTCCTTCGGCTGGTATTACAATTGCGACTGCCCTTGCTTCAATTGCCACACAGCAACAAATTAGCCCTGAAATCGCCATGACAGGTGAACTTACGCTCAGAGGAAGGGTGTTACCTATCGGCGGTGTGAAGGAAAAAATTCTTGCCGCGAAGCAGGCAGGTATCAAGAAAGTCATCATGCCAGAAGGCAACAAAAAACACTTTATTGAAGTCCCTAAAGACATTCAATCTGGTGTTGAGTTTCTATTTGTAGAAAATGTCACCGAAGTTTTCAAGGAGATATTCGCATGAGACGTATATTGAGAACCACAGCCCGAGGCCAACCTATCTCGCACTTAATTCATCGAGTTGCTGTATTCGCTGTCGCGTTTTTGTTTGTAATACCGTTCACAGCACAGGCGAACACGACTGACAGTGCAAACACTAGCTCTACAATCACAACCTTTGAAACTGATGAAGATGACGAGTCAGAACCTGCTGTTAAGTTTTTAAAAGATGTCGCACCTATTCTTGATAAGCATGGGTGTTCAACTGGTATGTGTCACGGGAAATTCGGGGGGCAGGGTGGATTAAACCTCTCTTTGTTGACCTTAAACCCAGAATCAGACTACGAACCGATTGTTCACCACAGTCGCGGCAGACGTATCAATCTGCTTGAACCCGATCAGAGCCTCTTCTTCCTTAAACCCACCGGACAGATAGCACATGAGGGGGGTCTACGGTTTGATCCGAGTTCGGTTGAAGCCTTAACGATTCTCCGTTGGATCGAAGCCGGAGCTCCCTTTTCTAACGACGAACCACGCCTCAGGAAACTTGAGGTCCAGCCAAACTCTTTTGTTCTTTCTAATGTCGGAGAGACAGCACAACTGAAAGTCCTCGCCTATTTTTCTGACGGATCTATTGAAGATGTAACCGAAAAAGCCGTCTATGAATCCAAGGACGGACCTGTCGCTGAAGTATCCGCTACTGGCGAAGTGACGAGTGTTCGCTGGGGAGGAACTGCCGTTATTGCGCGATTCTTAGGTGTTGTTACCGCATCTTTTGTAACAATTCCGCGTGCAGAATCCGTGGTTTCCGAAACACAACGTGAGGAATTTATCCCGAATAACTTTATTGACGAGTTTGTCCTCGCAAAACTCAAGAAATTGAATGTCCGTCCCTCGCCCTTGATATCCGATGGGACGTTTATACGTCGAGTCTATTTGGACACTGTCGGTCGACTTCCAACGCCTGAAGAGGTGAAAGCCTTCCTTGCAGATACGCATCCCAATAAACGCGCGAACCTCATTGATATGCTTCTTGATACACAGGAATGGGTAGACCTGCGAACATTGAAATTAGCTGATATGTTGCGTATTCATCCCCGTGGGTTAGGGAACGGTGCGTTCGGTGAACGTGGTGCAACACTCTTTCATGAGTGGGTACGTGAGGCTGTTGCGAAAAATAGACCTTACGACGAAGTCGTCCGAGAACTCATCACAGCACGAGGAAGTACTTATCAGCACGGTCCCACGAACTACTACCGTATTGAGCAACAACCAGCGGGCAGAGCAGAAACGACCGCACAGGTGTTCCTCGGCATTCGTCTGAGTTGTGCAAGATGCCACAAGCATCCATTTGATCAATGGACGACTGACGACTATTGGAATTTTGCTGCCTTCACCGGAAAGGTGGGGGTCCGAGGCGGTGAACTTTACAACGAGCAGGTTATCTACTATAATCCGACAGGACGTGTTATCAATCAATCCGTGCAGGGCAACCGCGGCGAAGTGGCATTACCGACCTTCCTCGGTGGTGAGTCGCTCGAGCCGAATTATCCGGGCGATGTCCTACAAGTCCTGGCAGATTGGATGACCTCCTCGACAAACCCATATTTCGCGAAAGCGACTGTGAATCGTATCTGGAGCCAGTACTTCGGAAGAGGAATCGTCGATCCTGTTGACGATATGCGTGCGACGACACCGCCAAGTGTTGAAGGGCTTTTAGATGCATTGGCAGCCGATTTTGTGCAAGGTGGATTCGATACGAAACACATCATTCGGCGGATTCTCAACTCGCGCACATATCAACTCTCCGCAGAGCCGAATGAGACGAATAGGTTGGACGACCGATTTTTCTCGCGCTTTTATCCTCGACCGATGGTGGCACAGGTATTGTTAGATGTTTTAAACGATGTCACAGGCACCAAAGAAAAATACGGACGTTATCCAATCGGGACGCGTTCCGTGGAATTACCGCTGCCGGTGAGTTCACGTTTCTTATCGCTCTATGGACGTTCTTCTCGTGAATTCCTCGGCGATTTGGATCCGAAGTTAGAACCGACACTCACCCAGGCACTCCACATGATTAACTCCAACTATGTCCATAAAAAATTGAAGAGTCCGGGTGGATCGCTCAGTCGTCTGCTCCGAGCAGAACTTGACAATCAAGAACTCGTTATCGAATTGTACCTCAGCACATTAAGTCGGTTCCCGACAGATACAGAACTTGAAACGGCTGAAACATACATCGCAGAGAGCCCGGAGCGTCGCTCGGGGTCTGAGGATCTCCTATGGGCACTCATCTCATCGAGATCATTTCTTTTTATCCAGTAGACTGATTGCTGGAGAACCTTCATGGCGAGGTATCAAAGCCTCACCATTTCCACCTCATCAGTTATTGGACGAGGTCATGTCTTCGTGTCTTGTAATCGTGTAACTCTCAACCAGAATCAACAATGGAGGAAACGCTAATGATACGCTTAGGACGCTATTTCACATTCAGTTTTTCTGTGATACTTCTACTTGGAAGTTTCGTAATGTCGGCGTTAGGGCAGGGAGAAAAAAAGGAAGACCTGATTGGACACTGGACATTTGAGAAGGGCGCCGAATTGGAAGATCTGACAGGGCACTTTGGCGATATTGATCTCTTAGGTGCAGATGTGAAGGATGGAAAATTGCGCCTTGGTAGTAATGAGTGGGCGATAACCACGGGCTATAAAGGGCCTGACATCGGTCCTGAAAAGACATTGATAACATGGCTTTATTTAGATGATTTGAACGTTACAAGAGGTGCCACGTTGGCAGTGAATAAAAGTAGTGCGGACACCTTTGATGCAATCGTCTATGCGGAACGTCAACCGAAACGTTGGATGGCTGGTAGCAGTTTCTTTAGACGCACCGAGGATGCTAATCCCGGGTTTGAGGAAAAAGAGACAGGGAAGTTGATTCAATTAGCAATTTCGTATGAAGATGATGGCGGAAACGCGAAGATTATGATATATCGGAACGGTAAGGTCATCGGCGATTATACGAAGGGCCCCATCGTATCTTGGAAAGGCGGTGATGTGGAAGCACTGTTCGGACCCCGGGCTCTCATCGGTGGTACCGCCTACGGTTGGGTCGTCGCTCGCGTGGAAGATGCGAGAATCTACAACGCAGTTCTTGACGAGAAGGAGATTAACAACCTGGTCGAGAATACGTTAGACGTTGGGGCAGAGGGTAGACTCACGACTGTGTGGGGAATGCTAAAAGTTCCGAAGTAGTGGTTAGCAGATGGTTATCTATTTCAAAAAAGGCAAACATCAGTGGAAACACTTACCCAATACGCTCACCTGTATTCGGGACGATGAGAGCGTTACGTGGACACATCTTCATCGCGGATTTGTGCAACACGACTTTGCGCACTACGTTGTCGAAACAACACTCGGTTTTGAGAACGCTTTTTTCGGTCTCGTAGCCAAGGGGTACGATATTTCTGATTTCAGTGAACCTAAAGCGATACGCCCTTTTGAAATCCCAGAAGAAGCGATAGATACTGAACCGGTTGTCGCATTACTACAGGCGGATTTATTGGGGGGCGTAGGGTATAGCGGTGATAGCGATGGTATATTTCGGGACCACAGCGCATCATTACCAATAGGCATCACAGACGAGCAGCTGGAGGTAATGCGCCAGAAATTGCGAGTGCTGTTAGAACGATGGAACGAGTTGCAACCGGGAGAGTCAATGGTACTGCAATTTATAGTAAAGTCGAAAAATAAGTTGACAGATTGTTAGATTGATCTCTGTGTCTTATGAGTTATTCTATAGATTTACGCAAACGTGTTCTCTATTTTCTGAACATGGGAGGAAGTAATGAGTATGGCACATTTGCCAAACAATAAGTTGAGAGTTGAAGAGTGTTTGTTGTTTTTTACGCTCGCATTTTCGTTTATGATTGGTTGTTCAACTGAAAACCCGCTCTGCACAGATAATTATTGTGTTAAAGGCGAGATATTTGATAGAGCAGATTTAGGGAACAAAAAATTCACTAAAATGCCCGGGCATATTGATGAAAACACGC
>RKRR01000107.1 GCA_007571305.1 Candidatus Poribacteria bacterium | reverse complement strand
ATTTACCTTGGGAGTCGTTGTGGAATAGATGTGGGGATTGGGCGTAGCTGACTTGGCTCTGAATGGCGTTGATGTCGGTTTCGACATGTCCGTTGGCGGTGAAGATGTCGAGGTTACCATCGAGATCGAAGTCGAAAAAGAAACAGGCGAAAGTAAGCGTCAGTAAAGTTGCATTTCCGATATGTGCGGCGGGAGCATCGTCGATGAAAAAATCACCTTCGTTGTGATAAAGGTTGAGCATTTCATTGGAAAAGTTGCCGATGACGAGGCTTTCTTTGCCGGTGCGATCATAGTCTGCGGCATCAATCCCCATTGCACCCGTTGCGACTCCGCTCTCGTTGTAGGCAATTCCGGCGAGCATTCCGCTTTCGATGAAAGTGCCATCGCCGTTGTTTTGATAAAGTTTGTTGGGTTGTGTGTCGTTCGCCTCAAAGATGTCCGGTAAGCCATCCGCATTGTAGTCGAAGATACAAACACCGAGGGATTTGCTTGTGTTGTCCTCAATCCGTGCAATACGGGAGACATCAGCGAAAGTGCCATTACCCCGATTTCTGAAGAGTTTGCTAGACTGACCTGTATAAGATTCAGGCGTACAATAGGATTTACTGATACCGTCGAGCGTGCAGAACAGATCGTTCTCTCTGGTCCACTCGACATAATTGGCTACGTAGAGATCGAGGTGACCGTCCTTGTTATAATCGAACCATGCACAACTTGTGCCGAAACCGGGGTTGTGGATACCAGCAGCTTCCGTAACGTCAACATAAGTACCGTCACCCCTGTTTTGGAAGAGTCGGTCGGTTTCAAGGGTGCTGATGTAGATGTCAGGATCACCGTCGTTGTCGTAATCAGCGACAGCGGCACCCATCCCGTAAAGTGGTGTCGTAAGCCCCGCGGATTCAGTGACATCGGTGAAAGTGCCATCCCGATTATTGCGATAGAGTGCCATCGTTTGCTGTTTCTGGGTCGGTTCGCCTTCCCAATCCTTACCGTTGACGAGTAGGATGTCCTGCCAACCGTCAGTGTTGTAGTCGATGAAAGCACATCCTGAGCCCATAGTTTCGGGGAGGTATTTCTTGCCGAAGGCTCCGGTGTTATGGACGAAGTCGATGCCTGCTTCCTGTGTGATGTCGGTGAATTGTGGCAGAGATTGTGCAACAGTATTGAGGGAGATGAACAGACAACCGATGAATATTGTATTGGAAACCATCAGCAGAATGGCTATCGGTTGTCGGTTAAAGAGCGGTTTGTGACGGACACAGCGTCCCCCACCGCAGTACGAACTGCTGTTTGCTGTTTGCTGTTTGCTGTTCACTGATCGACTCTTCATTTTCTGGAATCTTTTGAACCCAAATTGTAGCCTGCAACAACGGCGCAGGCGGGTCTACGGAGATTAACGTTAACGTGAGTTTGATAAATATTCAGGGTAGACGCATTTCCGGTGAAAATCCCTCTGATAACGGAAATTTAGGGGGCCTCTCCCTAAAAATCGCCTCTTTTTGCGTGAATGTCCTGCTTTTTTGCTCAATGTGCGTCCGCTTTGGACCTTTCATATTTTTTTTCAAACTCACGTTAACGTTATGTATCCAATTTACCTGACCGAACCGCGAGGAATAATTAAGAAACAGAAATCCACCGATCCTCCTTCCATGAGGTTTGGATAGCAGTTTGCACGTCAGCGACTGCAGCGGCTTCTCGGAAACTTGGGTTACCCTGTTTTCCTGTGTGAATGGCTTGCAAAAACTGGTACGCTTCGATTGTTTTCAGATCGTCGTAGCCTAATCCGACAGCGGGTCCGGGGTTAAAATAACCGTGAAACGGGTGGCTCGGACCGCTCAGGACACGGGTGTATCCATCAGGGTAACCCGCCTCGGTGGGTAGGTACACTTCGAGTTCGTTCATCTGCTCGAAGTTCCAACGCAAGGCACCTTCTGTCCCGTGCACCTCAAACGCCATTTCACACTTCGGTCCGGTGATAACCCTACACGCCTCCAACGTACCTCTGACACCCTTCTCAAAACGGACTAATGCTCCGACGTAATCTTCGTTTGTGACGGCCTCCGTTTCACCATCTGCACCGAGGGTGAAGTGTGTGCCGGTTCCCGCGGTTGCTACAGGACGTTCTGGGATAAATGTCTTCTGTTGTGAAACGACGCTGTCGATATCACCGACGATGAAGTGTGCCATGTCGATGACGTGAGAGAGTAAATCGCCCAGCGTTCCCAATCCAGCGATCTCCTTCTGAAACCGCCATGAAAGGACTGCGCGTGGATGACTCGCATACCCCGCAAGAAATCTACCACGATAGTGAGTTAAGGTGCCGAGTTTCCCCTCTGAAATCAGTTGATGTGCGTATTGGACGACAGGTGCCCATCTATAGTTATAGCCGACACAGGTGAGTACGTCAGCGCGCTGTGCAGCGGCATAGATCGCTTTGGTTTCAGTTGGGTTACGTCCGACAGGTTTCTCACAGAAAACGTGTTTTCTTACGGCTGTCGCGGCTTCAACGATCTCAAGGTGCATGCTGTTCGGGGCAGCGATGTTGACTACCTGCACATCTGTGTCATCTATGACGTGTCGGAAATCGGTGGTAGTGCGTTCAAATCTGAAACGTGTTTTCGCTTCAGTTGTACGTTCTATGACATCATCTGCACAAATGATGAGTTTAGGCTGGAGTGGACTGTCCTGGAAACGGTCGCAGATTTGTTGATATGCGCGGGCATGCGTCATGCCCATCCATCCCATGCCGATAATGCCGATACCTATTGTGTTCTTTTTCATTTTTTAAACTTTCCTTGCGAGAGAACGATGGGAGTCAGGCTTTGACGGGTCATTCTTAAGATCCGCCCTCCATTGGGTTATCTCGGTCTGATTGTGCTCCCTTTTTTTAATTCTCCCCAGGTGGTTGAAAGTTTGGTTTGCGGCTCGACGGGACGTGCTCTGCCTGGGCCGCCCGTGTTGATATTCGGACCTGTGATTTCGACATCGTCAAAGTGAGCTTGCCCATCTGCGACAACAAGCCCTGCTTGTCCGCCCTTCAAAGGCTCATCGTCAATAACCGTGAATACCTCGTCGTCAATTTTAAATTCAAGTCTACCGTCTTCGTGGATGGTGGCAGTTAGATCGTACCATGTATCGATCTGGGCATCAAAGGCATAGATGACAGGAAACCAATTATCAGGGAGTGCTTTGACAATTCGGGCGGTGCCGAAAACATAGTCAATAAAAAAGAGATAACGGGTATCCTCCTCGCCTCTGTCGTGGAGTGTCAATCCGATACTTGGAGGTTCGTTCTTGTCTTCCACTAATTTTGCGCGGCAGGAGAGAGAATAGTTTTTCCATCTGAGTTCACCTGTGAGCCAGAGGCTCATGAAACCGGGTAGAAAGATTTCTCCGACTGCTTCGCCATCATCAATCCACCACTTTTCAGCCTGCCGGTCGAGATTATAGATTTTCCATTCACGGGTGTCTTTGTCTTCAAAGTCATCGCGCCACGTTCCGGCAAAAGTGGATTGCCATGCCTGGATCGAAAGGCAAACCATTGTGATGATTGCAATTTTTTTAACTATTAAGTTTTCGGTTGCTTGTCCAAAATCGGTTTTCGGTGTACCGATGTTCATTTGAGGGATAATTAAGTATTTCTTTTTCATTTTTCCTCCCCGATTATGCACTGTCCGTCTGGGTCTGCATAGGGACAGGAACAGCAGTGTTCGAGATTCTTCTCGTAGACCCCCCGCTGCAAAACTAATATTTTTTCCTGCCACTTTTCCTGAGCTTCCTGCAATTGCGCTGGACTAAAGTGCATCTGTTCCCACTGACCGCACTCAGTAAAAAATAGATTAATTGTCACGAGCGATTGGTTTGGATAACGCCGATACACGAGTAGACTGTAAAGTTCCATTTCTGGATCGGGTGTATCTAAATTTTGAGCCCTATCGGTTTTATAATTGATTACCTGCCAGTTTCCTGTTTCATCTTTAAAGAGTCTGTCGCATCTGCCATCAACGATATGTCCGTTGATGTCTGCGTGAATGTGCTGATTGATTTGGATCCTGGAGGCAGAGAATGCTGTTTCACTGAGTTCGGAGTTGATAAAATTGTTAACGTGTCTGCGAAGTGTTGCTGTTGATTGAGTCGTTAATTCAGGATAACGCTCAAGCACTTCATCAATCATTGTGTCAAGGTCTTCTATATCTGATCGCTGTCTTATTTGTGAGAACGTATAGCGGAGAGCGGCATCCATCTCGTCTTCATCTTGATCCAACTCTTCTTGTCCACTTATCGGAATTCGCAAAAGGTTTTCCAATTGATACCGTAGCGGACATCTTGCATAATTAGCGAGTTCAGAGACAGAAAACGCTGCGGGAGTACCGGTTAGTTTCAGTTTCCGTAGTGGCTCAGGGAAATCAATAGGTGTTATTTCGTCCGAAATCTTGTCTGTGGATTCAGTATGAGTGAGTGCTCGAAAAATCGGAATTTGAAGTGAAAAAGATTGACGGCTTGTGTGATTATCTGCGAACACTTTCAACGTAACGGGTAGGCTCAGCGAATTGTCTCCTTTATTGACCTTGAGATGTTTGTAAAGCCATTCAAGCATGTGTTGTGGTCTATCATTAGCTGGAAGAGTGCCTGATAAGATGAGCATATCTTGGGCGCGTGTCGCGCCGACATAGAATAATCGCTTCTTTTCAGCGATCTCTTTCGCACTGCTCCGGTTTTTGATGTGTGTGACAATTTCCGGTTCCGTTTTCCTATACCCATCATCTGGCTGAAGGGGACTAAAACCGATACCAAATGCCTCATCAATGAAAGGTTCTCTGTCGATCTGTGCTCCTCGATCAAGTCTTGGAAGTATGACGATGGGAAATTGAAGTCCTTTGGCGGCGTGGATAGTCATAATTCTGACCGCGCCACTGTTTGCCTCTATAGGTGCCTGCCCCTCTTGAGGTTCCTCCGTTATTAAAATATCCAGAAATTCGATAAAATCCGAGAGGATCGGTTTGTTCTCATCTCCGTCAAAGTTTCTCGCGAGTTCTAAGAGTTTTTGATAGTTTGACCACCGTTGTTCGCCCTGTTTCCCGGTTTTCAGCGTTCCGATCATTCCTGTTTCATTAACGATAGTTACGATGAGTTGATTTACAGGCATTCGGTGCGCGAACTTCCTGTGCCTTTTTAAAGTGGCTATTGCGGTGTGAAGCTTATCAGAGTGTATTTGATATTTCTGCGCTTTGTCCCAGAAATTTTTCGGTTCCTGTAGCGAGATTTCGTAGAGTTCGGTGTCGGAGATACCGAAAGCAGGACTTCGGAGGACGGCAGCAAGAGATATTTGGTTTTCTGTTGGCTCATTATTAAGGAAGTTGAGATAGTTCCAGATGTCGTAGATTTCCTGACGTTGATAGAAGCCAACACCGCCAGTGGTGAGATAAGGGATATCTGCTTCAAGCAGAGCGTTTTCAATGTCGGGGAGATGCCTTCTACTCCGAATAAGGATAGCAATGTCGCCGTACTCAATTGGACGCTCTCCTTCCGCTCCATTCTTGCCTCGTTCCGAAATTGTAGTCTTGTTCCTTCTCATGTTTTTGATGTGCTGTGCGATGAGTGTATATTCATCTGCTGAATCCTCACCCTGTTTTCCGAGAAGAATTTCGACCGCACCGTTTGTCTTGACTGGTCGCGCTTGGGTAAGGGCTTCATATTCCACCTCAAATTCATTTTCATTTCCATCACCCATCAAGCGGCTGAAAAAGTAATTGACGAACCCAATAGGATCACGCAAGGATCGGAAATTCTCTGTGAGACGGATATCGCTATCTTTGTTGTCATAGATGATTTTTTCCTTTGTCTTTTCAAACACGCGGACATCTGCTCCGCGGAACCCATAGATACTCTGTTTTGGGTCGCCGACGATGAAGAGGTTCGCGCTTTGGAGTTCGTTTGTCAGCAGCATCACCAGTTCGTACTGTAATTCATTTGTATCTTGGTATTCGTCTACCATATAGTATTTATGCCGTTTGATTAACGTCTGTCGGATTTCTTTGTTGTTTCGGAGTAGGTCACGGGTTCTCATCTGCAAGTCGGTAAAATCGAGTTTACCTTGGGAAAGTTTGGCGGTTTGGTACTCGGTGGAGATTCTTTTATAGAGCGTGAGCAGGTCACGGGTTGTACGAATTAGAAAATCGTCGTCGGTTTCAACTTCGTCTTTTTTCTTTTCAAGGCATGGGAACGTTTTAATTTTTTTCGCAGTTGATACGAGAAAATCGATCTCAACCTCGATGCCCGTTATTGTAACACGGTTTCCCAGAAAGTCTCTTTTCGCAATATTATTGCCTGAAGTTGTGATGAGGGACGCAGCGTTTTTAAGTAAGTTCAACGTTTCAGATGGTTCGAGGTTTTGTCCATATCGTGTTACGAACTGTTGGGTCAGCTCCCTAACTGCCGCTGCATTTTTACCTTTTGCGATCTGCAAAACAGCATTGAGACATCGGATGAATTCTGCGATGTCAACTGACGACATCAATTCTGTAAGCATACCTTGTTTCCAGAATGCACGTATTTCCGTCTCGCTCCGATCTCCGTAGATGTCTTGCATGAGTTGCGCCACCACGTCGCGTTGATTTATCATGGTAGCAAAAAAATTCACCAGTTTCTGCTGACCTCCGTAGCGTTGTAAAAGTCGAGAGAGTTCTGTGCGGTGTGGATCGTTAAGGTTCGTGGCGATGTCCTTGAGGGTTTCCCGAATGATTTGTTGTAGTGAGAGTTTCTGATCTATGCCTTGTAGGATGCTGAAGTTGGCTGGGACACCCGCTTGGAAAGGGAATTCTTGCAAGATCCGTGAGCAGAAGGCGTGGATAGTTGAGATGTGTGCCGTGCTCATCTTTTCGCGAAAACCTTGTAGCGGATTATCCTTTTCTGAACCGTCACTTTCTTCTTGAGAGGACAGTCCTTCAATAATTCGCTCCTTCATCTCGGCGGCGGCTTTCTCTGTGAAGGTGATGGCGACGATTTCTTGCGGATCGACGTTCCCTTCACGCAAAATTTTGAGGTAACGGTCGACCAATACCGTAGTTTTTCCGGATCCAGCACCGGCGGTTACACAGATGTGTCTATCAATCTCAAGGGCTTGTTGTTGACTCGGTGTTAGTCGCATGTTGTAATTAATTGCTTCTGGACTGCCCTCCATTTCTGACGCAAACTCTATAGATTTGTGGGACAATGGGCAGGTTTCTGGTTATAGTAAATTCCCTAATTACTTGGACATTTATAGCCTCGTGTGAACTCTGAAGTTATCTGTGCTGACTGGCACCGCCTAATAGGCGCTGCTACAAGTGTGAACTTATTTGCAGTTTTATCGGTAAGGGTAGCCTGCAACAACGGCGCAGGCGGATATACGCAGAAGATCGTTGGTTATTCAACCCACCTTACCGAACCGCCAGGTATAATTAAAAATCGGGTAGTGGGATAACTGCGTCTGCTGATATTGCAAGTTGCACGGTGTCTCCGGGCTTTTTGGTTTCTATGCCGGGATTGTGGTGGACGGCTTTAAGGGGAATGTCTACGGAAGCCATCAGTTGATATTCCTCCACCCTCCCCAAATAGTTGACCGCAGTAACTTTCGCCGTTATCCTGTTTTCGCTGGAATCTCCCGCATTCTGGTCACTCTCAATAACGAGTGCCTCTGGTCGGATAGAACACTGCACAGGTGTACCTGGTGTTAGTTCGTGATAAACAGTTGTAGAGCGGAGCGTTCCGGCAGGTGTTGCTATTGTAGCACTACCGTTTGATGCCTGCTTGACCTTGCCTAAAATAAAATTGGTTTCTCCGACAAAGTTTGCAACAAAGGTATTCTTTGGAAACTGGTAGACCTCGCGCGGTGTACCGACTTGGATGATGACACCGTCCTGCATAATTGCCATCCGATCTGCCATAGAGAGAGCGTCCACTTGATCGTGTGTGACGTAGAACATTGTAATGTTGGTGCGGTCGTGGATCTGCTTTATTTCGTCTCGCATTTGCTGTCGGAGTGCGGCATCGAGGTTACTAATCGGTTCGTCGAGGAGTAGGACACTCGGTTCAATGACGAGGGCGCGGGCGAGGGCGATTCGCTGCTGTTGCCCGCCAGAGAGTGTATTGACGGCACGATCCCGGAAATCTTCCATCTGTACCATTTCGAGGGCACGCGTGATTTTTTCGTTCCGTTCCGTTTTTTCGAGTTTCCGTAGTGTTAGTCCGTATTCAATGTTTTCGGCGACGGACATGTGGGGCCATAGGGCATAATTCTGGAACACCATCCCTGTATTGCGTTGGTGGGGTGGTACGTCGTTCATGAGGGTGTCATCGAATCGGAGTTCGCCAGTATCGGGTTTATAGAATCCGGCGACGATTCGGAGAAACGTCGATTTGCCGCATCCAGACGGACCGAGAAGAAAAAAGAATTCACCTTTCTCAATTTGCAGGCTCACGTCGTTGACAGCGAGCGTTGTGTCGAATGCTTTTGTGACCTGGGTGAGTTGAACTGCAACTGCCATCTTTTAGTTTTACCTTGCGGATAAAATTTGATTCTTCTCAGAGCCGCTTAACGAGTGTTGGACATGATTGACTACCATTTGCGGAGTCGCGAGTACAATGATTTGCGAATATCGTTATTGTCAAGGAGGCTTGTCCCTTTCACTTTTCTATCTCTTGCGATAGTTCCGCTTCCCGTGAACGGACTTATTTTTTGTTTTCGCCTTGCGTTTGCGATAATCCTTGCGTTGTTCGTTTTTGGGGCGGGTCTTGGTCAGGGATTCGGAATTTCGTTGAATGCGCAGCCCTGTGGCATTTACTATAAAGTGCTGTCAGATATGACAACTGCTCATTATAGATAACGTGAGTTTGATAAATATTCAGGATAGACGCATTTCCGGTGAAAATCCCACGGATAAGGGAGAGTTCGGGGGGATCTCCCTAAAAATCGCCTCTTTTTCAGTGAATCTATTGCTTTTTTACTTATAGTAGATTCCGTAATTACTTGGACACTCGTATCGTCGTGCGAACTCTGAAATTATTCTGATGCACAGGAGACCAACGGTTTCCTATGCTACAAGTGTAACTTATTTTCCGATTTTACTATAATTTGCGTCCGCTTTGGATTTCCATGTTTTTTTTAACTGATGCTATGGATACGTTTATATGTCTCGTGATGTGCTTCTATTGCAGGCGCGCGACACCGACGGCTTCGAAATCCAGCAGCTTGCAAAACGACTTTTCGCTTTGTTTTCCACGCCTTGGATTGGAGATACCGGCGATAATGTTCTCTCGTTTTTTTCCCTAATACTTTTGTGCCCACTGCATCTGATACCATTTCATAAAAAAAATCACTGTCTGACATTGGTTAGGGCTTTACGATCCTCTGTTGTTTCAGCGTTTCTATTTCTTGTGTGAGTGTTTCAATTTGCTTTTCGAGTGTTTGGTCTTTTCTGCTACGCTTATTTGTTAATATGCCCATACCGTTGCGCCAATGGCGAGAATCGCTAAAGGAATACCAATGCAGGCTATGATGATATTATTTTGTCTGTCAAAATTCTTTTGGATGGTGTCAAAGTCGCTATTGACATTCTTTTTTAGATTATTGACAGTGGCTTTTAGATTTGCGACTTCTACTTTTACGACGGCCCCGTCCGTTTTTAGCGTGACGATGTCGGTTTTTATCGGCTTGAGTTCGGCTTCGATTTCCTCTTTGACAATCAAGCGGATTTTGTCAAGGTCGGTATCCGTTAACGCAGCAAGAGCTGGAGACCACGCGATCGCACAGAATAGTAATGAGAAAAGCAAAATGTATTTCATGGGGTATCTCCTTTGGAATAGTAAATCATATTTTTGCTTGTATGTCAATCGGTATTTCTCAGCCTATTCTGAGGTGGTTGCTAATTTGAAAGAAATAAACGATATATATTTAAATATTCGCGATAGTATATGAGTGACAAATGTATCACCAACCTGTAACTGCACAAGATTTGCTTCAAAGTTTTGTGTATTTCCTTTATGTTTTTGCATTCATAGCAATGTTCATTTTTAGCGTCTCTCAATGGGCATCTATGTATATCATGGAAAAACAGTGTTGAAAGCCCTAAATTGTAATAAAATTCTAATTCTACGCTGGACTCAATTTTTTCAACTGACTTGTCGAGAACAGAATTATCTTCTACTTTCAATTCCATTTTGAAATTTCCGTTGTGATAATCATGGCTGATTAAGATACCTTTGTATTCCTGTAAGTGTTCCTCTTTATAGGGTCGTTCGTTCATTCCTGTTCACTCCTTCAGCACGCCCTGCTTTGTCAATCGTGAGATCAACTCTGCTTGTGTACCTGCGCCTTTCGTTGAATTGCACGCAGCACAAAGCAGTTGTAGATTCTTTATATGGTCAGTGCCACCTTTGCTTTGTGGAGTGATATGGTCTACCGTCAAGTTGCGATAATAGAACGGATATTGACACCCATTACATTTGCCTTGCTGTCTACCAAATAACTTGGTTTTGTGCGTTTGGTATTTTGGTAAATGCCTCTGAATATCTATCTCCTTGGCGTTGTCTGTCCGCTCCGGTGCGTCTTTGCGAACAATCACATCTGTCAACGGATTGAATAAATTAGAGGCTTTGTTTACCTCATCCGACAATCGTAGTTTTGTGATATCCTCTGCATCAGGTGATATGTCTATGCCAACCCATTTCCGATGCAAACGCTCTGCGGCGACACATGCTGTCGCACACCCACAGAACGGGTCTAATACCATGTCCTTTTCGTTTGATGACGTTTTAATGAGGCGTTCTAAGAGGGCGAGGGGCTTCTGCGTAGGATAGCCCGTGTCTTCTTTGCCCTTTACAGGTGGAATATCAAGAACTAAGTCTCCTGCTACAATCCCTGGCATCGCAGATAAATATTTCTTCCAGCGCGGTCTGCCTATTTTACCTTTGGGCCAGTGCAACAGGCCAGCATCATCAAGAGCTTCACATTTTGCCAGTTGGTCGAGGGCTTCATAATTATCTGGCAACAGTGCCTGTGCAGAAGCAGGAAATTTGTTGCGAGTAGGTGGTGCCCATGCTCGACCGGGAGGAGGTCCAATGCCTTTCAATGGCTTATAAGCTTTGCTGCTGCCTGCTTTTCCACCTGATAAATCAACTGTTCCATATTTACCATGTTCGTCTCGACCTCGAAAAGTCTTCTGTATATATTCATCGTCGTAGGAGGTATATTGTTGATTCCAAATTGCCTTATCGGACTTGATATAGTAAAGAATTCGGTCAGTGTTTACCGCGTAGCGTTTCGCCAACGATTTCGTCGAGGTCCGCTTCCAAATCACCTCATTCCGAAAGTTGGTACTTCCGAACAGCGAGTCCATCAAGGCTTTTAGATAATGGCTTGCAGTCGGATCACAGTGTAGATAGATGCTGCCTGTCGGCTTCAAAATACGGCGCATCTCAAACAATCTTACCGCCATTGCTGTTAAGTATATCCTCATAGACGTGTCGTAGACAGTTTCAGACGCTTGGATTATCTGATACAATTCCTCGTGTTCATCAGCTATCACCCCATGCCATTCGTATCTGATGTCCTCGTCGGTCCAGATGTCTTTGAATTCCGCACCTTCTGCCGGTGAGCCTATCGGTGCTTTCCACTGTTTGCCTGATTTAAACGGTGGATCTAAATAAATCAGGTCAATTGTCTCTGAATCCATACCGCGCATAATATCAAGATTGTCACGAATAAAAAGTGTTCGGTTATCAAAATTCGTCGTGTACTCCATCGACTACTCTCCTGTTTGGAGGATGTCCTGGACGCACCGAAATCCAATAGTGCTTCCAGATGAGAGGTGATACCATCGATCTGCGACACGGAGATCTTCAGGGCTTCCACCCCAACCGCCACCGCGTAGGATACGAAAGTTTTCGGTATCTGGGGCGGTTTCTCTGCCGAAGCGAGGGTTATTTTGGGGACTGATGCTATAGAATTCACTGTTGTATTCGTCGAAGCACCACTCCCATACATTGCCTGCCATATCGTAGAGGTTATAGCCGTTGGGTGGGAAGTTGCCAACGGGGGCTGTCCATTTCCATCTATCCGCTCCGCCTACATTGCCGAAGTTGGCATCTGCATAAGTTATTATATCACCGTTCGGGTATCGTTTGCCAGTAAGACCTCCGCGTGCCGCGTATTCCCATTCTGCTTCGGTAGGCAACCGTTTATGTGCCCACGCTGCGTACGCAGACGCATCGCGCCAGTTCACCCGAACAACAGGGGCATCAGAGGCATTGAACCTTGGGTTATGCGACAGCGGTGACTGAGGATAGCCTGTACTCTGGACGAATTTCTGATAGCGGGCATTCGTTACTTCGTGTGTATCCATGTAAAATGCATCGAGAGTGACGGTATGCACGGGTTGTTCGTCGCTCTCTCCAATAGTGGAGCCCATCTGAAACGTGCCTGCTGGGATCAGCACCATTGTGGCACCATCGATTTCAGAGACAATTTCTGTGGATGGTTCAGCGGGTGAATCTTCGTCGCTCTGCCCACAGGCGGATATACTCACACAGACGATGCAGGTGAGAAAGATGTCGGCAATCTTCATAGCGTTTCTGCTATTTGTGTAGCGGCTTCGACGATCCACATCTGCTCTCTTTCATAGACAGTACGGAGATCTAACCAAAAAAGTCCATCCTTGATTCTACCGATAACCGGAATAGGAGCATTTCGGAACTGCGCGGCGAGCATCTCAGCGGAAACCCCTGCAGGTTCAAGGACAAGTGCGATGCTCGGTAACGTCTCAACAGGAAGGGCACCACTCCCGATTTGCCCATAGGTCTCCGATATCTGAATGCTGACCTTTTCTCCGAAGAGGGGTTCTAACTGCGCTTTGAGTTTCGTTGCAAGGGTGTGAAGTGTCTCTATTGATCGGGTATAACGGTTGAGCATCGGGAATCGCTCAGTTATGGTGGTATCCTCTGTAAGATAGAGTTGTAATGTTGCTGACAGACCGGCAATGATGAGTTTATCGACCCGAAGTGCCCGCATCATTGGATTTTTACGCATCTTTTCAATCCATTCCGCCTTACCGACAATAATTCCGGCTTGGGGTCCACCGAGAAGCTTATCGCCGCTAAAGGTGACAATGTCAACACTACTAGCGATTCGTTCTCCAACGAGCGGCTCATGTGGAAGTCCATAAGTTGTCATGTCAATGAGGGCACCGCTTCCAAGGTCCTCCATCGTCGGGATGCCGTGCTGTGCGCCGAGTTCTGTCAATTCTTCCATCGGAGGCGTTGAAGTGAAACCGAGGATTTTGTAGTTGCTCGGATGCACCTTGAGCAACAGTCCTGTGTTTTCATTGATAGCATCGGCGTAATCTCGGAGGTGAGTTCGGTTGGTGGTGCCGACTTCGCGAAGGATTGCGCCGCTTGCTGCCATTACGTCGGGAATTCGGAACGCTCCACCGATTTCAATGAGTTCCCCTCGCGAGACGATGACTTCTTTACCGCGTGCCATTGTCTGAAGTGCAAGTAAGACCGCCGCGGCGTTGTTATTGACGACTGTAGATGCCTCACAACCGGTCAACTGCTGTAAAAGGGGTTCGGTAATTCTATCTCGATGTCCTCGGCTTCCAGTTGCGATGTCGTATTCGAGGTTGACATAGTTTTGCGCGGCTTGTTGAATGGCTTCATAAGCAGCATCACTGAGGAGAGATCTGCCCAAGTTCGTATGGGTAACCGTCCCTGTTGCATTGACGACAGGACGCATGCGGGGGGCAGTTTTCTCCGCAATTTTCTGGCGTGTGCGTTCCGCGTATTCTGTGTGTTCTGGTAGCTGTGTACTGCCATTGAGAATATTGTTTCGGATGTCTGCGACGACATCCCGCAATGCTTCCGTCACAAGAGGGCGGGCATAGATGGCTTGTAAGTCAAGCATCTCCTGTGTGTTGAGGAGGTTTTCTATGGCGGGTAATTGCCGCAGGAGGTTTTTTGTATCGCCGGTTGTCAAGCTGGTTTCCAAGGAGTAGCGTTTGTTTTACAGTGTTGATATATGGTATTAACGTCCTGTCACGCGGATAACGTGTCCGGGTTGGACTTCTCTTAACACTTCATTGAGTTTCCCCATAGCAGGTTGAATGTCCTGAATCCGATTGCTTCTGGCAGAGATGAGAATGACACCAATCGCATATTTGCGAAGGTTCTGTTGATGTTCAATGCCTTTGTCCATTGTCACTAGTACGTCGAAATCTGCTGCGGCTTTCTGGAGGAGTTCGCCATTTCGCATCCCTTTCCAGCCTTGTCGCGAAACCGTCGTGACTTGAAAATTAGCATGAAAATATCGTATCAACCGCCAGTCCAAATTTTCATCAAGTAGGATGTGCACGTTGTTTTGAATCTCGGGTTTTGTTGATTCGTGTGAGTAAGGAATGCACCGCTCGATAGAACAGAGTATAACACGACAGGCCCCTCTTATTGCGGGTGTGATCCGATTGTTTGTGCCAGAGCGAATTCTAAAAAGGCGATTGCCTGCTCGCGAGAAACAGAAGGGAATCCTTCGAGAAAATAGTCAAGACTTTCTCCTGCTTTTAGATGATCGATGAGTGCCTTCACAGGAACTCGGGTGCCCGTAAATACGGGTATCCCACCGTGAATTTCGGGGTCTTGGTTTATTACTTGATCAGGTTTCATGTGTAGGTGCTCCGTTTCTGTGATAGCACCCACTGCCTAAAGGCAAGGGTTTCGGTTTCTCTTACCTCCGATCGTGTGAGCGCGATAGCGGCCCAAACTCGAAGGATCCTCCGCCTCCATTTTGTCATGTTCAACAAAAAGTGCGTCAGCAATTTCCGTGAGAGCCTCATCTGCCAAAAGCGGAACATCCAGCAGAGCCACCTGCTTTATGATTTCAGAGGCGATCACATGTTTTTCAATCTCAGGAAGTTGGTTAAATGCTTCTAATATGTGTGATGAGGTTGCGTGTATCGGGAACCTCCGCGTGATAAGAACCGACAGTTTACACAAATTATACACGACACTCTGACGAAATTCAAGAATTTTTAGGTGTAGTAGTAGAATCGCAATTCTGACGACCCGCTACCAAAGTTTTTACAGTGCAAAGCCTTCCAGTTTAAGAATAGGACTTGTACATTTGCGTTCTGTGGAGTGTTTATTTGCAGATTGGAGGGTTGCTGCAGGATTAGCGATGGATAGTCCTTTACCTGTCAGAGCGTAAGTGTATTTTTCTGGAGTTCCGGAATTGGGTAGTTCATAACTATTGATGGGATCATAGATACGGCAATGACTTAAGGCGTGACAGACTTCACACAACGAAAACCGACGTTGTGGTAGAATTTATTTTTTCGGTCTGGGGGTAGCCCAAGGCGGACCGCGATCCACACACTCGGCAGTGCATCGTACCAGGATGTCCCTCGTACTACGCGTAGTTTATTGACAGCGACTATATTGTTGGCACCATCTCCTATAGCAATGCCAGCGATAGGATTCTGGTAAGGAGAATTCGCATAGAAATTTTCATCATAGGCATCAAAGCACCACTCCCACACGTTACCTATCATATCATATAGACCGTATCCGTTCGGTGGATAGCTGCCAACGGGGGCTGTGTATCCGAAACCATCATCGAGGTTTTCGTCTGCCCAATTATCGTCTGGTTCTCTTTCTCTGTTCCAAATTACCCTCAGATTCTTGTCTGAAAAGTTACATTGTGTGCCATCCACCACAGCGTCCCCCCACGAGTAATTTTTCTGGACCAAACCACCCCTTGCTGCTTTTTCCCATTCTGCTTCTGTAGGGAGCCGCTTACCTGCCCATTTCGCATACGCCATCGCATCGTGCCAACTCACCCCTACCACAGGGTGTGCCTCTGTCGGAGCATACTGATATATCTTATACGGTAACGGACTGTGCTTCGTAGCCCGAACAAATTGATTGTATTGTCCGACAGTGACCTCGTATTTGTCAATATAGAACGCATCAATGTAGACAGCATGCATAGGTCTGGTAGCAGCATTCCCTAGAGTACCGGGACCGCTCCCCATCTGAAACTCACCAGCAGGAATCAGTACCATTGGGGCAGTATCTACCCCAAGAATTGTCTGTGGCACATTTGGAGAAGCCAGGCGTACTTCCTCATCTTCAAGTTGAACATCATCTATAATTTCAGGTTGCGGGAGATTGGGGTCTGGTTTTAGCGGTGCAGAGTGTTCTGCACTCTGTTCCATGAACGCTTCCCAGGAAAACTGTTGCCCACCCTGTAGGATAACTTTCTGAACACGGCTTTTGTAACCTGAGAGTTCTAATCCCACATTCACTGATTTTTCAAGGCGGATACCTGTATCGATCTGATAATCCTGAAGTGGGGTCGTGCCAATAGCAACGCTCTCAATGTAGACTGTCGCACCATCAGGAACGCTGGTTATCCACAGCGTCGCCATAGTCTCCAATTCAACGGTGTTTCTCACCTGATGTTTGCTTTGCGGGAGCACGAACACAAAATCTCCCGTGTTGAGTTGCGGATCAAGGATTTTCCCGTGTTGGGGGTGTTGTCCTTCAGGTAACGCGGGGACCGTCCTGTATAGATAATCCGTTAACTCAGTTCCAGTGAGATAACCGTCCGGCAGTGGTTCCTTAACACGCCCTTCCAGCAGATTCAGGAACGCCTTCTTAAACACACTCCTGCCTGACCTGGATTCGTCGGCTCGACCGGCTGTGATGAATTGACGGACAGGGTTTCTAATCTGCTCCGTGATAGGTAAGGGTATATCTTGGTTCTGCAGATTGAGACTCGTTGATGAGAAACAGTTATCAAACATAAACAACACATGTTTAGCATGGATTTTTTTTGAGTCTGCAATGAATTTGACCGTATCAATGCTGTAGGAGTCAAACTCGGCTTCGTTCTCTGGGTGTGGTGTATCTAACATCACTAGATAGCCGAGGTCCTCACCAATTGCCGATTTGGTTGTGTATCCGTGGCCAGCGTAGTAAAATAGGAGTCTATTGTCTTTATCTTTGCCAGATTTATAAATGAACTCCGAAAAAGCCTTATTAAATTCTGCCTTCGTTACGTTAACTTTCAGAGTCACGTTGAATCCGTGCCGCGCAAGCACTTCTGCAACATCTTTGACATCATTCACAGCACTCGAGATCGGATTCCATCCGTTCTTTGCTGAATAGTCTCCATTTCCAATGACGAGGGCGTAGGAGTCTTTGTAGAGAGGAAGTTCTGTACCATCTTCAGTGCGGATGGTGATTTTCATACCCCGTTGGGCGGACATCTCGGGAGCGGCAATAACCTGAGTCGTAGCAGAAAGGAGTCCGAAAAATAGGAGTAAACGTATTTTGTCTTGAGATATGCCAAACATTTTTATCTTCCTATGGTCATTTGATACTATTTCCGAATGAGCATTTTCCGTGTGCCCGTGAAATCGCCTGCGGTGAGGGTGTAGAAATAGACTCCACTCGCAACAGACTCACCCATTGCATTCTTTCCATCCCAATAGATGGCACGACTCCGGTGTTGATAGATGCCCGCGGGCTGATGTCCGGGCGTTAATGACCGCACTAATGTCCCACTCGCCTCGTAGATATGCACCCTGACGTTGGTGGGTGCCGCGAGTTGGTACGGAATCCACGTCTCCGGGTTGAACGGATTTGGATAGTTGGGTAGCAGTTGAGTCTGTTTTGGTACTTTAGGAGCGGTAGGAGCTGCTGCTGCATTTAACTGTTTAATAATCAAATCAACATCAGTTTGGGTTACAATACCGTCTCGGTTTACATCCGGGTTCGTATCTGCATCTTCCTTAATATTTTTCCCTAAGTTTGAAATAACTATATCTAAATCTGCGACATTAACAAGCCCATTGCCATCTACATCTATATTCTTTAAGTAAGAGAAATCAGGCATTTGCGGCGGAGATTTCTCTCTAACTATGGGTTCAGGGTCGATGCTATCGGGTAGAGAGCGTATTGGAATATTGTAGATATAATAATTGCCGTTTAAGTCCATAGGCTGTAGATAGAGTTCTTTATAGTTCCTTAATTTTGACCTATGGACAACAACTTCAGCTGTATCCCTTTCTCCATTTAGAGATTGATATCCGATCAATTCTAAATTGTCTGTTACATAAAAATGGACATGATATAAACCATCTGGGTCTTCTAAGACAACTTTAAGCCGTATCTTATTATTTACTTCTGCTTGTGGTTCATACCTGCGCGTAACCTTAGGTGCGTTATTCAGTATTTTTGTCTTATTGAAATAATGATGCTCATTTAACCATTCTGCTTCGCAAGGTGCCAGTAAGTCACTTCCTGTCCCCATTAAATACCTATGATTCTCAAAATTATGTCTCAATCCAAAGGTGTGCCCCAGTTCGTGAGCGATAACGGAGGCGTTGAAACAAGGTCCAGATGCTGGGACAAGTGCGGTTCCGCTATAGAAAGTTACCCCGTTAATCCAATCTCCACCTTTACCACAAAACTTATTTTCAAGAAGTTCATGAAACTGGTTACCTTCAAGAAGAATAAGCGAAATATTGTTCTGATTAACAAATTGTTTTGGGAGTTCGGATTTAGTTTGGTTGATGGTTTGATAGTATGCCCGGCTGAATCTACCCTTGACGTGGTGCACGACAATCTTGCCTTTCGCGTTCGTTTCCAAGGTGAAAGTTTTCCGTCCATACCCATGGCGTTCCATCTCATTCGCAAAGAATTTCTGTGCTGATTTTACCAACCTGTCTATCTTTGCATCTACGTTTGGAGCAGCAGATGTGTCGATGGGTAAAAAATAGATAACTCGAACAGTGAAAGAAGCAGCATAGCTAGCTGTTGGCATTAAAACGAAAAGCAAAATTACCAACAATGTGCTAGTTTTTCTTAACATGTATTACATCCTATTCCTTCATTTGTGTTACAAAAGTGATGATACCGTCCGGATGCCAGTTACGTTCTTCGTCTGCTACTGTAATTTTTATCGTATACGCTCTCCCTGGCCTTAACTCCAAACTGTCTTCAACTGTTAAAAGTACAACTTGTGTGCCGCGTATAAAATGTTCCCATTCCATATTGGTGCCTTTTCCTTGTGTAATGTCTATGAGACTTATAATCGCAGAATCGATATTCTCATCAAAAGTAAAAATAAATCTGTCGGTGTCTAAAACTATACCTACATCGCCATGCCTTACAGTACTATCTACGAGTTTTGGGTGAACATTATCTTTTGGTGCCTCCGGTTCTTCTGCCGGTTCCTGATCCACCTCTTCTATTGCTTCTTCCTTCTCAACCTCTAGTTCCAGCTCTTCTACAACTGGTTCCTCTACAATAGGTTGTGGAATAAGTGGGTCCACCACCGTATTGTCAATTGCAGGAGGCGTTGCTTCTTCTGTTTCCTCAGGGATTGTTGGGGGTACGGGGAATATAGATTCGTTATCCGTGTTGTCCGTCGAGCATCCGATAACATAAAACACCAGTAGACACATAACAAATAGGGTTTTGTAGGACATAGAGAATCTCCTATTAATGGGTATTTCTTAGCGTGAACTTATAGCGTAGGGTACCGCGTTTCGAGATTAACCTTCCATCCTTTATAGCAGGATAGAAAGTTGTCTCCTTCAAGGCTTCAATTGCTGCTTCTTCAAGTCCGAATTCTAGGTTGGTAAGTGCTACAATGTCTAACGGGATGCCGTGTTCATTGATAGTTGCTTCTAAAACAACCTCACCCTCTATCTTTGCATTCTTTGCAATGATTGGATAGATCGGCTCTACTCTGAATTTGTACTCGGGAACTGTGACTCCAGATTCAACTTCAAAGTCAATACCGGCTAATCTGGTGGCAAGGGGTGAAGAAGGCGTGTCAGTTCTGCGGATTTGTGGTGTTACTTCATTCTGTATTTTGAAAGTGGGTGCCTGATGGAAGTTTAATCCAAAGCGATAGAGCAATTCCGAGCTTTCAAAAGAGAATTCAACACTCCCGATCGCACTTATCGTGGGTGACAACTCAATTTCTAACCCTGTTTCACTGGTGAAAAAATTCTGTGCTGTATTCACGTGCACTTTCTGAGTTGTTGAGACGTTGTTCCATGCTTGCGTATAGAATATACCCAGAAAAGGCTTGAGCCGCCACTCATAGCCGGTCTCGAGAATATGTAACAAGCCTGCGCCGCCTCGGAGAGTCATATTTATGGAATGCAGCGGCAAGTCCCCGGTCCGAACAATATTCATATATTGGGTTCGGAAACCACCGAGAATAAAAAACTTCAAGCCTGTCATATTCATATCATTGACATTCAGGAGTCGAATATCGACAGAGGGACTTGGGGCTATCTCGTAGGGAATTTGGGTGTTCGCTTGAAAAAAAGAGACCCCTGGCAAAAACGATATTTTTAAATCGTTGTTGAACGCATAATCGAGATTACCTAATAGCGTCTGTGCATAAAAACGGAAGGGGGCCTCCGTACGCTTTGGGGGAATGTAGCGTTGGTACCCCAGGCCGATCCCCATCTTCCCCGCCGGCAACTTATAAAATCCTGTTTGCGCGGACACGGATACGGAAAACAGAACAAGTAGGGGGAAAAGTATAACGAGTATTGGCTTATTCAATTGTGTCTTTTCCTTTCATAACAATCAGAACTTGAGAAGGGATAAAGGGTAGGAACATAGATAGGTCTTGATTAAAAAAATAGCTCGGACCCGATCCATTATTCGAAATGGAAAGGAGCCCGAGCACAAGAAAACAGCATGGCAGCATCTGCCAGGACGATCTTGCGAAGAAATTACTTACTGTATGTAAAGTGGGGGGGGGCAAGTGTCTTGTTAATACTGTCTGAACAGCAGAAACGGCGTAGGTAATAAGAGTGGGTGGTTGGTAACGCCGTTTTGGTTCTATTAAGATCGATGTATCTGTCCAGCATGACCTTCACCTTCGCTCGGTTTTGGAAAATTGATAATAATTCTAACTCAAGCTGCTACTATCCGATTTTAGGAAACTGGCAGAGTGCCTCTTTTCATTGAAATGGGTTCCTGATTGGCAAGAGTTTGTAGCGTAGACTGTCAGTCTACATCCTAAGGGGCACAACCTAACAGGTTATGCTACAAATTAGCAACTCATTAATATTATGTCACATTTTGATAGGAAAGTCAACTTTTTTTAAAAGTTTGGTCTCATTAACGAGGGCGGATTTTCATCCCATGAACCAATGTGGGGTTTCAATCCGAAAATTTGCTGATTGCCAACCACGAGTTCAAACTCGTTTGGTCCACCGACTCAGTAGTGTTCTGTCGGCGCGAAGTGTCCAGATTAAACGGGCCCCTCGATTACAGGAATTGTGGCAAAGAAGTCAACAATTACCTCCGCCGAGTGTTTATATTCAAGGGTAGAATAGGGAGTCATAACTGTTGGTAATCTATTAGACTGTGGGAGCGTAACCGAATAACAGTCTCTACAAAACATATACTGCTTCCATCAAAATTTCTTGACTCGGGCGCACAAAATAGGATATACTATATTTTTCGTCTATACTTCACCGATGCTCGAAATAAGCCTAACGCTGTCAATATGGAGTCTGCATGAAAAATTTAGTGATAACGGAAGAAATTTGGAAGGAGGGCAATATGTATACTGCTTATTGTCCAGAATTAGATGTTGTGAGTTGTGGGAGGAGCGTTGAAGAAGCAGGAAAAAATCTCCTTGAGGCTATCGAGATTCAATTAGAAGAAACCCATAGACTCGGAACACTTAAGATGTTTTTAAAAGAAGCGGGTTACGATCTGAATACCTCACAACCGACCCTTCAATTTTAATTGTCCTGTCTCTTCGCATCAACGCATTGTATTGGGTGTCACGGGTTTTCGTTTAAGGCTGGTATTCAGGGGTTCGGTAACAGTTCATAACTGTTGGTGTGTTCATGGATACGTTGGCGTTCGCGGTTAACGTTTGGGTCTGCGCGGCGCGGGATTCCGGTGATGGCATCGACGGACTCATCCGCCTTAAAACGAAGGTAGAGTTTCTGCGATTTTGCAGCAAGAGAGGGATTCTTGAGGGCGCGATAGCAGCGCATCATGTTGTAGTGTGCATCCAGATCTTCTGGGTCAACCGTAAGGGTCTTTTGGAACTCAGATAAAGCGGTTTCATAGTTGCGTTTGAGGAAGTGCATACGTCCGAGTTTATTTCGGACACGGGTATCGCGCGGAAATTGCGCTGCAGCGAGTTGGAGGTGTTCAATTGCTGTGTCGTAATTGCCAGCTGCCTCCTGAATGAGCGCGTAAAAGTAGTGAACCTTCGCGCGGTGTGGATTTTCAGGAGGTAACGTCCGCTGAATTTCAAACGCTTTTTCAAGCACAGTTTCGGCACCCTGCATGTTCCCTTCCTCAATTCGGCACCGTGCAATGTTCACCCACCCATCGAGGTATTCAGGTTCGATTTCAGTTACCTTCGAGAACGCAATTTGTGCGGCTTTCAGATCGCCTTGCAGCAGAAGCCCAATACCGTAGTCGTTCCAACGTTCACGTGCATTCGTGACAATAGGTGAGATTTCCTTGCGTATGGCGGTATCCTTCACGTGAAACATGGCTTTCACGGATGCCATTGTCGTAATCGGTAGGTTCGGAATTGCCTTGATTTTCCCGGCGACATCTGAGGTATCACCTGTCCAGACCCACCTGCCATCATCGTAGCCTTTATCCACCTGAAAATCAGTGTCTTCTGGGTCGCGGGCACCCGCATACGCCCATTGTGTGTGCCACCAGTTGAACTTACGATAGTTAAGCTTCGCCTCTAAGGTCAATTCCTCTCCAGTATCAGATGGAATTTCAAGCCGGTAGCGCACAGTATCGGCAGCCCCCGGAGGGATTGTGTTTGAATAGAGGACAGTTCGAGCTGCCCAAACGTTTCGTTTATTAATTTGGTTTCCGTGTGCATCAAGCATATAAGAGCGGTAAAAATGCGCACTTGGATCAACAGGTCCGTTTCCATGAGGCGCGGCGATCCTACCGTTCCAGAAGACGATTTTTCCGTTTTCGTCGGTGGCTTTCACTTCTAGCCAGATGTCGAACGCGTCAATCGTACCAGTCGGGAAACGGTGACCAACGCCTCGTGTGCGTACGACGACATCAATCCGTGTGTTATCACCTCGGACGACTTCAGTACCGTCAGGTGGGATCGGTGTGCCGTCTGCAAAGAGATCCAACGTTATTACGTCATTCTGCAAAAATTCTGTCACGGCTTTGAGTTGATCCGGATGTTGGTTGACAAAAGGGAGTGCTGTGTTCGCGGCAGGGAATCGGTGGTTGTGTACCTTACCATTTATATTTCCTGCATCTGTGGAGTCAACGAGTGGCATGTGGCAATCAACACACTTTTTCGCCGTTTCGGGATAGTAGAAGGACAGCGCACCTTGGTGGGAGACTCCACTTTTCTGCCACTGGTCATAGTCGTTGAAGCCTCGTATCCATCGAAAATTGTTAACTGGTTCGTCGAGATGTGCTTTATGACAGGTGGAGCAGAACTCTGCAGTGTTTCCACGATGAAACGGTTTGAGGAAACTCTTTTTGTGAGGCTCCGGATCCAGCCGAATAAGGTAGTTATGTAGATTGCGGATAACCGGATTGTCGCTGGCAGCGATGTCGTGAAGCGGTGGGTATTTAATTACATATCCACTGTTGCCCATCGTATCCTTGACTTTTTCAATGGAGTGGCATGCCGTACAGGCAAGTCCGGCTTGCGCGGCAGGTGTATGGAGGTTTTCACGAATGGGTCTGTCCATGACACCGTTGAGTAGGATTGCGGGGTCGTGGCATCCGCCGCACCATTTGGAGGGTTGGATACCGTTGACCTCTTGCATATAGATAATTGACTTGCGATACCACTGGTTATTGAAAGAAGAAAAGTGGTGGGCAGATTCGTTCCACTGCCGATAGATATCTGGATGGCACCCCTTGGTCGCACAAGTCTCCGATGTAAGAAAGAAATCGGTTGGAATCAGCGAGCCTGTCTCTGTTTCGACGGATGCAGGAAAGAAGTGCCCGGTTGTACCGCCACCTTCCTCGTACATACTCGTAGGAGGTAGCGCAGGGTTTTCAACGAGGTATGTTTCATTCGGCAGATAGTGTTGTATAAGTTTCGCGGCTATCGGGAAAAGTAAAACAGCAGCCAATGCGCAGATGCTAATTTTTTTTAATAGGGGCGTGAACAGTTCTTTGTCCCTTAATAGGTGAATGCAGAAGAGAATACTCCCCGCGCTTACGCTGACAATATGGGTAATGAGTAGCCACCGATACGGAGTTGTCGCGCCTACAATCATCAGATAGCCGCCACTGACGATGCCAACAACTATCCCGATTATCCCGATTTGTCCGAGCATCGAGATGTGCTTCTTCTGAATATGGGCTTGCAAGCTGCGCCCTAAATGTCGGTAGACGTAAATACCGAATGGAATTATGAGAATAACACCGAGTCCGACGTGGAATAGGACGTTGAAGATATAAAAGAGCGTAGGTTCGCCGAAGCTGAACAAGTATGCGCTGTTGAGTAGCAGAATGAGGAAGGCAAATAAGGAAAATTTTCTCACGGCGTTTCTAAGTCCTTATAATGACATAGCACAGGAAGATGGTTGTGCGATTACACACTCTTACCCTGCGGTATAGCCGCCGTCAATCGGTAAGGCGATGCCTGTAACGAAGGCAGACTCGTCGGAGGCGAGATATAGTGCACCGTAGGCGATCTCTTCGGGTTGAGCGAGCCGCCGCATCGGGTGTCTATCTGCGAGATTCCGATATTCCGTTGGCGTTTTGACGACCCCTGCGACTAATGGCGTTTCAACGAAGCCTGGACAGATGCAGTTAACGCGGATATTATCCTCTGCGTAATCGAGTGCCATCCCGCGGGTAAGATTTGTTACACCGCCTTTAGAAGCTACGTACGCGGCGCGAACGTCCGCACCGACGAGGCCATAGATAGAGGACAGATTGATAATGGAGCCGCCCCCATTTTTCAGCATGGCAGGAATCGCGGCTTTGGCACAGAGATAGACACCAGTGAGGTTGACATCTAAACAACGATGCCAATCTTCTTCTGGCAAATCGGCGACAGGGAGTCGCATCGCGATTCCGGCACTGCTGATCAAGATATCAAGTTTTTCGTAGGTGTTAAGGGTCTCCTGCACCATACGCTCGGTGTCGGCTGAAGTTGTTACATCGGTTTGGACATAGATCGCTTCGTTGCCCGCATCTTGGATGGTGGAAACAGTTTGATTCGCGCCGTGTTCATCTATGTCGGCGACGACTACCTTCGCGCCGTGTTCAGCGAAAAGGATCGCTGTGGCTTTTCCGATGCCGGATGCGGCACCTGTAGTGACGGCTACCTTGTTTTTAAGTCGCATACTTTTAGAGACCTTTTTCTGTCCATCCCGCGGGGTTCACTTCGGGTTCGCCGATCTGGTTGCTGAGAACGCCGATGTTTTCTATCTCAAGTTCAATCACATCCCCCGGTTGAATCCAGCGGTCGAGTTCCCATCCACACCCTTTTCCGACGGTGCCGGAGCCTAAAAACTCTCCGGGGTAGAGCGTCTCTGATTGTGAAACGAACGAAATCATTTCTTCAAACGAATAATACATATCCGAAGTATTGCCGTCTGCCCAGACTTCACCGTTGACTCTTGCGATCATTCGGAGGTTGTACGGATCTCCGATTTCATCTGGTGTAACAAGACAAGGTCCCATAATATTGCTGTTGTCAAAGTCTTTTCCTTTCGCGGGACCGAGTGCCATGGTCATGTGCCGAAATTGAATATCCCGGGCACTGATGTCGTTGTAAATGGTATAACCGGCGATGTACTCGGAGGCTTCTGCTATGGAGATGTTTTTCCCAGTTTTGCTGATATAGACCCCCCACTCCAATTCAAAATCGAGTTTTTGGGTGTAGTTGGGCCACGTGACAACGGCTTCGTGTCCAGTAATAGAGGATGGACTCGTGCTGCCGCGGTAATAGTTAGGGAGTTTGAACCATTCAGGCGATATCTCTTTACCGGTGATCCGCGCGGCAGCATCCATGTGGGTTTTGAATACACCAAAATCCCGCAGGCTTGCAGGACATTGAAACGGCGCGAGGAGTTGCACATCAGAAACGGGAAGAGCAACATCGGATAGATCTGTACGCTCAATGTACCCTTGTGCCTCGGCAATGCAATTCTGCTCAAAGAATTGGGACATATCTGGGGCAACTGCGGTGATACCCACAATTTGGTCGCCATCAATCCACGCGCCAAGTTTTGGAGTGGTATCTGTCATTTTGGTTTGAAAGGTAACAAGTCTCATAATTGTTCTTTTTTTTCTGATTGTGTCTCCCTGTTAAGGTGATTCTGTAGCACAGATTATACGATAGATGCATTTAGAAATCAAGGTTTTTCGGAACGGCTGATAGAGCCTGCGTGCCCATACACACAGTTGTATCTAACCCCCAAGGTTCTACTTGCAGGAGCGATAGAGTTATGGCATAATTAACACTATAGGTTTCACGTCCATTCGCGGTGCATTTCTTTAACAGCACTAGCCCTGTGACGGACTTACCTAGACAGAAAAGGATGCGAACATGGTAACACGACAAGACATTCAATCGACATGTGATGACATCGTGCGGGAATTCGTCCCTTTGCAGGTTATTCTTTTCGGCTCTTATGCGTACGGGACACCTACAGAGTGCTCTGATGTTGATTTGTTGGTGGTGATGTCTATACCAGAATCAGAGGCGCGCCATCAGGAGGTAGAGATACGTGAGCGCATCCCCGAACGTTTTAAAATTCACTTGTTGGTGCATTCACCTGAAGAAATCGCCTATCGCCTTTTTCATAACGACTGGTTTCTCCGCGAGATCACCGAAAAAGGCGAAGTGCTCTATGAAACACCCAATTTTTTCTTGAAACCGCCAAAAAAGGAACAGCGCGATATGAATCCGTTGACATTGGAATGGGTGCTAAAGGCTGAAGGCGATTATACTGTGGCACAGCAATCTCAGCACGGACAAGTTCCAGTACATGATGTTATATGTTTCCTCGCTCAGCAATGTGTTAAAAAGTATCTAAAAGCTTGGCTTCAAGAGGCAAATATCCCTTTTCCGAGGACACACGATTTAAAAGAATTGTTGAGTTTGACTGTTCCAACTATTCCAGCTTGGCGCGCATGGCAGGTGGATTTTTCCAAACTATCTGAACATGCAGTTGACAGTCGTTATCCGGGAAAATTCGCGACTGCCAATGATACCGCCCATGCGATGCAGATCTGTGATGCAGTGCGGAGATCGGTCCGCGAGCAGTTGAAGTTACCACTTGATGTGTCAGGTCATAGCACCCCACTTTAAAAAGTGAGGTTTTAGTCTCGGAAATTTTGATAGTCAAAATGTTATTAAACGCATGACTGACGTTTTCAACGGATGAGATGAACCGGGGTCATAGCAAAGAACACACCCTATACTGTCAAGGACAGAAACAACTCCTCAAGTGACATTTCAGTCGTGTGCATCTCAAGCAGTCGCCACCCATTTTTAACGATAGTTGCTGCCACTTCCGAACGAATGTCGGTTGCCAATGTATAGTGAAGGTGAAACGTCGCCGTGTCACCTGTATCGGTATCGATCTGCTCAACTTGTATTACATTTGGTATGTCGTTGAGTGCGGCTGATATATCGTCTGCGGGTGCATCTGCTACCTCAAGTGCGAGAATTGAGGAGGCAGCTTGCAAACCCTCTGTGTTACTGGTAGATTCATTGCTTTGTCTGGGGACAGCCCGTCCATCTTTCAATAGAACATCGCCTGTAATTTTACCCCGACTGATGATAATCAACCTTTCGCATGTGAGACTGGCTTCGGGTAAGATATGGGTGCTGAACAAAATAGTCCGTTCCTTGCCGAGTGCTTTGATCAATTCTCGAATTTCGACAATCTGCCGTGGATCTAATCCAGAGGTGGGTTCATCGAGAATTAAGACATCTGGCTCGTGGATGAGTGCTTGTGCTAAGCCGACCCGTTGTCGGAAACCGCGCGATAGTTGTCCGATGATCTGGTGTCGGCGTTCAGTGAGCCCGCATGCCTCAATGGTGTTATCAAGTTGACCTTTGATATTGTTACGCGGTACACTACGGATCTTTGCCATGTACATCAGATACTTCGTCACCGTCATCTCCGGATAAAGCGGAACGTTTTCAGGGAGGTAACCGATACGTTTCCGAACCTCTCTCGACTCTTTGAAAACGTCATAGCCTGCGACGGTAACGCGTCCGCTACTTGCCGGCATAAAGCAGGTAAGGATGCGCATTGTCGTTGTTTTTCCTGCCCCGTTAGGACCGAGGAAACCGACGATTTGTCCCTTGTCTACTTGGAAGGAGATATCCTTGAGTGCTTGGAAGGGTCCGTAGTTTTTGGTGATATTTTGAACTTCAATCATTTTTTACTAGTCAGAAGAATGCTTGTCCATTGTCGGTTAAGGAGGTCCTTAGGGCGGTTGCGTCTACTTATAGTAACGAGAAAAAAATTGTTCGTTGAGCGGGATACAGTTCATGCCTCGTTGGGAGGAGATTCCAAATTCCTTGGGATACTGAAATTTAGATCCCGATCTCTACCTATGAGGTAAAGATTGTTATCTGGATTGACTGCTTCTGATTCAGCGAGGACATCCGGTAAATCAACCGCCACGGACTTCACGTCGACTCTATCGGGGTATACCAGGACCTGTCGCCACATCATCGGATAACAGATAATACCAGCGGAGACGACACACAGCATACCTTGTTCTCTGAAGACACGATTGAGATGCAAATGTCCGCAAAAAAACGCCAAAATTTGTCTCTCAAAAGGTGCCGTAATTTCGAGCACCTCTGCGGAGTTTGCAACTCTTGAACCAACTCCTTGGAACTCAACGTTGGGGAACGGAAGTTGATGCGAAAAAATGAAAACCTCTTGGTCGTAATCACGTGTTCTTTTCAATTCGCGCTCTGCCCATGCCAGTTGATTAGTGCTGATATATCCGTGTGTAAGGTCTTCGGGAACCTCCTGCGAATCGAGGAGGATAAACCGGATATTTTCGTGCACAAAACTGATGGAGCCCATGCCGTTGGTGCTGAAACGTGCCAAATAATCATCTTTGGAACCGGTTTCCGGATGCAGATCATGGTTGCCTGGGATGTAATAGCAGGGGGCGTTTATATGTTGCCCGAGTTGTTGTGCCCTATCAAGTGCGGCTTCGTATTCTTCCGCGGACATGCCGAAACTTTGACCACCACACACAATATCTCCGCCATGGATGACGAAGGCAGGTTCAAACGCGTTCAATTGTTCAACTAATTTTTTATAGAGCGCAAGACTATTTTTTTGCTGTTGGAGTCCGCTTGCGAAGTTCTGTGGCGCGTTTAGGTACAGATGTGTATCCGTGATAAAGGCAAATTTAAAAAGTGTCATGACATATCTCGTCTTTCAGCGAGGCTTCCAATCTCACTCATATAGATGTTCTTGACAGGCAAGATTTTCCGCCTCGTCAGCGACGCGCCTACCACCATTCTTATAATCAGGACTACATCTGTTTAGATAAAATCGCGACATAAGTCGGTGTGTTGGCTGCGTCAATGTAGCGTTCAACTCGCCACGCTGTTCCGTCCAGGATGTCTTCAATCTCCGCCTTTGAAACAAACAGGTAATCGAACCACGGGGTCGCGTATTGTTTGTATCGGATGCGTAATTTCAACTGACCGCTCATCCGTCCTCTGTCTTGATTGAATTGATGATAAGCAAGGTGAATTGGATTTGTCGTCTCGTAAGGATCCAGCGTCTCAGCGATAATTTTCGCGGTATCTGTTGTCATAGCAGCGAAGCGTCTCAAGAGCCATTTTGCCCTTTTGTAGCTTCCAATGAGCCCGAAATTATGTCCCATCATGAGAATCGTGTCAAAGGTGCCGATTTTGGAACTCAACTGCGTCGCAGGTGTAACACGAGCATTTTTAAGCCCACGGCTTTGACATGTCTGGATGGCTAACGGCGAGATGTCCGTTCCTAAGACATCATACCCCTGTTCTTGAAGATAGAGGCAGTGCCGTCCTGCTCCACAACCGATATCCAAGACCCGTCCTGTAGCCTGCTCTATTGCAAGCCTTTGGTGTTCAGCCCAGGCCTCATATTCGGCAAAATAGTTCGAAGGTCCCAGTTGGCTGGTATCAATGAACCCGTCTTCTCTCTCCACGATTTCGACGTTATCTTGCCCGTTATGATAATCTAAAAGGAGGTGCCCATAGGCATCTTGGATATCGCTTAGCACTCTACCGCTCCTTGACGTAACCGGTTGTACCGCTCGGATTGACCCATTCGGTATCCCAATGCGTTTCGATGCCTTCACGCCATGCTTGGGCTGTTTCTGTCAATTCAGCCGTGAGTTCTGGATGTTCATCTTTAAGGTTCTGCGTTTCACCCATATCGGTGTTGAGGTCTGCGAGGTGCACATCGTCTTCTGGAGGTGCACCCTCTACTAATTGACCGTTAAGCACCAATTTCCAATTATCACGACGCACGGCAGTTTGCTTACCCATCTCCCAATAGATTTCTCTATGTGGAGTGGATTCGCCGTTTGTCACCATAGGTAGGACATCGATCCCATCAAGTTCGTGGGCAGAAGGATCTCCGCCTGCTGCGGCGAGGAAGGTCGGGAATATATCCATTGCTGCACCGATCTCATTGATTACCTGTCCTGCTGGGATTTGCTGGGGCCAGTTCATGATTCCGGGTGAACGGATGCCGCCTTCATAGAGACTGAATTTATGTCCTTTCAGTTTGCCCGCAGTGCCGCCGTAATACGGGTCCTGTGTACCATCTAACCAATTTCGTGTTTCACGCGACGGCCCGTTGTCACTCTGAAAATAGGAGAAGGTGTTTTCTGCGAGTCCGAGTCTTTCAAGTTCGGCAAAAATTTCGCCGACGCTGTCGTCAACCGCACTGAGCATCGCTGCCATAATCTGTCTGTCCCACGGTAAGTTTGGGAACCGATCTACGTATTTTTTGGGTGCGTGCATCGGATAGTGGGGCGCGTTGTAAGGGACATACAGGAAAAAAGGTTTGTCGAGTTCGATAGACTTTCGGATATATCTGATGGCATATTCAGTGATAAGTTCTGTGAAATATTCACCGTTGCGGTAGGTCTCTTCACCGTTTTCCCAGAGATCATGTGTCTGGTCAATGCCAGGCTGTCCTAAACCCCAATAGAAGATGTGTGAGAAGAAATCAATGCATCCTGCCATAAATCCGAACCAATCGTCGAATCCATGGTGTTCCGGACGTGAACCCTCTGCGAGTCCGAGATGCCATTTTCCAGACATCGCCGTGTAATAACCTTGCTCCTTCAGCACTGTTGCAAGCGAAGGAACAGAAGGCGGTAACCCTGTCGCCGTGCGATGCCCTGCTAAAATAGAGCGGACTCCGGCATGGCATGGGTACCGTCCTGTCAGTAATGCTGCGCGCGAAGGAGAACAAACGGGTGAATTTGAATACCAGTCCGTGAACCGTGCTCCTTCTGTCGCCATTCTATCAAGGTGTGGCGTTTTGAAATCAGTCGCGCCCATGCAGGACAGATCCCCGTACCCTTGGTCGTCAGTTAGGAAGATAATAAAATTAGGTTGCATTTTTCCCTCTTTTCATTAGCTTAAGAAACCCTTTCTTTACTAAGGTTACTTCTTCCAAAAACTTCGGTCGAGACTCCGATATTGTATAGCTTCAGAGACATGAACTGCCTCTATATGTGGATTTCTGTCTAAATCGGCAATGGTGCGTGCTACCTTCAAAATCCGATCGTAGGCGCGGGCACTCAGTCCTAACTGGTTAATTGCGATCCGGAGGAGTTCCTGTGCTTGGGAATCAATCTTACAATATTCTCGTATCTGTTTAGATTCCATATTTGCATTGGCGTGTATGACTGTATCTGCAAAACGTTGCTGTTGAATGTGACGTGCCTTTTCAACCCGTTTTTGGACATCTGCGGAGGGTTCACCGGTTGTTTCGTTAGCGAGTTCTGCGTATTTCACGGCGGGTACTTCAACTTGGATATCGATTCTATCTAAGAGCGGGCCAGAGATACGGGAGACGTAGTTCTGGATATGATTGGGTGAGCATTTGCAATCTCTGGTGGGGTCACTGAAAAACCCACAAGGACAAGGGTTCATGGCAGCGACGAGCATGAAATTCGCGGGATAAGTGAGGGATGCCGATGCGCGAGAGATGGTCACTTGCCGGTCTTCAAGTGGTTGCCGCATGACTTCAAGAACGTTTCGCCGGAATTCGGGGAGTTCATCTAAAAAGAGCACACCGTTATGCGCAAGACTCACTTCACCGGGACGCGGTACTGTTCCGCCGCCTATTAAGCCTGCGTCAGAGATGGTATGGTGTGGAGAGCGGTATGGACGCGTCACGATCAGAGGTGTATCGCTTGGCAAGACACCTCTGATACTTTGGATTTTCGTTGTTTCTAAAGATTCATCCATAGATAGTTTCGGCAGAAGCGACGGGATTCGCTTCGCTATCATGGTTTTTCCAGAACCGGGCGGCCCTATCATGATGAGGTTATGTCCACCTGCAGCGGCGACTTCGATGGCGCGCTTCACATGTTCCTGTCCTTTCACGTCGAGTAGGTCAAGATGTGCTTCAGAATGTTCGGGGTGTCCGTTAGTGCTGAGTGTATGTGGTTCTGGTGTGATCTCTTTGTCCGAGTTGAGAAATGCAGCAGCCTCTGTTAAGCTTGCGACTGAGTAGACGTTTACACCTTCCACAATCGCTGCCTCTTTTGCGTTTTCAGCAGGTAAGATGAGGTCTTGGATACCGTTCTCTTTTGCAGCGATGGCGATAGGGAGTGCGCCTTGTATGCCGCGAATGCTTCCATCAAGTGCGAGTTCGCCTAAAAGTATCGCGTTTTCGAGCCTTGAGAGATCCACCTGATTGGTGGCTGCCATAACCCCGATTGCGATGGGAAGGTCAAACGCTGATCCCGCTTTTCGGATATCCGCAGGTGCTAAATTTGCCGTGATTCTGGTAGGTGGGAAGTAGAAACCGGAGTTCTTAATGGCTGCGGTGACCCGATCCCGACTCTCTTTGATGGCACTGTCCGGTAAGCCAACAGTGCTGAAAGACGGCATTCCACCGGCAACATCTACCTCTACTTTCACGATGTAAGCATCAATTCCCAGCATTGCACTGCTTAGGACCGTTGCGAGCATACGTATATTTCCTTCCGATTTGTGCAATAATAGGACTTACGCATGCTGCTCTTTTGTAGCAGAACCTGTTAGGTTGTGTCAGGGAACCGTGTATGTTTTTTGTCGGTTCGCCTGATCAGAGACCGTGTTATCGTCAAAATTGCGGAAGTCCTGAATAATTTAAAAATCTTTTGCGATATTGTGTTTTGTGAGTGTATTTTACAGCGGCAATATTCAACCGCCTCCAGTAAAGTCTGACACTATTATATCACTAGGAAGATAACAGGTCAACGCTTTTCCACTATATTGAATCTCCGGTAAGTTTGTGCAGTGTTTGTAACTGCTTTTGGTTGGCTATTACTAACAAGGCATCACCGGCTTCAATTTTCCTATCCCCGGGGGGATTATAGAGGAACGTCCCGTCGTTATCATGGATTGCGATGACAACTAATCCGGTTTGTTCGTGGATGCTGGCGGCTTTGAGCAAGATCCCGTCCAGCTCGGAATCTTCTTGAATAATGGATTCAGTGAACTGAGCACCGTCTTGATTTTGGGTGATATTTTCTAAGAACCCCACGAGCTGTGGTTGGAGGATGCCGGATGCGAGGCGGAGTCCACCGATATGGTCGGGTAGAACGACCTCATCCGCACCTGCGGTGATGAGTTTTCCAGGGGAATTATCTTCAACGGCTTTAGAGGCTATCCTGATCCCTGGATTGATTTTTCTTGCGGAGATCACAACAAAAAGGTTATCTTGGTCGCGGCTGAGACATGTGACGAGCCCTTTGGCTCGCTCAATCCCCGCCCGCATGAGCAATTCGTCATCGGTTGCATCACCTTGGAGGTATAGAAAGTCTCGTGTGTCAGAGAGATGGATGAGCCGTTCTTCATCAAATTCAATGCCGACAAAATCTACTTCTGCCTTTAGCATCTCGTCAAGTACATGTACGCCGGTATCACCCAGTCCACAGATAATATAGTGGTTTGATAATTTATCGACAGTTCGAATCATTTTTTGTTGTCGGAAAAAACTTTGTAGTTGCCCTTCAATGAGGAATGCAGTGGCGATTGTGATGCTATAGGTGAATACCCCAAACCCACCAATGAGCAGAAACAGAGTGAAAATTCGTCCGGCATCGCTCATTCCCATGTTCTCGTAACCGACAGTTGTTAGTGTGATGACAGTCATGTAGATTGCATCGAGAAGTTGCCACTCCCCATTGGGATTATCTCTTTCAAGGAGTAAGTAACCAATGGTCCCTGTCACGATCAAACTGACAAGCAGTATAAAGGCAATAACGATCTTGCGTTGGTAATTCATTCCCTCTTTTCGTGTTAATTCCCATACCGTTTTTTCGCACTACGTTTGACAGCAGGATTTGGGTCGTGTCGTGCGATGTCGAAGAGCGTCTGGTACTCAATTCTGTTAAGCATCGGTAAAAGCCTTGCCACTTCCATACGGACGCACGCCTCGGAGTCTTTGAGTCCTCGTTCAAACCAGCGTTCAGCATCATCCGAAGCATGCTTTGCGAGTGCCGCGAGCGCACTGGCACGGATACGTTTATTTTTAGATTCGGCATACCCCAGAATAGGGGCTATGTATCCTTCATCACACCGTTGCATGATTCGCAATGCGTTGCATATCACATCCACTGATTCGTCTTCAAGGTGCAGTACACACCAATCGAACAAGTCCTCAGTTCCGATTTTTTCGAGGGATTGAAGTCCCCGTACCCGTCGTTTCGGAGTCGGATCAGAAATATCGGCTATTGCCTTCGTGTAATGTACATCAACCTTCACCGGCTGGACTGGTTTTTCCCGCGAGTCTGGGTGCAGCACGCGAACTGCAATCGTGTCATTCTGAAGGTGCTGAATAGGTAGTACTTCGGGACTAAACGGAATTTTATCAAAGCACGTGGGCAACCATTGTTTGCCCTTTGTAAAAAACTCTTGCCGGTCGATGCGGTTTCCAGTTCCCGATTGCATTCGGTTATTCATCCAGTGTGCCAACCGCACGACACCCCAATGGCTTTGACTCACTCCGTTGTGGGAGTAGAGCCCCAATTGGTGGTTGATCCATTGTGCAAGTGCTACCGGACACGCGAGCAGCTCAAAGAGGTTAGACTGGAGCAGTTGAACAGACAGATGTTCGTTAACGGCTATAATACCACCTCGTACTTGAATTTGGCCCGGACTGAGATGCGTGCGTAGTTTTTCAACATCCAACTCAGTTTTGATGATGACGGGACGACCATTTTTCCGACGTGCCTTATGATCAGCGCGATTTTTAGCGTAATTCCGATTATTTGTGAACCAAACGGCTCCACCACGGGGACGGAACCCGTTTTCAATAATCCCTCTCGCACTGTTTAACGTTGTGCCATGATAAAATTCCATAAACGATTCTCCTCGAGCGTTTACCGGAGTTAACCCGATTTATGGCAGATAATTCATGAAAAAAGACAGTGTTGAGGTGTGTATGGTGGGTCGCGTATCTCGATAATTACTGCCCCTTCAATTAAGAGGGGACTTCAGTGTTTTCAGTGGGTGTCTCCTCTTCTATATCCTCAGTTGATTTTTCTTCCTGTGCGGCTGTTTCGTACCTGTTGACAGCACGGACGTAGCCCATTCTAAGTTCATAGAGGGTATTTGATAAGAAGTTGGCTTCTGGAGCAGTGAGATTGCCTTGAGTCTTTTGCTCAAGCATCTCAATAGTATCAATAATATGTTTCACGAGCGGAAGGTTTGTAACGACCTCGTCCGTTTCGGGGTTCGGGATTCCCTCTAAGTAGAGCCGCCCTGTTTCTACGAGATTGGCAAGGTAACTAATAAAATCAACAGGAGGAATTTCTTGACTTTCCGCCTGAGCCGTGTTTTCTTCCATATATTACTCCTGATTCCGATTCGCCCGGTATAGGCAGCAAATATTTGTAGGAGAAGTTCTCCTATTCGTCATCAAAGATAATGATTTGTGCGAGTAAGCTTCCTGCTTGGTTGTTGTTGTTTGGGCTTTCGTTCATTGCGAGGAAAATAACGCCATCGGCGGGGGCAGGATTGTCGTACCGTGAACCAACTGCGAAAACGACGCTGCCAATCTTAGCAATGAGAGCACCGATATTCGTGCCGGCAAGCAGGTAATCGCTGGAGCCTGGGGTCTTGGGGACACCGTCCGCACCGCACCACCCGGTCCGATTTTGTAAATCCGGTGACCATGCGCCTTCCGCATCAATAATAAGTCGTTGTCCTTTTTCCACACGCACGTAACTTTCCTGCCAAACCGGACTTGGACGAGCCGTGCGAATAACTGTTAATGCCATATATCCCTCCATATTGGCAGTCGGCAATCAGCCATCAGTTTAAGAGGTTTTCGTTTAGCAGCGGTTTCTTCTTCTGCCTGATCACTGACTACTGACTGCTGATTGCTGTTACTTGTCTCGGATGGTGATGTTCGTAATTACGTCATCGACCATGATATTGTCAACCACATCCATTCCGCTGGTGACGTTTCCGAAAATGGTGTAATCACTATCGAGGATAGCGTCCCCTCGACAGATAAAGAATTCGGATGCATAGGAAACGCTTGTCCCTTCCTCTTTCGCCATAGCGACAACGCCTCGCGACATCTCTTGCGAACCGTTCTCAATGGGGAGCGTATCTCCAGCGGCAAGTTTAGAACCTGCTTGGATGAGGAGTTCCTCTGCGCGATTGAATTTCTCACCTTTGTAATACATCACCCGCGCGTTTTTGATGAAATTCTTGGAAGTCTCTGGTGCTTCGGCTGCGAGAAATTCAAATTCTATGGTGCCTTTTGCCGTTTCAATGACAGCGACGACCGCTGCTGGGTCAATCTGAGGTTTCGCTTGGGTTGCTGCGGTGCCTGTGCCGGCGCGACGCGCTCGCGGAACAGGTGCCGACTGATCTTCCTGTGCGCAACTCAACAGGAAGGTAACGAAGAATGTCGCTAAAATAAAGAGTGCTGCGGATGCGAACTGCCGATGTTGCTTATTCTGCTGTTGCCTTAACATATTTTGACTTCGCCTCCAATCGGATTTTTGTCATGACATCGCCCATTGATAACTGATCGACGACATCTATCCCTTGAATTACACCACCGAAAGTGGTGTAGTCTCCGTCAAGATGGGGTTGGGGTTTCAAGCAGATGTAGAATTGGCTCCCGGATGAGTTCGGCGCGGGTGTCCGAGCCATTGCCACTGTGCCTCTGACATGGGGGCGTTGGTTCGGGTTTGTGTACTCGTCAACAACAGTCCAGCCGGGACCACCTGTTCCATCGCCTTTTGGACACCCGTCCTGAATAATATTCAAACCGGGTGCATCAACTTTCCGATGAAATGTTAAGCCATCGTAAAACTTCTGGTTAATTAACTTGATGAAGTTATCCACTGCCACAGGGGCAGCATCAGGGTAGAACTCAAGCACAAATGTGCCTTTGTCGGTTGTGACGACCGCGACCTGTTCTTCAGGGGTTAGATTCTGACTGAAGGGAAGCGCGCAGCCGATGAGAGTCAGGAATAAAAGAAAAAACGTTGGACTTTTATAAAGCACATTTTGGCTTGTAGACTGCGCCCAAAGATAACGTGTCGCTTTCATCAAACCTCCTATGTTGTGCTGATTAATTGGTTTTGAGGCGTGCCCAGACAGTAGCCAATTTATCCTGTACGTTGACATCCAACGTGACAGGCTCTTCCATATCCTTGAGCAGCTCTGCCTCGGTTAAGGCGTAGTTGTACATTTTGATTTCATCTAAGGCACCAGTGAGAAAACGTCCACTTCCGCCGCGTGCGCCGATAAAGAGCGGATCATTGTTCGGCTTTAGTTCACCTTTACACGCCATTTCTGCTTCCAGTTCGCCGTCGATGTAGAGCTGAATTGTTTTTCCATCCCACGTTCCTGCGAGAAAATGCCACTCGTCATCCTGAATACTGGGGCCGATATTCTCATCGTTACAGGCATCTGGTAAGTCAAAAAACTGAAGGATTGTTCCGCCGTTGTAAAGAGCTGCAAGATTATACAAACCAGAAACCCAAGCGACTCCTTTTTCAACACCACTCTGGATTGCCTCGCCACCTTTCACAATCGCCCAGAATTCGATGGTAATTCCATCGACAATATCAAGGCTTGCGTGATCGGGAATTTGTCCGGAGGTTTTACCGTCGAACTCCAATGCTTTTCCAAAAACACCTTCAATGAGCTTTGGAGAACCTTTGAAGGTTGCATCATTACCAAATTCCGAACGATCCTTTGCAACTTTTCCATCTAACACATCGAAAGAGAGATGCAACACCAACTCTCGGGCATCGCAAATTGCCGAAACACATATCAAGGTGAGAGGGAGTAACCAAAAAATAGGACGCTGTTTCAAGATTCGATCTCCTAAGGTCAAATTATAAGCGACACTTTTATAGGGGTCAACAAAAATTGGGAATTTCTAAACAACTAACACAATTTTAAGATAGCATCAGGAAAAAAAAAAGTCAAGAGTTTTCGGACACTGTTAAGAGTATTTATAACCCAAGTCGCTACGGACACAATTTCAGAGATGCATCTGCTATGTTTCAGTGAAAAACTTTCAGAATCCACAGTCTTTCGTAGCGTCCACTGTTGGTCTCCCGCGTCTGAAGCTGCACACCCTAACAAGTTATGCTACAAAGATGGCAACTTGGGTTATCTTACTCTTACGCATATATGCACAGGCTAACAGCCTATGCTACAAGGTAGCAATTCGGGTTATATCTATTTTAGCGCGTAGATACTTTTTTAATTGAATACCGTTTTCTTGAAACAATTTTTTGCTTGTGGTAATATGATGGTAAAGACTACCTCGAAAACGGAGGAATCTACAATGAGATGGACAAAGTATTGGTGGCTTGTGATAGTAGCCATGCTGGTAAGCACGTTTGCTGTCTTTGCGGTCCATGACGAAGCTCAGGGCCCTGAAAAGTTCGGGCGTTACGAGTTTAAGGAACAGAACAAAAAAGAGGCAACGGATGCCTGTGATGCCGGAGGAAAACCGGGACCCGAATTTGTACCAACGGTTCGGGACAAGGAACCCAATTTGGCACTCCTCAAGGATGCGAAAGCGGAAGCCTCCACGCAGTTGGAGGGATGGTGTCCTCGCAGACACTGTATAGAATATCTCAATGACGGTTTTTACAATAACTGCCGGAGTTGGATCATCGGAGCAATACCGGGTTGGGCGCAGATTGATATAGGTGATGTTGCCAATGTGAACCGCATCTACTTCGGTAGCGATCATTCACAGGGGTTCCTCGATAGGACAACTGCTGATTTTGATATCCTTGTCGCGACCTCCAAAGCGGATCCAAACTCCGATGCGAATACATGGAAAAAGGTCTACACCCATAAGGGAGACCCAATTAGTGAAACTACTGAGTTTACCTTCAAAGATGTAGAAGCACGGTGGTTGCGCCTTCATATTCGCACTAATGGTGGTGCTCGCGTTGATGAAATAGAAATCTATGGCGGCAGGGACCCAATGGATGTTGAGCCACAGGGGAAGCTGACGACAACGTGGGCAGAGGTTAAAACAGAGTAATCCCGTTGACTGTGGATGCGATTTTATAGGAGCGAACAGAGTCGCACCTATGGAGGATAAGTGCGATCCTACAAGTAGGAAAGAAAAATGCGATGGGCACGTGTCGAGGCACCCACACCCTAAAGTGTGGGGTTGTGCTTCCTATTTCCCACGCGCATATTTTCTGGATGTTCAAATAACCTCCTACACCGCGGTGCACATAAACTGAGGTAAAGAACCTCAAAATAAAAAAGGAAGAAAGGAAAAGATGCGATACATAATCTTTTCGATGATGATTCTATGCGTTGGCACTGTTACTGCTGAAGTTCTCTTTGATGACGATTTTGAGAGCGGTAACATTGACGACTCCAGATGGGCACCGCAAGGAACATGGTTGATTGTCGACAACGCCGATGGGCATGATGTGCTTGGTGACAAAGTGCTTGACGTTTGGGGAGGCGGTGTCGGACTGAGTGTCGATGATTTTCCCGAAGATTTTGACTATTATGCCGATTTCAAAACCATGGATGCCGGACTTACAGGTTTTGTTTTCCACGGAACAGATGGCGAGAACATCTACATGCACCAAATCTCAACAGCGGGTTCCGGACATACACCTCAGCACATCCGATGGCACCGAAGAGTCAACGGTGGATGGGCAGCGGAGCCCGGGGCGTTTGCTGATGGTGTAGATCGAGAGCAGGATGTCTGGTATCGTGTCAAGTTTGAAGTGCGGCAGCACGATTTCAAAGTGTATATCGGACCGGTCGGCGGTGGGATAGGTGAACTGACGCTTGTGAGCGAATGGACAGATTCACAAAGTGCACACTCCGAAGGAAAAATCGGTTTCCGAATGTCCGGCGGAGACAGAGCTGGTGAACACGCGCAATACGATAATATCGTTGTCGTTACACCTGACTTTGATCCGATACCCGTTGAACCGCAAGGCAAACTCGCGGTGACGTGGGGGCATCTCAAAATACAATGAACCATCAAAAACCGTTAGCAATAGGCATCATTGGTGCTGGCAATATGGGAAGGCATCACCACGGGGCGGTGGTCAATTACGGGGCGCGTGTCGTCGCCGTTCATGACGTGAGGCTTGAAGCAGCGCACGAACTCGCAACGCATGCCGAATCAGCACAGGCCTCTACCGAATTGGATGCTTTTTTCGACGTAGATATGGACGGGGTGGTTATCACGACACCACCCCCTGTCCGTCTTGAACCTATCCAGATGGCATGCGACCGCGGTATACCTGTAATGGTTGAAAAACCACCCGCCTTGAACATGGATGAAGGTAGAAAGTGTCTCGCGTGTATTGAGAAAGCCGATATCATCGCCGCTGTTGGGTTCCAACTCCGTTATCATCCGCTCTATGAACGGCTGAAGGCATTAATCGCCTCGGAAACGGTCCATCTCGTGCGAACAGTGTGTACCGTTAATTATTACCTTAGTTTCCGAATGTCGCCTTGGTTTCTACAATATGAGGTAAGCGGCGGTCCCTTGCCGGAACAAGCGGTGCATGTATTAGATTGTGCACGTTTTGTGTTAGGAAATCCGAAACCCGTGCAAGCACACGCACTCGCTGCTAAGAATATGGCATTGGAACGCACTGAATTCGATGCGGAAAACGCTATTCAGATGACCTATCAATTGGATAACGGTGTTTTCGGAACACACATGAATCACTGTGGGACAGAGGGATTTAGTTTTGAGGTTGAAGTCGTCGGACCGCATTTGCGACTACAAGCGTATATGACAGATAACGTTATCCGTGGATACCTTAACGGTGAGGTTGTTGATGAACCAGGAGTCTCTGAAAACAGTCTCGGCTTGGACAAATCCGGGGCATGGTTGCGTGCTATTGAAACAGGGGATAGGACGCTGATTCGATCACCATTCGCTGATGCAGTTGAGACGCTCGCCCTAATTGATGCCGCAGTCCAAAGCCGGGGCACCGGTAGATTTATCAATGTGGAAGATCTGTAAGGAATTAAAAAAATGATAGATTGGATTTATTTTCGGAATAGTTGAACGTCGTGTAAAAAAGTGCAAGAGTTTCTTGACACACACAGTTTACAACCAGAGAGCCGGACTGATGCGAGAAAAGAACAAATGGATGCAACAGCCGTGTGGGATCTGATGGGCAGTGCAGAACGAATTGTTGTTGCGAAAGGGAGGCGCGTGGAGACCTTTGTGCCGACCGAAGACACACAGGAATCAATCCTAAAAGCAGTAATGGGACGAAGCGGCAGCCTACGTGCGCCTACAGTGCAAAGTGGAGGGATATTCCTTGTTGGATTTAACAGCACACTCTATGAAACCGAAGTGCCCTTCGCTTAAATCGTTCAAGGATAAAACTAATGTCTATTGAGAAGATTCTGATTACTGGTGCGAATGGATATCTGGCACAGTTTATCATTGATCGGTTGCGTGGTGAGTATGAACTTACCCTAACTGACATTGTTGAACTGGATCGCGCGATTGCAGGCACGACTTTTATCAAGGCAGATGTTACAAATGCCGCTGAAATCCAAGCGGCGTGTGCAAATCAAGATGCCGTCGTCCATCTTGTTGCTTTGGTCCGGGGAAGATCTGACAAGCCTGCTCCGCTGTTTGCAGATGTTATGGTGAAAGGGACATGGAACGTCGCAGAAGCCTGTGTAAAGCAAAGTGTGAAAAAATTGGTTAATATCTCAAGTATTTCGGCGTGCCCTCCTGCCCCAAACGCAAAGTTACCTTACGAGGTAGACGATGACTTCCAGTTCGGTCCTGGGGATCTGTACTATGCGTTGGCGAAGTATCTCGGCGAGCAGATCTGTGCCGCGTATCATCAAGCACATGGGTTGGATGTTATCCATGTCCGTCCGGGTGTCATAGATGGAGACGGACAGAATCCGGGACCGACAGCCCCTGAAGTTGTGAAGGATCCTTGGTTCGTTTACGTAGATCCAAGAGATGTTGCGCAGTGTGTTGCACGCGCAATTGAAACTAAAACGGTGCAGTATGGTGCTTATAACGCTGTCGCGGGTCGTGCAGATTCCCGTTTCGCGTGGAGACAGGCAGCAGAGGATTTAGGATATTCGCCGGATCACAATTGGCCAGAGATCCCTGGTGATGATACGTAAAGGTCCTGATGACATCTCAAAAAAACGAAATTCAGCCAGAAACTACCGAACTACTCGACCAAATCGTTGCACTGGACACTGAACTCGCCAAAGACTTTAAAACCCAATTCTCGGTAGCCCCATTTTTATCTCGGAAAGTTGTCAGTTTTCAGGGAAACAAAGGTGAACCTGCCTATAGTTGGTACAAATACAAAGAGGCCTTTTCAGCAGGGCTTGTTGAGTATTTTCTTTGTAGTTATGGGGGGAAAATATCAGGAAAGGTGCTTGATCCATTTGCAGGAATAGGTACAACCTTGTTTGCCGCAAGTTCCCAAGGAATTTCTGCTGATGGTGTAGAGTTATTGCCTATAGGTCAGGAGATTATCCGTACGCGTCTCTTGTCAGAAAGAGAACTGACATCTCATGACATCGTTACACTTGAACACTGGATAGCCTCCTTACCTTGGAAGGAATCTCCAAAAAGGGTTCCGTTTAGCACCATCCGGATTACGGAGAACGCTTATCCACCAGAAACGATAGAAGCGATTGAGCGGTACAGAGGGGCCCTTCAACAGGAAAATGAGAAAATTCAAGCAATCTTAAGATTGGCACTTCTATGTGTTTTAGAGAGCGTTAGTTACACTCAAAAAGATGGGCAGTACCTACGCTGGGACGCTCGTTCCGGTAAGCGACGACCGGGGACAAAAGTTTTTAATAAAGGTGAAATTTTTGCTTTTGATACTGCTATAACCGCCAAGCTCAAAGAAGTTTTATGGGATATCCGCGATGTTCAGATGCCGGTAACGCTTTTCCCTGCCAAACGGTCTGTGAAGGATATTCGGTTGTTTGAAGGCTCATGTCTTGAAGTTCTTCCGACCCTTGAAACGGCTGCTTACGCCGCGGTTATAACTTCACCTCCTTATTGCAACCGTTACGATTACACTCGGACTTATGCCCTTGAACTCGCTATGTTAGAGTTGACGCAAGCGGAGGTCTCTCATTTGAGGCAAGAGATGTTGAGTTGCACCGTGGAAAACCGCGAAAAGGATTTACTGAAAATCTGCCCGCAGTGGGTATCTTTTATCGAAGTAGTTAACCAACAGAAGTTGCTACAGGCAATAAATAGTTATCTCCAGCACGAAAAAACAGCGGGTACATTAAATAACAACGGCATTCCACGAATGGTTCGTGGATATTTTTCTGAAATGGCGTGTATCATCGGTGAATGCGCTCGTGTCTTAAAACCAAACGCCCGCCTCTTTATGGTAAATGACAATGTCCGATATGCCGGCGTAAGCATCTCTGTAGACATGATTTTGTCCGATATTGCACGATCCGTCGGCTTTGAGGTTGAGAAGATCTTGGTTGTGCCTGGGAAAAAGGGAAATAGTAGCCAGCAAATGGGGACGTATGGGCGCGTGCCACTTCGGAAGTGTGTATATGTCTGGAGAAAAAGGTGATGTCATATCTTCGACACTTATCTACGAAAGCGGATCTCGTAACGGCTCCTGAGGAAATTCGCGCTGGTTTTGTGGCATTAGCTCTAGAAAAGAGTCGCCAAGCAACCCCTGTTGTAGAGCAAGCGCGTGCGTTGAAAGTTTCAGCAATGTCTGCTGAACGCCCTAACGACTTACTGAAAATCGAAGGGATACAAACAGCATTACTAACTGCATCAGGATTTTCAGAGAAAGCGACTCATCACACGGAAGAAACTGATAAAACAGCCGCTATTCAAGGCTTTATAGAGAAATTTTTAGAGCCAGCAGGCACGAATTTTGTTGAGGAATTGGTTTATCGATTTCTGTTGACACGTGGGGACTCGTTAGGTGGTTCGATGCGGAACATCGCAGGCAAACTGGCAGAAAGAAAAGTTACCCGAGCCATCATTTCTGCCCTGACGTTAACTGGAACAACTTATCAATGGCTTAACGCTGTAAGCGACACATGGATTACAGGGAGTAGTGATAATACGGACATAGAATTGAATCTCAAAGCACTGAGTTGGAAAAAGCTCGACGAAACACGAACCCTGATTTACAATCGCACAATTCCACTTATAAGAAAGAATATAGATATGTGCTTGCTTGACTGTCCACCAGAGGAGATAAAGTCCGGGATCTACAAAATTCCTGGGAGATTTATTGCTTTCGGTGAATTGAAGGGTGGGATAGATCCAGCGGGAGCAGATGAACATTGGAAGACAGCACAAACTGCCTTAACACGCATCAAGACTGCTTTTGCCAATCAGAACCTATCACCTGATCTCTTTTTTATTGGAGCTGTTATTGCCAATAACATGGCACAAGAAATCTGGAATCAACTTGAGGAGGGAGCCCTCAAGAATGCGGCAAACTTGACAAACCCCGATCAAGTCGCCTCATTCGTTAATTGGCTTGTTAACCTATAACCCCTGTTCCTGTCTCATTTCTCACTTGTTGATTATCCCCTGTCCCTCTTTAATACGAAGAAATTGATTCGACTTCACATTGGAGAACTGCTCTGTAAGTCCGCTCTGCCAGTGAATTTCAAGGGCTTCCACCACTGAATTCTTTCCCAATCCAAAGTGGACACGGAGGTCGCTTTGTGAAAGGTAACTCGCGCCGCTCCTGACTTCTTTGGTAAGAGACAAATTCCGCACTTTCACAACTATTTTTGTGCCAATACCGGACGTGTTGCTTTGGGTCCCGATGGGCTGGATTGTCAACCAGTGGTTGCTATTACCGCCCTCATTTCGGAGGAGCGTTGCATGTTGATTGGAATTGTTGAGAAAAATATCGATGTCTCCATCATTGTCATAATCACCAAACGCTGCGGCGCGGCTGACTTTTTTGGGGAGTTTTGCCAAGGCTACCTCGGTAGACGCGTCAATGAAATGATATGTGCCGTCCTGCCTACGCCTGTTGCGGAAAATCAAATCTGTCTGCGGATAAGTGCTCTCTGAAAAGAGTGAGATGTTCTCTTGCAGATGTCCGTTCGCGACGAAGATGTCAAGGAGGCCGTCGTTGTCATAGTCTAAAAATTCGACCGCCCATTTAAAGTAGGGGAGTGTCCCTGTTCCAATTCCTGAGAGAAAAGAAACATCGGTAAAAAACGCAGCGTTTTCGTTTCGATAGAGGACCGCAGGCAGTCCAGAGGCGTTGCTGACAACGAGGTCAAGATAACCATCGTTGTTATAATCACCGAATGCATTTCCCATACCACTGCCAGGGAAGCCGTTTTCATCGTATCCTGTTCCGGTGAAATCGGCAGTTTCGGTAAAGGTGCCATCACCGTTGTTGTGGTAAAAGAGGTCTGCTTCCATATCGTTGGCGATGTGCAGGTCTGGATAGTCGTTGTTATCGTAATCTCCGACTGCGACTGCGAGACCGAGGGCACGATGTGAGATTCCCGCAGTGTCGGTGACATCTGTGAAGGTCCCGTCTCCATTGTTGCGATAAAGGATATCAGGCTCGCTTACGAAGTGGCTGCCGGCAATCTGATCTGTAGGGCTGCAATATGTTCTAATACCCTGAGTTTCCCACCATTCGTTCTCTGCAATAGAGAATTTCATGTAATTGACGACGTATAGATCAACATCCCCATCTAAGTCGTAATCCAGAAAGGCACAACTTGTTCCCCAGCGTTCATCACCAACTCCGGCTATTTGCGTCACATCTGTAAAAGTACCATCACCGTTGTTGTAATAAAGGCGGTTGCGTCCGTAGTTGGTTACATAAATTTCGGGATAACCGTCATTATTGACATCGGCGGCTGCACATCCGACACCATAGCCGGTATCTCCAACCCCCGCATTGTCTGTAATATCAGTAAAAGTGCCGTTCCCGTTGTTTCGATAGAGTTTATTTTCTGGAAGTGGGGGATGTACTTGCGAGGTTTTCTCGGTCGTTGGTGGCGGGATGTATGTAGCGTTCACTACATAAATATCCAGTACCCCGTCCGCATCGAAATCCAAAAAAACTGCGCCGGAACCGAGTGTTTCGATGAGATATTTTTCCCCAGTTCTGCCATCAACATGCCGAAATGTGATTCCTGCAATGGCAGTCGTGTCAACGAATTGGACTTCTGCGGAAGTAGGTACGCTCAAGAGAAAAAAGAAGATAATATAGCAGAAGTGTCTCATTGTTCGTTCGTGTATTTTTTTTCTTTTTCACGTGCGTGTTGTGCCTCATGTTCCAACCCAAGCGTGGTACAAACTTGCGAAAGCGTATCCCAATAATTCGCCTCAGTCGGAGCAAGGCGAACAGCGGTTCGAGCATGGGAGAGTGCTTGATCCAAATCTATCCCCGATTCTATATAGCAGACAGCGACATTATTATGCGCAATTGCAAGTGTGGTGTCGATGGTGAGTGCTTGTTGGTAAGCCGCGGTAGCGAGATTCATTTTTCCTTGCTTATGATAGGCATGTCCCAAATTGTAGTGTGCTGTGGCTAAATTAGGGGCGAGAGAAATGGCGCGTTTGTAACTGGCAATTGCGTCCTCAGAACGACGACGTGCGAGATAAACAATACCAAGATTGTTATATCCTCTTGCGTCATCGGGGTGTCTTTTCACCCATATTTCGGCTTCTTGAAGAAGTGGGTCTGTTTGACGGAGGACTTTGAAGAATGCCATCGCTGAGGCGGCTTTTTTCTTTTCGCCGCGTTTGATATAAATTTGGGCAAGTTGATAATGTGCTTCAGTGTTATCTACTTGGATTTCAATTGCCTTTTCAACAGCGGTGATTGCGTCATCCCAACGTTCCTGCCTTGCATAGACCTTACCTAATCCCAAAAAGGCACTCGAATTTCCATTTGGATTGAGACGTGTGGCTTGTTTATAGGCGTGAGCGGCTTGTCCAAGGTTGTCTTGCTTCAGGTAGACCTCACCGAGTGCTGTATAGGGGGCTTCCCACGCCGCGTCGAGAGTAATCGCATATTTGAATACCCCAAGGGCACGCGGGAGATCGCCTTGCTTAAGGTGAACCAGTCCTACATTATAGTGTAGCTCAGTCGTCATGGGAGACAACGCAAGTGCCGTCTGATAAGCATCGAGTGCGGCATCGTATTGCTTCAGTTCGGAATATGCGACACCGAGTCTGTTGTAGATAACGGGGGAATTTGGGTTAAGCGCGATGGCTTGTCTGTATTCGGAGATGGCTCGCTCGAATTCTCCGAGATGGTGGTAGGCAGTGGCACTCTTATAATGCTCTTCAGCTCGTGAAGGATCGGATAAAGCGGTTTTTGCAGAGACACTACAAAGGATGAATATGGCGAGATATTTTAACATACGCTTTCCCATTGGTGCAAGGGCGGCGTTTGCTCCGCCCTTATCAAGCGTATTTCTAATCGCGATCAGTTTTAATGCTGCTCCATGTCGTTGCGAGTTTCTCTGCGGGTTCCACTGGCAGGAAATCGCCATTTATAATCTCATCGATTTCTGCTTGTGTAATGATTCGATTAAAGAGATACACCTCGTCAATCACACCGGTAAAAAACTCTTGACCGGGATGGCGGGCTCCAACCATAATAGAACCGTCAATTTCATCAACCGGAGGCGGTTTAGGTCCACCACCCGCTTCTTTCCCATCATTATAGATGACCACTTTTGATTTGGTATCATGTGTGACTGTCATGTGCACCCAGTCTTCGGGTTGGATATCGGTGCTGACGGCTTTCTGGGCCCAGGCACCGCCAGAAGTTGACCAGAAAAAAGTTTTGCTGCTACCATTCTGAAAAATCGTTGCCCATTTCAAGGAGCCGGCTGCCACCATGTAATTCCAGTCCCGAATTTGGGCTTTCCCGCGTTTCACCCAAAAAGCAACAGAGAATTGTTCTCTGAGCTGTAAGGTATCGTTGATAGGCACGATGACGTGTTCTCCCTTGGTTCCATCAAACTCCAATGCTTTGCCGAACTGTCCATCTACCCATGTGGGATTTTGGACAAATTCGCCATCATGACCATGGACAGAGCCATCAGCGGCCTTCGCGCCCTTCCCTTCATCAAAGGAAAGGTATAAGACGAGGGATTTGTCGTCTAACCCAGCATATAAAGGGGTCGTAAGGGTGAATAGGATGCATATTGCGACGAGTCCGCCTATAAATTTTTCATATTTGCGCACAGTGAATTCCTCCTTCTTAAGAGTTGCCAGCAGTTAGCAGTCGGTTATCAGTGTTAGCAAGCACCACACTTTTTACAAACAGCCGTATCGCATTCACTGGTGGTAAAACCTTTTTCATGCTTGTGGAACTCAAGTTGTAAAAATTGCGGTTTAACGTTGAGATCAAGATGATCCCACGGATTGACTTCGTGCAGTGGACGTTGACGTGTCGCATAAAAATGTGGGACTAATTCGTGTTTGCGAAAGGCTTGGTTCCATGGAACACCTTGCGCAAGTTCAAGGATGACTTTTCCAAGTCGCCGATCCCCGCGTGCAAAGACGGCTTCTTGGTGCGCGAGTCTGGCACTTGCGGAGCCAACTTTTATGCTTCCAAGCTGATTAATTTCGCGTTTCAGGAAATCAAGTTTCCGAGAGATGGTCTTCGGAGGTTCCATCGCTACCCACTGGAAAGGTGTATGTGGTTTCGGCACCATAGGTGAGATGGTAAAACTAATTCGGGCTATTTTCCCCGTTCGCTTGGCATGCGGGAGAAGTATGGTTCGCATCTCCTTTGCCATATCAACAATGGCTTCCACATCTGCTGGTGTTTCGTGAGGGACACCAATGAGGAAGTATAGGCGAAGGTTGAGGATATCCCTTTTCAATGCTTCCTCAAAAACATAGTAAAGGCGTTCACGCGGAATAGCTTTATTGACAACCTTTTGAAGTTCTTCAGTCGCGACCTCTGGGGCGATAGTGATGGTACCTTGTTCACTGTCTGCGAGTGCGTCGAGCAGCGGCGTACGAACGGTCTCAGCGCGGAGTGAAGCGCAGGAGATACGAAATCCATGTTCGACGAGACCCGTAGCGATTTCGTCTATCTGTGGATGGTCAGAAATAGAGGCTCCGACGAGTCCGATTCTATCTGTAATGCCGCGGGCACGTTCCGCAAGTGCAAGTGTGCTCTCTACAGAGCGGTGTCTCGGCCATCGACGGGCATAATCTGCGACACAGAAACGGCACTGTCTCCCGCAGCCACGGACAATTTCAATGAGATGTGCATTCGCGAATTCTGTATTGGGTGTGTGGATGTGCGTGCAGGTTTCGACATCGTCAAGTTTTGGGACAGCTCCTGCACGGATCTGAGGCGGTACATTGGGCTTTGGGGAGATGGCATCTATCGTACCATCGTCGCGGTAAGTTACGTCGTAAAAACTCGGCACGTAAAGCCCTGGAACGGTTGCGAGCGTTTCAAGCAGTTCGCTCTTCAGTGCTCCAGATTTTTTCCACTCGTCGAAATGTGCCATGAGTTGATGGATAACAAGTTCGGCTTCACCAATGACAAAAACATCAACGAAGTCGGCAATCGGTTCTGGATTGTAGGAGATATTAATCCCACCAGCAATGACGAGCGGATCCCATTCTGTTCGCGCTTCAGCGAGCGGTGGTATGTTCGCCAACTCTAACGTGCGCGGAATGTTCACATAATCTGATTCAAAGGAGACTGAAAACCCGATGATGTCAAAGTGGTTCAAGGCGGTCTGCGTCTCAAACGAGAAAAGAGCCTTTTTTTGAGAGGTGAGTTTTCGAAGGTAGCCAGGTTCGGGAATAAAAACGCGTTCGCAAGCGGTGTCCGCTCGACTGTTGAGAGTTGCGTACATAACCTGAACGCCGAGACTTGACATACCAAGAGCATACGTGCTCGGGTAGACCAGCGCGAATCTATTGGGCTTTCTGAAATTGTTATGTGCACCGTGTTCTTCACTGCGCAAATGTTGGTAATGTTGATGTAAATTCACTGTTTGCCTCAGGTATAGCGGAGTTGACTTGAAATATGCCCGTGAGCGAGAGACCGCGCGAAGAATTGTGTTTGCAAACGAAAAATGAAAAACGGGACACGCCGCGCCCTGTTATCAAAACGCGGTACGGCGTTAGTTTTCAAGGAATCTCAATCAGAAAATCAGGAGTTACAGTAAAAAAAATACAAATGATAGGAGTCAGTGAGAGGGAGCCCCTATTTATCGTTTCTTGGTCTTTTTTGAACGCGCAGAAAAGCGGGAATTTCCCAATCTGTTTGACGTTGCCCTGAGTCTTGATCTCTTCCTCGGACAGGTTTCTGCTGATTGTTTTGGGGTGCCTTATCCTCTTCTACGGAGGGTTCGGCATTTGCCCTTCGTCCCTGACCAGGAACCCTCGCTCTATCGGATCGCGTTCTGCCTATACTCCGCCGCGCCCTGCTGGAACTTGGTGGCAAACCTTGTGGTTGCCTTTGATAGGGAGCTGTGTCATTCTGTCGTGCCGAGGTGTTTCTGTCATCTATGTAGGCATTCCCTCCACCACCATCGAACCCTGTTGCAATGACAGTTACAAGCACTTCATCTTCAACTTCCAATTCATCTTTGTAGACAAGCCCGAAAATAATTTGGGCATCAGGGGCGGTATCCTGAATGACACCCATAGCATCATCGAGTTCGTGCATCATGAAATCGGGAGGGGCGGTAATGTTCACGATCATACCGACGGCACCGGCAATACTAGTTTGTTCAAGTAGGGGTGAATTGGTCGCCTGCTGTGCGGCGATTTCAGCGCGGTTGTCCCCCGTCGCGTGCCCCATGCCCATCAATGCGCTTCCTGCGTTGCGCATAATAGATTCAACATCGGCAAAGTCAACGTTAATTTCACCTGATTCAGTGACGATGTCGGATATGCTTTTAACACCATGTAAGAGAATCTGGTCTCCCAGACGAAATGCTTCTCGGATAGGAAGTTTTCTGTCCATCGTGTCGATGAGACGTTGGTTTGGTACAACAATTACGGAATCAGCGGCTGCCCGGAGTTTCTCAAGTCCTTCTTCGGCGGTGTTAGAACGGCGTTGTCCCTCAAAGTTGAAAGGACGGGTCACGACACCGATAGTAAGTGCTCCACGTTCTTTTGCTTGTGTAGCAATCAGCGGTGCAGCACCGGTCCCAGTACCGCCTCCCATACCAGCGGTGATGAATACCATATTTGCATTCTCTACGATAATTTGAAGATCCTCTTTGTTTTCTTCGGCGGCTTTTTTGCCAATCTCGGGATCTGCACCGGAACCTAAGCCTTCGGTGGTGTTAACACCAATCTGGATTTGGGTGGCACCAAGGCAGGTCAAGAGTGCTTGTTGGTCAGTATTGACAGCATAAAATTCTATGCCGGTAAGTCCTGCCTCAATCATACGTTTCACGGCGTTTCCACCTGCTCCACCGACCCCAATAACTTTAATTCTTGCGCGTAGACTTTCAAATTCTTCCTGTTCGAATTCTATCATCTTAGATTTCAGTTACTGTAACAAAGACACAGCAACCTAATTCCTCCTATCATTAACCCAAGTTGCCAGTTCTGTAGCATAACCTGTAAGGTTGTGCATCTACGGGCGCAGGCTGACGGTCCCCTTATGCTACGAAAGATTGCGGATCCTGAACGTTTTCCAATGAAAAATAGCAGATGAACCTCTAAAATTGTGTCCGTAGCAACTTATATTATCATTATAGCCTCAATCTCCAGACCGAGGTTCCTGAATAACTTATGAATGCCCTTTTCACATTAAATTATACGCTATTAGCGGAGTTAAGTCAAACATTACAGCAAGTTCGGCGTAAGTGGATTCGTCCTATCAAGTAATACGACAGACGCTTAATAGCCAAACCATTCTTTGATGCGTTGCAGGAATGATCCAAAGGCGTTCCCTCCATGACGTGCTTTGTGTTCATGTTCTAACCGCCGCAGCGTTTCACCGTAAAGAGCGAGTCCTATTCCTGTCGAGTACATCGGATGGTTCACCCGATCGGTCAAGCCTTGCAAGCCGCGCGGATATCCAATCTGGACGCGCAACTGAAGTATAACTTCAGCGAGTTCTTGCAAGCCGTCCATGAGGGCTGTACCACCAGTGAGCACGAGTCCACCTGGAAGCGGAATATCACCTAATTCGTCACTGATTGCGTCCAAAATTTCAGCCATACGGTACTCGATAATTTGAGCAAGCTCAATCCGGTCGATGAAACGCGGTGGGGTTGAATTGCTCGCGACGGGGATAGATCTAACATCATCGGAATCCACTAATTCTGTCCAAGCACAACCTCGGTGCAGTTTAAGTTCCTCCGCTTCTGGAAGGGTGACTTTTAAGTATTGCGCAATGTCGTTGGTAATGTGCTGGCCTCCAACAGGGATGACTGCTGTATGTTCGATAGAATCCTCTTTATAAATGATAATTTCAGTTGTTCCATCACCAATATCAACGAGTGCGATGCCGACTTCACGTTCATCCTTTGAGATGGTAGCTTGTATTGCCGCGAGGGGCGCAGCGACAAGCGTCTCAACTATAGGCACGCCTGCTTTCTCTATACTATTGAGCAAATTCTGAATAGCCGTTGTGCCACCTGTAATAATATAGGCATAAGCTTCAAGACGCGCTCCTGACATGCCGATAGGTTCCCGAATACGACTCTGGGCATCAACGACGAAATTCTGTTGGATGACATGCAACATTTCCCTGTCTGCGGGAATGGAGATTGCTTTTGCCGCTATCATTGCTCGGTCAACATCATCCTGCGAAATCTCAGTATTTGCTACGGAAACAACCCCATGGGACGTTTGCCCAATAACATGCTCGCCGGAAATACCGACGCAGACAGAGTCTATTTTCACGCCTGCCATCAATTCGGCACTGGAAATGGCTTTACGGATGGCCTCGGCTGTTTGGTTGATGTCAACAACAACTCCCCTGCGGAGGCCTTGGGAAGGCGCGTGACCAACCCCGATAATTCCTATTTTTTCGGTGCCTCCGTGCGGTGTATTCCCAACAACTACCGAAATTTTGCTCGAACCGATATCAAGTCCTGCGATGATATTTTGTTTTGGCATTTAAATGTTTTCACCTCCTTTTCTTTAGGAGTCATGGGGAACCTTAAACAGGTGCAGAGCCGATATTCTAAATTCCCTATAGATGTTATAAGGATAGCACTACTTGCCTTCAGTATAACCCCCGAAGTAAAGTGTATCTTGGTATCTTACGTCAAGATACGACTTTTTCACACTCGGGATCTCATCAATAAGTTCAAGAATCCGAGTTTTGTGCTGTTTTAAGAGCAAGTCAGTATGATGAAGCCCAGATTCGATCGCATCTCCAGCAATCCATACAGGGACAGGTAGCGCGTCAATCTGTATCTTGATTTTTTGAAAATCACTTGCGTCGATAATCTGTATTTGTGTCGCGAGTCCTGGTTCCTGAAGCAGGGCAGTCTTTAAAATCTCTAATCCCAATTGAACCTCGCTCCTCTGAACGGCAGTACCAATTCTCGGTAGTTCATTGCTCACTACCGAGAGTATCGCCATTTCTTCAAGCCCTTCGGATCTCCATTGATCTGTTTCTTTAACTTCTATATTTTTTAGTACATGTCCTTCGCTATCTATGAGAAAAAACGAAATATCACTATTGGGAAACGCACTGGCAGTGGATGGTTTATCACCTAATGTCTGTACCCTGAATATATGCGATTGAGAAATCTGCGAGGTATTACCGAACCCCAGGAGAGCAAAAGGTTCACGTTCCGTGACTTCAATAGTGAGTATTCGCTTCATCACGTGTTTAACGACATGTACCTCTTTAATGTAACTCAAGTTCTCCTTCAAATAGTCAGCTGTCCGTTCTTCGGAATCTGTGCCGATATTTTCTAACTTCTCGCCTAATTTATCCTAGTTTTGTATATCATTATAGTGTATATTCCCTGAAAGTTCAAGTGAAATGTATTCAGCACTAAAAAAACCGAGGACTATTTTTCCAGCGAACGATAAAGTAACAAGAAGCGCGATGACGAGAATGATACGCCGCCACATGTATATTTTGGCGTTCGGATGTTTACCAAGCCGTCGCGCCGGCATTGAAGTTTGCCGTATATGCTCATTGCGCTTTTTACCAAAGAACGAAGACTTTGTCATGAATTTTCAGTTATCAGTCGGCAGTTGCAAGAGGGATAAGGACTCTCAAGAGCCTCTTTTAACTGAAAACTGTTCTTACTGCAAAGCATGATAACTATTCCCCCTGAAGTCTATTTAAGAACTCGTGTCCTACTTTACTGATGTCTCCTGCCCCAAGCGTAATGACAATATCTTCTGGTTGTGTTATTTTTATCAGAACGTCCTGAATCTGATCTGTGTCAGGTACGTAATAGACATCGCGATGTCCGTGTGATCGTATCGCTTCTGCCAGTTTTTCAGCCGTGACGTTTTCAATAGGTTCCTCACCAGCACTATAGATTGAGGTGACAATGAGGACATCCGCCTGATAAAAAGAGCGAGAAAACTCATCTGCTAAATCTCTGACCCGTTGGTAGCGATGTGGCTGAAAAACAGCGACGATACGACGCTTGTAACCGTCGCGCGCACCGCTCAATGCAGCTTTCAACTTCGCTGGATTATGGGCATAATCGTCAACGACAATGATGTTATTCACTTCGCCAAGTATTTCAAAGCGGCGATGTACACCCTGGAATGATTCAAGACTCTCCTGAATTTGATCGAACGGAATCTCAAGTTCAAGTCCAACGGCTGTTGCTGCCAAAGAATTAGAAATATTATGGCGGCCCGGCATTTTTAAGTGAATTTCGCCATATAGGTGTCCATTTTTGCGAACTCGGTAACGAGATGTGGGGCCTTCCACCGTAATGCCTTCAGCAACCAGATCCGCTCGCGTTTCGAGCCCATAAGTAATATAACGTTTCTCAATCCGCGGAATAAACTTCTGAATATTCTCAGCATCTAAACAGAGGACCGCGGTGCCGTAAAACGGGACCTTATTGATGAATTTGAGGAAGGTTTCACCAATCTCATCAACGCTATTGTAATAATCCAAATGATCGGCATCAACTGACGTAACAACAGCAACAGTCGGATAAAACATCTCAATTGAGCCGTATGCCTCATCTGCTTCAACTACCATAACATCGCCTTTGCCACTTCGAGCATGACTGCCATTCATGAGTTTCCCACCGACAATGACCGTCGGATCAAGACTGGCAAGGACTGTTGAAGTCATAGCTGTTGTGGTTGTCTTTCCGTGTGTTCCGCTGACAGCAACACTATAGCGCATTCGGGTAATTTCGTTCAACATCTCCGCTCCCCTGACAATTGGGATTTTCTGCGTTTCTGCAGCGAGGAGTTCTGGATTGTCAGGTGGAATAGCGGGGGAAAAAACGACGACATCGGCACCCTGTATATGTGATGCGGCATGCTCGTAATAGATGGTTGCTCCCCGTCCACGCAAATGTTCCGTGGTATATGACTTATGGATATCTGAGCCTGTTACCTGGAATCCAAGATCCAATAGAATCTCGGTGATGCCGCTTAATCCGGCACCTCCTATACCAATGATATGGATATGTCGTGTTTTTCCAAACATCTTTTCAATGATGGCTCCTCTGACCGCCTTCCATTACAGGCGGAGTTTCCATCCGGTTGATAGTTTTCTGTAACTTGTACGGTTTTAATAGCAGTCAGAAGAATAGTTGTCATATTCGTAGGCAGTAAAGTCGTTAAGATTCGATAGGACTTACGCATGCTGCTTTTTTGTAGCATAACCTGTTAGGTTGTGCCACAAAGACATTTGTGTTTTTTGGGTTTTCCTTTTCACAAAACGTCCCATGGTCAAAATTGCGTAAGTCCTGTTCGATTGAAAGAGCGGTTGAGGCAGACAAGGAGCAGTCCTCTTTTAACCGCTCACTGATTGCTGAGGACGATTCTTGAAAGAATCGACTCGGCAATGTCATTGCTGGCATTTGGTTTACCGAGTGCTTGACTTGCGGTTACCATCCGTTCATGCGTATTTCTGTCCAGGATGATTTTGGTTAGGTTTTTAACCAACACCTCTACTGTGAAGGTACCGTGTTCAAGTACAACAGCCGCTCCCTTTTCTGCAACCGTGTGAGCGTTTAATACTTGATCGTTTCCGGTTTGCGACGGTAAGGGTATGAAAATTGCAGGGATACCACATGCAGTGACCTCAGCAACAGTCATTCCTCCTGCTCTGCACACCATTACGTCTGCGATACTATAAATTTCCTCAACAGTATCAAAGAAGGGTTTGACACAGTATAGGAATCCTTCATGCGAAGCGAGTGTCCGATCATACGCGTCTTGAACCTTTCCCACTTCCATCGCGCCTGTTTGATGAACTATCTGGATCTGATCGGCATATTCTATGAAGTGTGGTAGGGCATCTACAATCGCTTCATTGATAGCATGAGCACCTTGGCTTCCACCCATCACAAAAATAGTTTTCCGATCTGGATGCAACCCGAAATTTCTGTAGGTTTCCTCACACCTCGGAAATGCCGCGATTGCAGGACGAATAGGATTCCCTGTTATCTCTATATGTGTGGTTCGTCGGAACGAATTGTGCTCACGAGTCGATTCCATAGCGAGATAGGCGACATCTGCCCATCGTGCCAATATACCGTTTGTTAAGCCAACAGAAGCATTCTGCTCTTGGATAGCAATCGGAATTTTGCACAGGAGACCGGCTAACAGTACCGGACCTGAAACATATCCTCCCGTTCCTATAACGATATCTGGTTTCAACGCCTTCATATATCGCAATGACTGAATCAGTCCATGAAATACCTTCCAAATCGTTGGGAACCACTGTAAAGTGAGGCGACGCGGAAACCCAGCAACCGAAATAGGCAAGAACCGGAACCCATGCTGTGGAACAAGCGTTGATTCCAACTTGTTCGAACCCCCAATGAACGCAATATCCACGTTGGCATCTAAGCACTGCAGTGCTTGAGCAATACCAATCGCGGGATAGATATGACCGCCTGTTCCCCCGCCCGCGATAACGATTTTTTTCTGTGTCGAGCACCGTTGCAGTGCCAATGCGTTTCGGTCGTTGCTTTCTGATAAATTTCTATCGTAACACTTGGATGTTTTTAATGTGCCTTGTGGTTCGATGAGATCGGTTTGGGGTTTCATGTTCCATTCCGTTTTGTTTCAGACGTGGTGTTTTGGCTCTCAACTTTATCGGCTCTCGTCAAACGAGCCCCTTATTTCGTTTGAGGTCATTCTATGTTTTTACTGCTGCTGCGTGATATATTCAAAAGGATCCCGACGCTCACCAGACTTAGCACGATTGATGAACCTCCGTAACTGATAAATGGCAATGTGATCCCTTTTGTTGGCAATAAACCTGTCGCAACACCAATGTTAATGAATGCTTGGAGGCCGATGAGTGTCGTCATTCCGGTAGCGAGCAAAGAAGCGAAGAGGTCGCTTGCATGTCGGGCAATGTGAAGTCCTCGCCATATAAAAAGCATAAAGATAAACGTCACAGTCACGGTACCGATAAATCCGAATTCTTCACCTAACACTGCAAAAATAAAATCTGTGTGTGGGTACGGAAGACGTGATATTTTCTGAAGGCTACTATCGATTCCTAAACCGAGGAGTCCCCCACTTTCGAGAGCGTCCAATGAACGTGTTAACTGATAGTTCGTCGCATCAGGAGATTTCAACATTGCCAGATAATCCATGAGCCGCTTTAGTTTATATGAATCCCGCACTATAAGCAAACCGAGGAGAACACCGCCTGTGCCGCCAAGTGTTAGCACGTGCCAGATACGCATACCGCCGACAAATAGCACGATACAGACGGTTACTACGAGTAAGAACGCCGAACCGAAATCGGGTTGGAGGTACACAAGACCAAAAGCGATACCTACAATTAAGATGTTCGGAAGTACGCCGTTGAAAAAACTCTTGACACGTTCTGGATTGCGGCTTATGAAATTTGCGACGTGCATAACCAACGCTATTTTCGCAAATTCCACGGGTTGAAAATTGATGGGCAATCCTATATTGATCCAACGTTTAAATCTACCACCTTCTGCCCCTTGTACGCTTGTACCTAAACCTGGGACGAAAACCAGCAATAAACCTATGAAAGCGAGGAGTAAGAAAAAGTTTGCGAACCTCGCATAGAACCTGTAAGGTAGGTAGGAAGCAAGGAACATACCAACAAAACCGATCCCACAGGCAATGATGTGTATCTGTAAATAGCGATAACTATAACCATCATAGTGTCTTGAAGAGAGAAGATGGCTTGCACTGTATACCATCAGAATACCTATCGCAATAAGGCAGAACGTAATACCAATCAATCCTTTATCCATCCCTCCTGATCTTTGCGGGGGAGGTGGTTCTACTACCTGTTTCTGTTGGTCCTCTGCAACGGAATAGACTCGCGTGTTTGTCCATCTGAATCCAGATTTTGGTTTGGATTTACGGTTCCTATTGCTACGGGCAGAGCTTTGGTAATTGCGTGCCATTTTTATTTTCCTTGCGATTTTTTTAAACTTAAGGTTGAACCTTGATGTTCCCTCCCTAAGGGGCAGTCCATGAGCCCATAATTAGAAAAACTTCTCAGACATGCTGTTTTGGTTCTCGAGCGGTGCCTTTGGGTTGGAGCAGGGCAACTGCTTCTTTAAAATCGTTCCCTCTTGCTTTGTAATCGGAATACATGTCAAAACTTGCATTTGCCGGGGACAACAAGACAACATCACCTGGTGATGCATGTTTATGTGCCATCTGCACAGCTTCTGACATTGTTTCCGCTTTCATGATTTTCGTGGTATCGGCGAGAGTCTTCTCAATCTGTTGCGTGTGCTCTCCGAGCATTACCGCGCCTTTCACCTGAGTTTGAACGACTTCACGCAACGGTGTGTAATCATTACCTTTGTCGTATCCTCCCATTATGAGTAAAATTTGAGAGTCTCCTAACGATTCAAGGGCGGCTTTGACCGCCGCCACGTTTGTCGCTTTTGAATCGTTTATGAAGCGGACACCCTCTAAGGTCCGCACCAATTCAAAAGCATGAGATAAAGCGGGATGTGCCCCATCAAAGCGTTGAAGTCCTTCTCGAATTTCTGCCCCTGTGATACCAAAAATCTGCCCTACAGCGATAGCGGCGAGGACATTCTGTACATTGTGTGTTCCTGGGAGTGGAATGTCCGCGATGTCACATATTTTCTCGCGTATCCCATTTTGCTGCGCGAAAAGTCCTGCCCCCTCTCTAAATGTTCCTGAGAACGACAAATTTTCGGGAGGACCTTTGTCTGTAAAATAGATCACTTCGGCTGATGTTGATGCTGCGAAATCTTTGACAGATGCCTCTGAATCGTTGAGAATTATCCAGTCTCCAATTGTCTGGTTGGCGGAGATTTTCTGTTTTGCCTCGCGATAGGCAGACATTGTTCCATGTCTGTCCAAGTGGTCACGTGATAAATTAAGCACGACGCTAATCTTTGGATGAAAGGTCACGGTGCTTTCCAACTGAAAACTGCTTGCTTCAACGACAACTATATCTCGACTTGTAAGGCATTGAACCTCCGCTGCCAATGGCACGCCGATGTTGCCAGCAATACGAACGTTTGGGAATCTACCACTGGCTTTTAGTATAGCAGCCGTGAGCAGTGTCGTTGTTGATTTACCTTTCGTTCCAGTGATAGCGACAATGGTTGCCGGACATACGCTCGCGGCGACCTCCAATTCTCCAAGAATTGGGAGGTTTCTCGACCGCGCCTCGCACAAAATCGGAATGTCAAGCGGTACACCTGGGGAAACCACTATAAAATCTGCATCTGCAATGCATTCCAAAGGATGTCCGCTAAAATATGTTCGATACGGATTACGGGTGTTCGAATCCCTGCTGTCAGTGAGCGCAGCAATTTCTGCTGAGAGGGCTTCACGAGAACGCGTGTCTGTAAGCGTAACAACGGCCCCCCGCGAATATAATAATTTCGCAGCAGCGATCCCGCTTCGATTCAAGCCAAAAACTGTAACCCGCTTTCCTTGTAATTGTATCATAGTCGTCGGGTGTCAGCTATCGGCTTTCAGGCACTCACTTGTGGCAGTAAAACATCCGCCACTGCCACACGAACTACTGAACTGCTGACGACTGACTGCTATTCCTCACCGAAGTTTCAGTGTGCTTAAAGCGATTAATACCAAAATAAGTCCGACAATCCAAAATCGGATGACAATTTTGGATTCCTTCCACCCTGAGAGCAGGAAGTGGTAGTGAATAGGAGACATTTTGAATACACGTTTGCCAAATGTACGGAATGACCAAACTTGGATGATAACCGATAATGCTTCAACAACGAAAATGGCACCGACTATCAGGAGTAGAAATTCCTGCTTTATAAGCACCGCCACCGTTCCAAGTGTAGCACCGAGTGCCAGCGAGCCAGTGTCTCCCATAAAGACTTGCGCAGGATGCCCATTATACCATAGAAATCCCAATCCCGCCCCGACTAACGCTGCACAGAAAACTGTAGTAACTTCTCCCCCTACTGGTAGGTGAAAGATGTTCAGGTACGCGGCAATCTCACTGTGGCTTGTCATGTACCCGACGATACCTAAGGTTCCCGCAACAAACAGGGTACACCCAATTGCTAATCCATCCATCCCGTCTGTAAGATTGACTGCATTGGAGGTTCCAACGATGACTAGTGTTGCGAAAGGGATAAACAGGATGCCTAAATTTGGGTGAATATCTTTAAAGAAAGGAAGTGCCAGCGATGTCCGTGTTGTGAGATCTCCAGTGTGTGCAGGCCCCCACTGATAAAGATAAGTAGCAATCACCAATGCTCCTACTGTTTGAAGTCCAATCTTATGCCAACCTCGAAGTCCTAAGGATTGTTGTTTTACCAATTTGCTGTAGTCATCTAAGAATCCGAGTCCACCGAACCCGAGCATTGTCAAAATCATCAAGTAGATGTACGGTTGATCTAAACGTGACCAGAACGCTACCGATATCAGGACAGAAATGATAATAAGCACGCCTCCCATTGTTGGAGTTCCTGCTTTGCTCTGGTGGGATCTTGGTCCTTCTTCGCGTATATGCTCGCCGATCTGAAGCTGTTTGAACCGATTTATCATGAACGGTCCCAAGACAAGTGCTATAACCAGCGATGTTGCCGTTGCATAAATCGCTCGGATACTGATGTAGCGAAATATGTTGAATGGCGAAAAAACTTCAACGAGATTCTCATATAGGAGATGATAAAACATTTTTTAATTATGGCCAAACTCTCGCCGCGCCACTGCGTTCCGCGACGGTTTTTCAAAGGCACGAGGACTGTAAAGACTCTGTGTGGTCTTGGCGTGAACCTGTGCGGAATGTAATGGAGCACAGTCAAATATCCATAATTTAAAGATTTAACTTATCACTCTTCTTCAGTTTGACAAGACTCGCGCCTGCTTGGCTTAGGAGGTTCGTCGTGTATGTATAGGTTAGCGCATTTTTCTCTGCATGTGCTGTAAATGCTAAATCGATGAGATCCGATACAAGTTGCGGAAACTCAATGCCTTGGTGCGTCCACAAGTAGTAACTATATGACCCAGGAATGGTGTTGATTTCATTCACGTAAACGTTCTCGTTTGCATCTACGAGAAAATCAATACGCGCGACACCGGCACAATCTAAGACACGAAAAGTATGTGTCGCAAGATGTTGTATATGTAACGTCAATTCTTCTGAAATGGGTGCAGGAATTCTCCGCTCTGCCCCTGCCATTCCTGATGATTCTCGATTCTGATGGATGTATTTATCGTCGAAGCTGAGAAAATTTGCCTGTGTCACAGGTTGCTCACAGACAGAAGCGGTTGGATCGTCCATCCCCATTACAGCGCAATTGATTTCGAGAGGATTCTCAACCGCTTTTTCGACCAGAATTCTGCGTGAATAATGCCCCGCAACTTCCGCAGCGGTGCGAAGTTCATCCTGATTTTTAACATGGCTGACCCCGATGCTTGAGCCGCTCATTGCAGGCTTAACAAACAATGGGTAAGAAAGCAATGCTTCCACCTGTTTGATGAGTTCCTCACTGCGTGTCTCCGAATCATGATGGTTCCAACATAAATAGGGAAGTACTGGCAGTCCGTTGTCTCTAAGAATCGCCTTCATCATGACTTTATCCATGCCAACAGCGGAACCAACGACTCGCGCACCGACGTAAGGCAGGTTCATAAGTTCAAGTAACCCTTGAAGCGTTCCATCTTCGCCATGCATGCCGTGTATGGATGGGAAGACGACATCTACCGGCAGAACAGTCCTTTTCCTAACGTTCTGACCAAGCCAATGTTTGGCGGTAACAACAAATTGTGGGTTCGGATGAAATTCAACGCTGACTTTGTCAAAGTCGGATGGATGTGGTAAATTTCCATCAGTAAAGGTGGACAAGTCGCGAAGGGCATCGCCGGTTAACCAGTCGCCATTTTTCGTAACATAGATAGGAATAACCTGATGGTTTTCCTCTAAAGCGATGCGGACTTGGTGTGCTGTTACGATTGAAACTTCGTGTTCAGGTGTGCATCCACCAAATATAAGGGCTACATTGTATTTTGACATTTTTTTGCCTCCACTCCAATTGCCGAACTGGTAATTCGGAAGACTTTGAGGACATGGTTACAGAGCAAAGTTTGGCAGCCGATGTTACGAGGCAACTCTTTCCTCGTTGTAGTTATCCGGAAGGTCGTTTTCAAAAAGGACAACATCGCCGGCTTGCACCTGTGTTGCTAAGTGTTGTTTGACTTCTTCGAGGTCGAGTGCGACAATGATTTGCTGGTTTGGATATTGAGCGGCTTTCAAACCGTCTAAAATCGGGATAGTCCGCTTGGGTCCCACTAAAATGACCAAATCACAGATATCGGCTGCGTGTTCTCCGAGACGCTTATTTTCTTCGTATTCCCTTTCGCCAAGTTCTATCATCCCAGGTGTTACTAATACCTTTTTACCCCCTTGGATCTCAGTGAGGACTTCAAGTGCCGCTTTCGCGCCGATCGGATTCGAGTTGAAACTATCGTCAATGATGGTTACGCTGCCTTCACTGGAGGTCAATTGCAAGCGGTGTGGTACGGGAGCAACCTGAGTGATTGCTATCTGAATTTCCTCAAGTGTCATTCCGCATTCTATTGCAACTGCAGTTGCAGCGAGGATGTTGGATACGTTATGTCTGCCCAAAAGTTGTGTCCGAATTTCTGCTGTACCGATAGATGTGTGTATTGTGAAAGCGAGCCCCACGTCGGTGTGTTGAATGTTCGTGGCAGTTAACTCAGCACGTTCGGAAGCCGAGGCTACAGGAAAGGGTTCTGTCGCATATCGGCGCACTGCGTTCCCACCATGTTCCCGTTTATCGGCAAGTCCAGCGCAGATTTCATTATCGCAATTGAAGACTGCGAGTCCGCCTGGAGGGAGCGACTCAATCAATTCATATTTCGTTTTGGCAATATTCTCAATACTTTTGAATCGTTCTAAGTGCTGAGGTCCAACGGCTGTGAGAATGCCGATGTGGGGGGATGCTAAGTTACACAGTTCTCGGATGTCGCCACGTTTGTAAGCACCCATTTCAACGATAAATATTTCATGCTCGGCGGTAAGGTCCCCACGGATGACCTTACAGATGCCCATGGGTGTATTGTAACTATCAGGTGTCATCAACGTGTTAAATTTTGCGGACAAAATCTGATGTAGAATATATTTGGTACTGGTCTTGCCGTAACTTCCTGTAATCCCGATAACTTTGGGCTGGAACGTCTTGATTCGTTTTTTTGCTGAGAGGAGGTACCCTCCATTTATCGTACGTTCCAACGGATAGATAAGGAGGTTAGCAATTGTTAAATTAATGACGGTTACTTCGCTAAAGAGGAAGATTGCGATTCGCCACGGACTGGCCTTTGCTGTTAGCACCAGCGTTGCCGCGATGCCAATGAGTAAACAGATTGAGAACCCAAATACCCGTTTCGCTCGTGCCGTGTAGACGAGAGGCTTTTTTGCTTCAACCTTTTGCCGTCGCGTGCTCATGTAGATTTGAAATCCGCCCCAAGCCACGCACAGCACTGGAAACAGCCACGTATCATTATAGTGGGGGTAGAACGCCGTTAGGATGAGAATCCCACCAACAACGAGAATCTCTTTCGTTTCAAAACAATTCTTCAGGTGCTGACCTATCCACTTCAGGTACCGACCCGTTTTATAACCATCGAGTTGGAGTATATGGAGTCCACGCGTTGTCCTGACGACAGCCCTTACCAAACAGGTTAACGTCAGAAAATAAAAAAATACAGTACTCATCATTTCCACTTTTCTAATTTCCCTTGAAAAGAAAGTTGTGAAGTGTTCTGAAGTTTGAAAGTTCGTCTAACGCTACCATTTTACAACTCTACAGACTTTAAGCACTTTCTATCAATGTTATAACGCAAGTTGCCAGTTGTGTAGCATAGGAGACCGTTGGTTTCCTGTGCATAAAGCGGATCCTCAATGACTTGAAAACGGTCTCTACATACCTAAAAGCTTATGAGTAGCAACTTGGGTTATTATATCTGTCGCTGGTCCGAAGCATTTGCGATTTTCAGGAAACTTGCGACAATTCGGCAAAACTGTGGGAACTTATCAAGGTACGAAAAATGTCCCGCTTCCTTTAGGACTACTAATCCTGCGTCAGGTATTTCTTTTTCCATAATTTGTCCGAAAGACACGGGTGTATCCTTGTCGTGTTCACCCCAAATTAACAGTGTTGAAGCTGTTATCCGAGGCAAAAGCGAGCGCAGGTCTTGATTCACGACTTTAACAAACGTGCCTCGCATATCTCCAGCATTCTGATAGTCTTTGGAACCGACGCGTGCGGACATCGCGTCTGCAACGAGAACACCGTATTTCCCGCATCGGCGAAGCAATTTACCGATTTTTGCCAAACCTACGCGAAGATGGTATTTTATGGTTCGACGCGGCTTGATGCCCGCGCTGTCAACCAAGATGAGTTTATCGACTTTTTCAGGGTATTCCGCTGAGACGATAATAGAAACTCTACCGCCAAAGGAGTGACCGATGAAGTGAGCTTTTGGAATACAAAACTTTTCCAAAAACGCTATAACGAACTGCGCATAGTCGAAGGTATTCCACGCGGTAGGTGGAATCTGACTCTTACCGAACCCCGGTAAATCAAGTGCATAGACTTTATGAGATTGTGTGAGCCAATCAAAAACCGGTTGAAAACTTGCAGCTTCCCCACCCCAGCCGTGCAGGAGGAAAACTACATCGCCCTCCCCAGCAACCTGATATGAGATGTTGAGGTTGTTAATTTCCGTGTTTTTAATTTCTTGTTCCTGACCTGAAGCACGTTGCTTAACAGTTGGAAATCTGCATTTTTATTTTAATGCAGCGGCAGTTTAGACGCGCATCGTTAAAAAATCTGAAGCCACGATCCTATCGTCAAATGGAAATCTTTTGCCATTAATTTCTTGGTAATCCTCGTGTCCTTTCCCGGCGATTACAACAACATCACCGGATTTTGCCATCGCGATTGCGTGGTGAATAGCGTCTCGTCTCTCTGGAATACACATATATTTGGTGTCATGTGGTAAATTTGACACAATTTGTGTGATGATTTCATCAGGGTCTTCGGTGCGCGGATTGTCAGAAGTAATCACGGTATAATCCGCAATTTGGGTGGAGATATTTCCCATCTTAGGACGCTTTCCGTTATCCCTATCGCCACCGCATCCGAAAACACAAATCAAATTACGTTCAGCGACGCGTTTGGCGGCAGTCAGTACATTTCCTAAGCCATCAGGAGTATGCGCATAGTCAACGATGACAGCAAAATCTTGTCCTTGATCAATAAGTTCAAACCGACCGGGAACTATGGTACGGGCAAGGCCCTCCTGAATTGCTGAAATTGGACAATCGTAACGGAGTCCAACAGCAAGGGCAGCAAGGGCGTTGTAAAGGTTATATTCTCCGAGTAGTCGTAACGTAGTAGGGATTCGCCCCTCTGGTGTAACCGCTGTAAATGCCAAGCGATGATGAGAAAAATCAATATCCTCGGCATATAGATCCGCTTTTTCACCACGTCCGTACACCAAAGACCGCGAACCAGAGCAAGCGTCGACAATGCGCTCTGCTACCGGTGAGTCGCTGTTTAAAATCGCAACTCCTTTCTTATCGAGTTGCTCGAACAACATCAGTTTCGCCCTTAGATACGCTTCCATCGTCTGATGGTAATCCAGATGGTCCTGGGTGAAGTTGGTAAAAACGGCGGTATCGAAGGTGAGCCCTGCTAATCGCTGCAGTGCTAAACCTTGTGAGGAGGTTTCCATCGTAACATATTCTACGTTGTCTTCAGTGAACTGCTTGAAAAGAGCGTGAAGTGCAAACGCATCGGGAGTTGTGAGAGCAGCAGGGAGTATTTCTTCTTCGCCTTGGGTGTTCGTGTACCGGTGTCCGACTGTTCCGATGAGTGCTGTTTTTCGCCCACTTGCCTTGAGTATGGCATGTATGAGGTGTGCGGTTGAAGTTTTACCGTTCGTGCCTGTAATACCGATGAGTTTAAGACGTTTTGCAGGGTTTCCATGCCAATTGGCGGCAATCAAGGACATCGCCCGGCGCCCACAAGGAACTTGCACATAGGTAATCAGTTTTCCTTGTGTCTCTAAAGTTGTTATTGGTTTTTCACCAATGACAACTACCGCTCCTTTTTGAAGTGCATCTGGAATGAAGTTGTGGATATCCACGGTGATGCCTTGATAACAGACGAAAGCATTACCAACTTCGACTTTCCGATTGTCACTGACAACACCGGTAATATCAACATCCAGCGATCCAGAACTCTTGGTAATGTGAATTCCGCGGAGCAGTTCATGAAGCTTCACAGCCCCTCTCCTCTCAGCGTCGGTGATTGTTTTGTCACAACAGGTGAAAAGTCGAAGGATCTTTGAGGTTCAGGTCCGAAGAGCTCAGTTTGCTTCAAGTATTGCATTGTTTGGGCAGCAACTTGCTGAAATAGGGGCCCGGCGATTTGTCCACTGAAACGTGCCCCTCTCGGTTCATCGAGCATGACAATTATTGATACCATAGGATTCTCTGCTGGTAGGAATCCCATAAAGGACATGATCTCTTTTCCCGCATAGCCTCTCCCATGTTTCTCGGCTTTTTGGGCTGTTCCAGTTTTTCCTGCCACGCGATATCCTTCAACACGTGCCCGCCTGCCACTCCCCTCTTCAACCACGCCAACAAGTATCTCTGCCATCTGTTTCGCTACCATCGGACGGATGACCTGTCGGACTTCAATAGGATATTTCTTTTCAATCACCTTTCCGTTATTGTCCCGAATCTCCCGGGTAATGTACGGACGGAGAAGTTTTCCGCCGTTCGCAAGGACGTTTAACGCGCTTACCATCTGGAGGGGTGTCACCATAATTCCTTGTCCGAAGGGCACGGCACCAAGGGAATGCGTATCCCAATATTTCACGGCATAAAGACTGCCACTGTGTTCGTAGGGCAGATCTACACCGGTGGATCGTCCAAAGCCGTACTTGTCGATGTAAGCACTGAAGTTCTCATATCCCAATTCCTTCACAACTTTAATCATACCGATATTACTGGATTTGTGGAGGACTTGTTTTAAGGTAAGCCATCCTTTTCCCGATACGTCGCTGATGATTCTACCATTTGAGAGTCGATACCGTCCATTCTCGCAAAAAACCGTTGATTCGGGACTCATAATACTCTCGTTCAGGACAGCGGAGGATGCAACGATTTTAAAAATCGAACCGGGTTCATACGCAAACCAAACACCGAGATTCCTCTTTGCTTGCTCGCTTCCGAGCGTGTAATGATTCAAATCGTACGACGGGTAACTGGCGAGTGCTAATATCTCTGCCGTTTTTGATGCCAAGACGATGACTGTACCCCGTGGAGCGTTCCATTTTCGGCACGCTGCTGCTAATTCTTTTTCCGCGACGAACTGAATATATTCGTCAAGGGTCAAGACGACACTATACCCATAGTCGTCAGTAGAGTCCCCGTTGGTTAGCAAGTTTATGGGTTCATTACGGACGGCTACTGCCCGCTGTGCTGCTTGTCGCTCCCTCGCGTTCAAGAGGTAATTGTTGTACTGATACTCAATTCCCTCACCCATATTTTGATCGTTTATATGTCCAATGACTTGGGCGGCGAGTTTCCCTTTCGGATAGGTACGTTGCTGTTCGACCTCGTGCTTTATGCCGCGGATATCTTTCTCAATTGCCCGAATTTCGTCAAGTCGTTCGTAATCCATATCCTTTTTGAGCCATACAAATCGCTTATCTTTGCGGCGAAGTTGGGTAAGTAGTTCAGATTCGGGAACACCTAAAATAGGAGCGAGTCTGCGCGCTGCTTCATTCGGCTCGGTTTTCATATACATCGGATCAGCATAGACAGAGAGGCTGTGACGACTCAGGGCTAAAACATTCCCATGTCTGTCCAGAATTTTGCCTCGTTTTATTGCTGCTGTGCGCGGAGAGATCCAAGGGTGACCAGTTGGTCCCTGATGTTCAGCATCGCTGGAAATCTGTACTTTGAACAGTTTACCAACCAATAACAGAAAACCCACTTGTAAAATAATAAGCACGAAAATCAGTCGGCGAATAGATAAATGCGAATTGTTTTTCATGTTCAATTAATATAGATTTGAGGACCTTCCAGTAGAGGAAAAAAGGCACCTTAGCCTTGAAAGTTTAAACTATTTATCCCAGACTACCTGTGAGACTTCTGTAGGTTCAACCATTCCGAATTCAGTCGCGATTTTCCGAATCCTTTGCACGCCAGTTAAAGTTGATTCTTTCAGTTCAAGTTGATGAATTTCGTCCTGAACTTGACGCTTCTGTCTCTCGTAAGTAGGTTGTCGTTGCAAAGCAACCTTCTTGGCGTAAGATGAGAACCAGATGCTGCCAGCGAAGGTACAGAAAGATAACACCAGAACAATATACGCTAACGGGAATCTTTTTTTCGGTTTTGGGTCTTCTGTATTCGTAATGCGTGCCGAATGACTGTTATGTAATGTTTGCATCTATTTAACTACCTAAATGGCGTTAGAGAACGGACGCTATACTTCAACCCTACATCCCTTTTATAACTTTTCCGCGCGTATTTATTTAGGTGGCAGAACTTTCTTATTTCAACGTTGGATATTGTGGTTAAGATACATCATAATTGTAAAATTCATCTACTTTCGCAAAGATGAAAGGGTTTAACCAAAAATCGCCGTCAAAACAATTTGCGAGCGACGCGCAATTTAGCACTCCGTGCTCGCGGGTTATGTTGAACTTCAACAGCACCTGGTAATATAGGACGCTTCGTGAGAATTTCCAAAGATGCAGTGTGTTCACAAATACAGATCGGCGTTTTCGGTGGACAGACACACGCCCGTGCGCATGTCTGGAAACGGTGTTTGACTATTCTATCTTCAAGCGAATGAAACGTAATAACGCACAGGCAACCGCCCGGTTTCAAAAGCTGTATCGCAGCGTCCAAACCCATCTCAAGATTTTCCAATTCGGAGTTGATATAAATGCGAAGTGCCTGAAATACACGAGTCGCAGGATGGATCTTGAATACACCCTTAGAAACGGTTCTCTTGACAATCTCTGCGAGTTGTGTTGTCGTCGTTATTGGTGTTTCTTGTCTCGTTTGTATAATCCGATGGGCAATCCGTTTCGCAAATCGTTCTTCGCCATACCGTTTGAAAATATCAATGAGGACATCCATTGGACTGTTGTTCACTACCTGCATAGCTGTAAGGGTTTCCGCTTCCTGCTCGTTATTTAACATCTGCCGTGAATTCATGCGCATATCTAACGGACCCGTATGATTAAAACTGAAACCACGGTGTGGTGTGTCCAATTGTAGGGAAGACACCCCTAAGTCCAGCAGGATACCGTCTACGGCAGGAACCGAGTGTTTTGCCAGTAAGGCATCCATCTCAGCAAAATTACCGTTGATGAAAGAATAGCGATCCCCAAAGATGTGGAATCTACCTTCTGCGATAGTGAGAGCCTCGACATCTAAATCAATTCCGATCACACGTCCATTCGGTGCAGAAGCCTCTAAAATAGCAGCACTGTGTCCCCCTAATCCGACAGTGCCATCTATGTAGACACCATCCGATTTTGGACTGAGAAAGTCAATCACTTTATTACATAAAACTGATATGTGGTGTGTATCCATGGCTTTCACGAGTGGCCTAACTATTATAATGCGTAGCAAGAAACGTGCCAATCTGTTTTACGGTCTGGTTGTTCAAGTATCTATCCGGTTTTGATAGATAGCCGTCACGAGTTCCATCGTCTTGACCGCGTCCTCGAAGCAGGTTAACGGTTGCTGGTTCTGTTGAATAGAGTCGACGAAATGTCTGCTTTCTCCATAAAATCCGTAAGCCCTGTGTGAGGCATCGGATCCAGCGGCATCTTCAGGGGTGATTTCAGTTGTGCCATTCGGTGTATGAAGGATGGCGCGTCCGCCGGGGTCGGGGTTGATATAGGCGGAAATCTCACGCGCATGCATCTCAAATGTATGGATACGCCCTCCAACTGCCCAGTTGGTGCACAGATAACCTGATGCACCACTGGTAAATTTAACAAGCGCGTTGAAACTGTTTTCGCGTTCGGAGTAGAAACTGTTGATGTCGCTCGCAACGGCTTTCACTTCACCGCCGCCAAGCCATCGGAGGGCATCCACGGCATGAATTGCATCACATGTTAAAACGTCTATCACACCGTCGTAATAACGTGCGTCCGGTGTATTTTTGTGGAAGGTTGACATGCACTGAATGATCGTACCTTGCTTTTCGACGATTGTTTTGACCTCTCGCAAGAGTGGGATAAAGCGACGATTGAAACCTACCATTGACTTACAGTCGTTTTTCTCTGCGGCGCGTGCCATTTCCTTGGTTTGGTGAAGTGTGACACCCGGGGGTTTCTCAATAAAGACGTGGTGCTGTTGTGAGAGACAGTGGATGACAAGCGGGAATAGATGTTGCGGCGGCATTAGGATATATACCGCGTCAGGGCTCGTCTTCTCAAGCATCTGTTTATAGTCAGTGAATGTTTCCTCAATCTCAAAACGTTCCGCTGTTGCCTGAAGTTTTGATGGGACCATATCACATAATCCAACAAGATTGACATCTTCACACTCTCTAAGCGACGGGTAGTGGACACTGTTCGCCATCCCGCCCGCGCCGATTAGGGCAATATTGACTTTTTTCATGTGTAGTCCTCCTAACGTGGGATCGTTGAGTTTTCGAGATTTTCTTTATTCACAGACAGAATTGTGAGTTGAGGAACTCTTATGAGGGATATGTTGGGAATAGAAGTGTTTTGTTTAGGTGTTTCCACCGTCCCTACAAAAGAACTGAATGCCCGTATCCTAACGAATCTCTCCTTGCATGTTAGTAAGACAAGGTGTTAAAATGCAAGTAACTTTTAAATGTTGATTCTGATATTTCTCACAATTGCTCGACCCATGTGAAAAATAAGGACAAATTCAACTTTTTATCCCTATGGCCATTGACTTCGTGAAAACAAACTCACACATTTTACGGGAGTGAAGTTTTCTAATGCCTCTAAACCTAATAACATCAATACGAGATACGAATAAAAAACCCATTTAATGGGCGATTTCATTCTATTTTTTTATTGAAAACAAGGCATTTTTTCACAGAATAGAGGTCTATCAAGTAGCATTTCATAACCGCGTATTGAGAGACTCTTGATAGATACTGACTTCCGAGTGCTTTTGAGAAATATCAGTTTAATTAGAATATAACCCTCTACATAGGAGACACACCATGAATCAAGTAACAAGCAACGCAATCATTAAAGAACTCACCCGTGCCTATTGGCTTGAGGTAGAGGCAACCATCAACTATATTGCGATTTCTGTCGATTTGGACGGTATCCGCGCTGAAGAAATTAAGAAGTCTCTTGCAACAGACATCGAAGCAGAACTAACACATGCCCAAGAATTGGCACAACGTATCAAAGAAATCGGCGGTAGAGTGCCGGGGTCGTTCGGTTTTAAAGCGGAGCAGGCATCACTTCAGCCACCGGAAGATTCAACAGATATTGTTTCAACGATCACAGGGGTTATTGAGACAGAGAATCTCGCGTGCGACCAATACAATAAGATTATCCGCATGTGCGATGGAGTAGACTACGTCACACAAGACCTCTGTATCAAACTCCTCGCCGATGAAGAAAAACATCGTCGGGAGTTTATCGGATTCCTTAAGGAATTTGAGCAGAAATGATCTCACCGCAACAGACTGCAAATAACAAACAACGGACAGTGATGCCCGTTGTTTGTTTTTAACTTGTCTAATATGGAGTCTTGCGCACTCTTTTATAACGTGAGTTTGAAAAAAGTTAGTAGTTGCTGAGTATAGGGAAGTCCTTGCTTTGCTGAAGTTCATGGAAGTTCAACGAGGGTTTGTTCTCTAGCATTTGATAAGCAATCAAAGCAGAGAACACATGGACTTGGAAGTTTTCAAAACATCTATGCTGGGTGTGTTCTAACTGCATCTGTATTTTCAGTTCCCGGATCACTGATTCAACGAGCATCCGCTTTCCCTGCGAAAACCTTATGTGAGGCAATCCGCTTGTTCTCGTAGACCCACAACCGTGTTGAGTCCACGAAGGACACCCCGCTACAGGCACCGAGGCGCGTGGGAAGATAAAACCGTAAAAGTATCAAAACTTCTTTCCTTCACTGCACGAGCCCAGAATAACTCATCCGGTTCGGAAACGCCTCAGGCCAATAAACGCAGACGTGTTTGAGAGAAAAGTGTTTCGATGTCCGATAGTTCCTTTGATGAAAAGCGATCAAGATCGTCATCACTTCGCTCGAATGGAGGTATCTCGAACACCCCCGGGTTTCAGAAGCCGCCTCGCTCGGAAGGCAGTGTCGGCGGATATATGCTTCATACAGGAGAAAAAAGTCGTCTACTTGCAGAAAAGTGATACAATACTCACGAGAGAACTCCTTTTGGGTATAGAAATCGGATAACTTCATGATACCAAAAGGGTCTCTTTATACAAAAATATTTCTCTTATTTATCAAACTCCAGTTAGATACAATGAACACAGATCCTATCAAATTAGAACTTTACAAAAATATGCTGACCTCGGTTGCCGAGGAAATGGGTGTAACACTACAGTGTACGGCGTTCTCACCCAACATCAAGGAACGACTTGATTTTTCATGTGCCGTGTTTGATAATACCGGTAAGATGGTTGCACAAGCCGCGCATATTCCTGTGCATCTCGGCTCTATGCCACTTTCGGTGCTCGCGGCTATTGCCCATACAGAAATGGCACCCGGCGATATGATTGCTCTTAATGATCCATACCGCGGTGGGACCCATTTACCGGATATCACGCTCGTCGCACCTATCTTCTCAAATGAGGATATGGATGGGGCAGAAGCTCGTCCTGTCTTCTTTGTGGCGAATCGCGCACATCACGCAGATGTAGGTGGAATGACCCCCGGTTCAATGCCTATTGCGACGAGTGTAATTCAGGAAGGTATCCGAATTCCACCCATTAAGCTCATCCGAGGTGGAGAATTGGACACCGATCTCTGGGAGCTGATTCTCGCGAATGTCCGCACACCTGAGGAACGTCGCGGTGATATGGAAGCACAGGTGGCAGCAAACCGGGTCGGTGAACGGCGACTCCGGGAGATGATGGGTAAATATGGCGCACCAGAGATTACGGAATACATGCAGGAACTGCGAGCGTATGCGAGTCGGATGGTTCGGGCACGCCTTCGAGAAATCCCGAATGGATGTTATACATACGTTGATATGCTTGATAATGACGGCATCACTGATGAACCTATTGAGATACGGGTTGCGATTGAGATTGAGGATGACACCGCCCTCGTCGATTTCACTGGCACGGCTCAACAGGCCCGAGGTTCAGTTAACGCGATTTACGCGATCACGCTCTCCGCTGTTTTTTATGCCTTTCGCTGTATTGCTGGGGCAGACGTTCCTGCCAATGCTGGATGTTTAGAGCCGATCCGAGTCGTCGCACCCGCGGGAACCGTTGTGAACGCAAAGTTTCCGGCGGCGGTTGCAGGAGGAAATGTCGAAACATCACAACGTATTGTTGATGTTCTGCTCGGAGCATTGGCGCAAGCCTGTCCTGATCAGATTCCCGCTGCGAGTTCCGGGACCATGAATAATCTCACGATAGGAGGATATGATGTTTCGCGTGGGAAGGAATTTACTTATTACGAGACGATTGCAGGGGGGATGGGGGCACGCCCAGGTCGAGACGGGATTGATGCCATCCATACGCACATGACCAATACGATGAACACACCTATAGAGGCAATTGAGACGAACTATCCGATGCAGGTGGCGGCGTATGCAATTCGACGTGGAACAGGTGGTACGGGGAAATTCCGAGGCGGTGCAGGTGTCATTCGGGCACTGCGACTTCTGACAGACGCGGAGGTCACTATCCTTTCAGAACGCCGAACACGGGGCCCCTACGGCTTACAAGGAGGGAAACCGGGAACTCCAGGGTGCAACGTTCTAATTTCTGACGGAGAGGAACAACTCTTAGCCGGCAAGGTATCCGTTTCTACTCGCGAGGGTAATGTCATTCGGATAGAAACGCCGGGTGGCGGTGGATACGGAAAAGAAAAAACAGCGAACTCTTGAAACACGCTCAGGATCCGCAGCGTTTCGTAGCGTCCGTTGTTAACCTGCGTGCGAAGACGCACAACCTAACAGGTTATGCTACAAAGGTGGTAACTTGAGTTACTCTATGAAATACATCCTCACGTTCAAAAGAAAACAACAACGATCGCGAGCAGTTCAGCAGGAATATCCGAAGTGGCACTTGACTGCGCAATTCTGAACTTTGCGATAAACAAAATGAAGACTTGAGTTGAGAATAAGCCGGATTCTGTATATGATGGTCATTCATCTGGGATGGATGTTACCATCCACCTCAAGCGGTTACCTGGGGACGAGATGGGCACACCTGTATATTCCCTCATTTACCTTGCTCCAGATGGGGTTTACCGAGCTCCATAAGTCACCTTATGGACTGGTGCGCTTTTACCGCACCGTTTCACCTGTACAACGCTTTGAGGCGTTGTAGTCTACTCTCTGTTGCACTTTCCATAGCGTCGCCGCTCCTGGGTGTTACCCAGCATCCTGCCCTGTGGAGTCCGGACTTTCCTCATCCCGATGGTAAGATTCCGATCGGGACGCAACCATCTACTCAACTCAAGTCTTTCTATTATAACCTATCTATTCGCTTAAAGCAATGAAATTGGTATGTGGGCAATCAGCCATCAGCGGTCAGTAAGAGTTGGAATTCGGAGAGTCCTTCTATAGATAACCCAAGTTGTCAGTGATGTAGCATAGCCTGTTAGGTTGTGCAGCTTCGGGCGCAGGTTATAGTAGATTTCGTAATTACTTGGACACTTGTAGCATCGTGTGGGCTATGAAGTGATATGTTCTGATGGCACAGCCTAACAGGCTATGCTACAAGTGTAAATTTATTGTCGGATTCTACTATAACAACGGACGCTACGAACTGCTGGGGCTCCTGACCTTTTTAAATAAAAAATAGGATCGAAAAAAAAGAGGCGCGCTTGTAAAGCGCGCCGATAATCTGTTGAAACAGAAAATTAGGAACATCCGCTCGTTGCGCCGCAATTCGCACAGCGATAGCAGACACCGCTTCTCACCATAAGGGAACCACATTCAAAACACGGCGGGGCATCTGCATGTTGCAGCGAAATTTGCTTCTCATGCGCCAACCATGAATCCGTTTCTCCCTTACTGTCATGTCCATAAGGGTGCAGTTCCTTGGGAGGGACCATCTCTCCATCCATATCTATGACGTTGGATTCTTTCTGTGGTTCCTGATCGAGAAACTGTGTGCCGAGCCACCGGAAAACGTAATCTATAATCGACTTCGCTATCGGGATGTCGGGGTTCGGTGTAAAGCCTGACGGTTCAAACCGGACGTGACTGAATTTATTAACGAGTGATTCTAATGGCACACCGTACTGCAACGCAATAGAGGTGAGGACCGCAACAGAATCCATTAGTCCAGAAACGGCTGTCCCTTCTTTACTCATGCGAAGGAAGACTTCTCCGGGGCTACCATCTTCATAAAACCCAACATGAATGTAGCCTTCATGACCACCGACGCTAAATTTGTGCGTTAGAGAAGTACGCGTGTCTGAGAGACGTTTTCTGATGGGACGTTCAGTGAGAGCATCTGCAATAGCCTCATCGGTTTCACTCTCCGCATCCTGTTGGCTTCGGGTTGAAAGCGGTTGGCTGCCTTTGCTACCATCACGATAAACGGCGAGACATTTGACACCGCGTCGCCACGCTTCCAAGTATAACGTCTTGATGTCATCCACCGTTGCGTCGTGTGGGACGTTGACAGTCTTGGAGATAGCACCAGAGATAAAGGGTTGCACAGCCGCCATCATTTTCAAGGGCCCCATGTGATTTATATAACGAGTCCCATGCTTCCCACATTGGACAGCACAATCGAAAACGGCGTAGTGTGTCGGTGAGAGATGCGGGGCACCCTCAACCGTGCCTGTACCACAGATGACTTCTTCAGCGATACTAATTTCATCTTCGCTAAATCCAATTGCAGAAAGGAGATCAAAGCTAGAATCTGCTGCTTCTTCTTCGGTGATACCTAACCGCTCAAGACACGCTTCTCCGAGGAATCCCGGGGCAAAAGCGAGGTTCAGGTCGAACGCACTCGGTAACATCTCTGCAACGCGGGCGATGTCCTCCGGGGTGAAGCCTTTCCGCTTCAATGTATCCGCGTTGATGTTCGGTGTCCCTTCAAAAGTGCCTGTTCCGACAATATATGTAATAATCGCCTCTGTCTGCTGGAGTGTGTAATCTAAGTTGTGCAGGGCATCTCGAACGCTCTGGTTGACAATCTTCATGTATCCACCACCTGCCAACTTTTTGAATTTGACGAGAGCAAACTCCGGTTCAATTCCCGTTGTGTCGCAATCCATCAAAAAGGAGATCGTTCCGGTCGGAGCGATGACACTAATTTGGGAATTTCGATAGCCCCACTGTTCACCTTTTTCGAGGCAGGTGTTCCAATCTGTCTTTGCTGCTTCTAAAAGATCCGGCGGACATGCGATCGGGTCAATATCATGGGCGGCATCGCGGTGCAGCCGCATCACATCTAACATCGAGTCTCGATTCTTCGCGTAGCCATCAAAAGCCCCGATGCTCTCGGCGATCTCTGCACTTGTGTGGTACCCCTGTCCGCTCAGGATAGCAGTGATAGCACTCGCATAGACACACGCTTGATCACTGTCGTAAGGGATACCTAAACGCATCAAGAGCGCGCCCAAATTCGCATAGCCGAGTCCAATGGGACGGTATTCCTCAGAACGTTGCGCTATATCTTTCGTCGGGTATGAGGAGAGACTAACTATAATTTCCATCGCAGTGACAAACACACGGACGGTAGCACGGAAACCTTCAATGTCGAAACTATCATCATCTCTTAAGAACTTGGCAAGGTTGATACTGGCAAGATTACAAGCAGAGTCGTCTAAGAAGAGGTATTCGCTGCAGGGGTTGCTGGCGTTAATCCTATCCGTGTTCTTACATGTATGCCATTTCTGAATAGTGCTGTCAAACTGGACACCGGGATCCGCGCATGCCCAAGCGGCATAGGCGATCTTTTCCATCAGTGTTCTGGCATCATATTCGTCAGCAACTTCACCATTCGTCCGGTAAGTAGTTCTCCATGAATCTCCTTGTAAGTAGGCATTCATGAACGCATCCGGGATCCGGACAGAGTTATTGCTGTTCTGTCCACTAACGGTGCTGTATGCTTCACCATTGAAATCGGCTGGATATCCCGCCGCGATGAGTGCTTTTGCTTTATCCTCTTCGCGGAGCTTCCAATCAATATAATCAGCGATTTCTGGGTGATCCATGTCGAGGATAACCATTTTCGCTGCTCGCCTTGTGGTGCCGCCAGATTTGATACTGCCTGCCCATCGATCGAAGCCTTCGAGGAATGATAGTACCCCCGAACTCTCGCCACCGCCGGAGAGGAGCTCACTCCTCGCGCGAACTTTGCTGAAGTTGGAGCCTGTGCCACTGCCATATTTAAAGAGACGCACTTCAGATTTCTGAAGCTCCAACATAGAGTCCAGAGAATCATCAACGCTTTGAATGAAGCAGGCGGAATTTTGCGGGTGTTCATACGCATTCGTAGTGACCTTGACTTCCTGTGAATCTCGGTCCCAATAGTAGTTGCCTCCACCTCCCTCAATACCGTATTCATGCCACAAGCCGCAATTAAACCAAACAGGCGAGTTGAAAGCACCCCGTTGTGTAACGAGGATATGCGTCAATTCCATCTCAAATGTCTGTGCGTCTTCGGGGGTAGCAAAATATCCACCGAATTCTTCGCCTGCGCGACGGAGCGTCCGCGCCACACGGGTAACTAATTGGCGAACACTGTCCTCCGATTGTGCACCGGGAACTCCGGCTTTTCGGAAATATTTCGATGACGCAATATCTGTCGCGAGCTGCGTCCAGTCTGCCGGGATTTCAACCTGCTCCTGCTTAAAGATGACATCACCCTTTTCGTTGTAGATGACTGCGTCGCGGCGTTCCCATTCCAACACACCGTAAGGATGAACGCCAGGTTCGGTAAAATAGGGTGTGAACGTGAGTCCCAACCGCTTGCCTGTGTCCGATTGCTTTAGAGAGGTTGCCTCTTCATCAACCTCTTTCGGATTATCAACCGTCATACTCATACCTCTCTGGTTATCGGTACTTATGGAAAAATACACTGATAGCCGTTTTATAATAATGTGCTAGTGATGAAATTTCGTGGTTAGTATTAATTCTCTTTTAAAACAATTCTATGATAACGTTTCTTGCCCGCACGGAGAAGCAGAGCATTTTTCTCAAGCAAGTCGCTACCAACGACTATATCTATCGCACGGTACTGTTTTTCGTTAATGTAGGCACCGCCCTGCTGAACAAGCCGTCGAGCTTCGCTGCGTGAATTTGCCAATCCAACCTCATGGAACAACTCCATGATTGGAATCCCGCTGTCAAGTCGTTCTGGTGTGATAACCGAAGTCGGCATCGCGGCTGCATCAAGGTTTCCACCACCAAACGCAGCACGTGAGGCTGCTTGGGCTTTGTCCGCTTCTGTTTTTCCGTGAGCAAGTTTTGTCGATTCGTACGCGAGGACTGTCTTCGCCTCCCGAATTGCTTCATCTTCCAAATTACTGAGTTGTCGAATCTCCTCCATTGGAAGGAAAGTGAAATATGCTAAGAATCGTGAGACATCTCGGTCGTCCACGTTAATCCAGTATTGATAGAATTCGTATGGTGATGTCCGCTCAGCATCAAGCCAAACTGCACCGCCTGCGGTTTTTCCCATCTTCGCGCCGCTTGCCGTAGTGAGAAGTGGAAAAGTGACTGCGTGAACACGTTCGCCTTCAACTCGACGGACGAGCTCAACACCAGCAAGAATATTACCCCACTGGTCGTCCCCACCGAGTTGGAGACGGCACCCGTACTTCTGAAAAAGACACAAGTAGTCGTATGCTTGAAGGAGTTGATAATTGAATTCCAGAAATGAGAGACCGAGTTCGCGTTCAAGACGTTGCCGATAGCCTTCTGCCTTAATCATCTCATTAACCCGGAAGTGTTTGCCAATATCGCGTAGAAATTCGATGTAATTTACAGACAGCAACCAGTCAGCGTTGTTGAGAAATTTTCCCGCTTTTGATGCAGTCTGGGATCTCTCGTTATTTGCTATTCCATCATCAAGATTTAAGTAGCGTTGCAATTGCATAAGGATGCTTTTGCCATTCGCCGAAATTTGCTCCTGCGACAACATCGGACGCATTTCAGTTTTGTCTGTTGGGTCACCAATCATCGTCGTGCCGCCCCCGATAATTGCGAGCGGTTTGTGCCCGGCGCGTTGCAGGTGTGCCATCGCCATTATGGGGACAAGACTCCCTACATGCAGACTCGGTGCTGTCGGATCAAAGCCGACATAGTAGGTGACCTGCTCTTCACCTAACAAGCGAGCGACCTGTTCAACGTTTGTGGTCTGTTTGATAAACCCCCGCTCATTTAAGGCTTCAAAGACGTTATCCATTTTTTATCCTGTTTCAGTTTCTATCTATTTTTATTTAATTTCGGTAGGTATGATTCGCATCGCGATATTGGAAATCACCAAACTCCATCCTATGGTAAAAATTCTAAAAATATATGAAAAGTCTTCGTAGGGAGTCGGGAGACCCAATCCCAAACATACACCCTATCGCGGTAGGCGAGGTTAGAAACCTCGCCGATGCCGCTTGTCAACGTAATTCTAAAATCTATCCTATATCTGATAAGACCAAATCTTACTTGGCTTTCAGGCTACCCCAAGTTGTGAAGAGCTTCCCCGCAGGTTCGACAGAAACGAAAGTATCGCCGATACTCCATGTGCCACCGACACCAGCGAAAAGACTCCAACCACCGCCGCGTTCACTGACCTTCACCATCAGGATATTCGGACCCGCGACGAGGTTCACTTTGAAATCATCTTGGAAATCACCAGCACCGCGGTTCACAGCATTTGTATGAACCACTTCACCGTTGAGCCAGACTTTGACAGAGTCATCACTACCGACTTTCGCCGGAACACCACTCTGATCTTCCTCGGCGTTAAGGATAACTATACCATAAACCGAATGATCGTTGACATCGCCTTCACCTAATCCAATCTCATTGACGAGATCGTTGACGTTGTTGCCGCCAGTTTCGGAAATCTCACCGATTGTCCATGCCAAATCACCGACAGCATCGCCTGCATGCGCACCATGTGTAGCGACCATATCTTCGGTAACCGCACCACCACTGGCTTCAGCGAGTGAGTCGATATCAGTCGAATTTGCGCCGCCTTGACCTGCTTCGGTTGGGGCAATCATCCAGAGCCAGGGACCAGTAATTTTCCCAGCGACACCGGGAGTGGCGGGTTTAAAGACAGCCGTCACGTCGGCATCGACACCGGCGAACATGCTCCAACCACCACCGCGTTCACTGACCTTCACGAGCAAGAGGTTATCGCCTTGCTTTATGTCCACTTGGAATGTGTCTTGAAAGTCACCAGCACCGCGGTTAACGGCATTTGTATGAACCACTTCACCGTTGAGCCAGACTTTGACAGAGTCATCACTACCGACTCTCATATCCACGCCATCTTGATCAGAGGCAGATTCAAGCGTGATGAGCGCATAAGACGAATGGTCGTTGACATCACCTTCGCCCAAGCCGATGTCAGTGACGGTATCATTGACGTTGTTGCCACCGGTTTCAGAAATCTCGCCGAGTGTCCATGCCAAATCACCGACTGTGTCGCCTTCGTTGGCACCGTTGTTTGCGATCATCTCTTCGGTAACATCGCCGCCACTGGCTTCAGCTAGCGAATCGATATCGGTAGCAGCCGCGCCGCCTTGACCTGCTTCGGTCGGGGCAATCATCCAGAGCCAGGGACCAGTAATTTTATCTTGAGCATCGGCCCCTTGCACCATGACAAAGAGTGCTATGAGGCATGCAAGCCCAATTGTGAACAATTTTCTATACATGAAAATCCTCCAGTTAATTTTTTTACTTTTAAATCAAACTAAGTGAAATTAGTGTTGCCCGTCCCCGCAGGTCCGGTCGCACCTCAATCACGGATCAAGGTTGCAATATGACCCGACACGATTAGAGATAGGACAACCTCTTTAAATGAATTTAACAAATATACCACAATTAAATCAAGCACAAAAAACTTTGTGGGGTTTTAGCCGATAAAAACAGTTCCGAATTGCGAGATGCCAGAACAGTAATATCGGCTAAAAATACCAGTTTAGTAAGAACGTTTGATTTCTGCCCACTGCGTTGCTAATTTACCGGTAGGCTCAACAGGAAGTCCTTTGAACTCCAGATTGTACTCCAAAGAAGCGTCGATACCGGCGAACATGCTCCAACCACCGCCGCGCTCACACACTTTAACCATGAACACATTATCGCCTTTCTTTATATCGACCTCAAATGTATCCTGGAAGTCGCCAGCACCGCGGTTGACTGCGTTTTTGTGAACTTCTTCACCGTTCATCCAGACTTTAACGGAGTCATCACTGCCGACACGAGCTTCAACGCCTTTCTTCGTGACTTTTGATACTGCGTTGATTACAGCGTAGGAACAGTGGTCATTGACATCGCCGCCGGGTCCCAACTTAATCTTTATAAGCATGTCGTTGATATTGTTTCCGCCGACTGCAGCAATTTCTCCCTCTGTCCATTTGTAGTTTTCGGCAAATTTGACTTTCAGAATATCCTTTGTGATGCCCTGTTCTGCGACATCTTCCTCGGTCAATTTCCCTTTTGTTGCTTCATCGATACCGTCCTCATCTGTTACAGCAGCACCACCTCCCCCAGCAGGGCTTTCGGTGATCATCCAATACCAGGGACCTTCGATTTTGTCTAAGGCAGTAGCAAATTGTGCCATAAGAAGAACTCCAATGGCGCATACTACCAAACGCATAAATCTGCTTTTCATTTTTTAGTAACCTCCTTATTTTCGCTATCATCTCTATAGGACTTACGCATGCTGCTCTTTTGTAGCAGAACCTATGAGGTTGTGCCACGAGAATATCTGTGTTTTTTCGGGTTCTCCCTCTCACAAAACGTCAGATGGTCAAAATCGCGTAAGTCCTGCTTCAGTTAAAAAACGGCATTTGCCAGTTACAAAATGTATCTACTCTTCGTCATCTTCGGCATAGGAATGTCCACTGAAAATCGCCCGGACCTGTTTTGCCGTTTTGGGACCTGAAAGCAATTTCCCAATCCGGTCGCCCTCTTCTTCAAGCAATGCCTTGACGTTCGTCAGGACCGCCTCCAACTTATCCCCTGGGAATTTGCACGCGCCGTTCTCGTCCATGTGAATAATCTCACCGGGTGCGACATCCATCCCCGCGATTGAGACAGGCACATTGACAGCTTGAACCGCCATCGCACCGTGCCCGGGTGTGATGCCGCTTAACAGATACTGGAATTCCATTGGCCGAATTTCGTCGATATCACGCGACGGACCATTCGAGATCGCCCCCAGACAACCGACTGATTTCATTGCCGCCGTCATGTTCCCACCTGCTAAACCCACCTTATTCGCGAATTCGGGTGGAAATTTCTGCTCAAATGCCAAGATTGTTGGTTGCTTGGAGGCATCCAATGCATCAATGACATCCATGAAGGAGACTTCCGAATAGTTCGGATCCGGGATGCCGTAGACGCACGTCACCGCATAACCGGCAAGGGCTCCAAGTTCGGGATACATACAACGAATGGTTGTATCCGTATACCAATTCTCTGTCCATGGGTTGTAGAGTCCAAGGCAGAGAGGACTCCCAGGATAGGTAGCAACCACGTTTGTGATTGAAGGCGTATCATATTTGCGCAATTCCGCCAACATTTCCTGCTCTGTTAATGCCATCTTTCTAATTTTCCTCTTTTTAATTTTACCTTACGGGAGAACGACGTGAATTCAGACTCCGATGTTCTATCCTTATGGAGTCGCTTGCTTCGGTGTCGCAAGCTTGTATTTTGATGTCGGGCGAGGGGAGCTCGCTCCTAACACGGGCCGATGGATAGAATTTCGTAATCCTGCGTAGATCCTGACTGCTATGGATAGGTTTCAGACAGGCATTGTTCTACCGGCGTACGCCCGTCCGATGCGTGCGGCTTCTTCGCCGCCACCGGTGATCCGCACCCCAGCGTCAATGCTTGCCTTAATTGTATCAGGTGAAGTGCTTTCCAAGAACGCAATACCGGAGACCTTGCATGCGTCAAAGACGCGGTTCCGGGCATCTTCCAATTCTTGGGGACGGGGGTTCGGTGGATTTTTATATCCAAATGACATGCTCATATCACCGGGACCCCATTCAGCGAAGGCTATTCCGGGTACCTGCGCTGTGATCTCGACGTTCGCTAAGGCTCGTTTGTTCTCAAATTTGAGACCCAATAGAAGTTCACCGTTCGGGTTCAGAGGCCACGGGTCAGCGACATCCAAGTATTCGTTAGCGGAGATGCCCCAAATAGGTGCAGCAGAACCTTGCCCTGCGGAACCACGTCTTCCGACATCTAATTGTGTGCCAACACCGATAGTCTGGAATGGGTAACGGCACGCTTCAACAAATGCTTTTACTGCTTCTGGGGATTCAGCGTGACAGAGTAGCAAGCCGTGCACACCGCGAGCGAGGAGCTGCCGCATCTGCCAGCCATTGGCGCGTATCACATCTGCACTGATCCCGTCCACAGGCAATTCAACAATAACAGCCGGGGTTTGGTGCCCGCTATTGGTGGGACCGCCATCGGCGAGGCCACGCATGAAACTATCCAATCCTGAGAGATCGAAACTTCCATGCTCCATGCCGACATTGATATAGTCTGCCCAAGTGTTTGCCATCGCGCGGCCCGCGTCGTAATTCAGCTCCGCGCCCGTGTGGCTGCCGGTATAGAAGACAGGCAGATCGTCTGCTAACAATTCAATCGCTTTATTAACGCGTTTCGGCATTGCGAATTCTCCTTGGTAAGGTAACGTGAAAAATGAAAAATAGATACAATCGCTTTCCACTTATTTTGGTGCAATAAGTTTAGAAAATTATATCAAGAACTCGACATTATGTCAACAGATTTTTTTCAAAAATCGCGCACGATGGCATCCAAAGATTCTGAAAATCCTTGACGAATCTAAACGTTTCGGGTAGTCTAAACAGAGAATCACACATTAAATTTCTCTAAGGAGCAGTGAAAATTGTGAGAGCACTTGTCGTTAAATTATTACCAGATGAAAGGCGTGAGAAAACTGTTGTCCCCAATTGGGAAGAGCCAGCACCACCTACTGGAAACGAAGTGCTGTGTCAAGCTGTCTTCACGGGACTTACGAACGGTACAGAACGGAATCAACTGATCGGTGGGAACTATTCAACCTCCAATAGCAGGTTGCCGACCACTGATGGATACCAAAACGTAGGCAGAGTCATTGAAACAGGACCGGACGTAACACAACTTCAGATTGGGGACCTCATCTATGCCAGTGTGAACCATGTTGAAAGGTTCATCATTCCAGAAGATGGACTCTTACTCAAATTGCCAGAAGACGTTGACCCTGGTGAAGCTGCCCTTTTCGGTATCTCTGGTGTCGCGATGCACTGCTGCAGGCGTGTTGATCCGCGCATCGGAGAAAAAGTACTGATTGTCGGACAAGGTTGCATCGGTATGTTTGCGGCGCAGATCGCCAATGCCATGGGAGCTCGCGTCACAGTATGCGACATTGAGGAATCTCGACTGGAAAAGATCCGCGAATTGGGTGTAGCGGAGGAGATTCTCAATACAAGTGATGATGGATGGGATTCTCAAATTCAGGAGGGTTCCTTTGATGCTGTGATGGATTTCGCTGGTGTTCCAGATATGGTGACACCGATGATCCAGGCTTGCAAACCTCGAGGGCGTTTGCTCTTAGTCGCTGGACGATTTGATGTCAATTACACCTTTAACATCGGTCAACATAAGGAGATCAGTATCCTTCAATGCAGCCATTTCACTTGTGACGATCTGGAAAATTTCTGTCGATTGCTCCGCCAAGGTTCTGTCAAAATTGCGCCACTTATCCGACATCGGGTGAGTGTTGACGAAGCACCCCAGATGTATAGATGGCTTCGCGATGAACCCATGCGTGTGTTAGGGACAGTATTTCAATGGTGATAATTTTAAAATTCGCTTCTCTATACCAACCACAGAACCTCCCTTTCTTGATATAATTCGGTGCGGTTGAAAAACCGCACCTACCACGTTCAGTTAGGCCTGCCTAAACTACCTCCGAGCATCTTAAATAAAAATAGTGCAACTATTTTGAAACTCGTTTGTAGTAACAACAACCTCAAGATGCGCGGAGATGCAATATGACTGAAGATGAATTTCTTGAGCTTGTTCATGAACACAAGGCTCGAGTCTACCAACATGCTCTTTATCTACTCGGAAATCGAGAAGATGCAGAGGATATAACGCAGGAGACATTTATTAAGGGATGGGAACACCGCACCAAATTGCGTCCGAAGACAGCCCGTTCATGGTTGCTAAAATGTGTGCAGAATCTCTGTTTCAATCTGCTAAAGCGGAACAAATTTCAGGTGCCTTTGGCAGAAGGAGATGATGCGGAGCTTGAAACCTTAATGCACACACACTCCAATCAATCACAGCCATCGCCAGAGGAGATTGTACTTCAGCAAGAACTCAAGGAGTCAGTGCAGTGTGCCATTCGTAAATTGCCGCCGGACATGCGAGCGGTGATAGTTATGCGGGAGATGAATAGCATGAGTTTCAAGGAGATTGCTGAGGTTTTAGAGCAACCCGAAGGCACCGTAAAATCTACTGTATTCCGTGCCCGTAAAAGGTTGCGGGAGTTACTACGTCCCTATTGGAGGAATAACAGATGAAGGATCTTCCGCTTCACCGAGATTCATCTTGTATGGAGATTCAGGACAATTTAGAGGCGTATCTCGCCGATGAATTGGATGCAGATATTCATGCGACAGTAAAGGCACATATTGCGTTCTGTTCGGCTTGTCAAAATGAAGTTCGCTTCGCACAAGCAATAGATGAAGCATTACACGATCTTCCGATGCCGGAACCACCACCAGAAATTTTCAACGCTGTTTCGGCTTATGTTCGCACGCATCCCAACAGGGGACCGAGATGGCTGCAACGGATATTCCAGTTGTTCACATTCTCGGATTACATCACTTCACGACTTACTCGCGCAGGTGCCTTGGTAGTTCTCATTGGTGTTGCTTTGTTTGGTACCTACCAGTATCAGCAGTATGTGAGGATAACGCAAGCCTCCCGTGACCTCAACTATGCGCTCAGTCAGTTAAACTACGCGGTAGAGAGAACAGGTGCCGTTGTCAATGAAAAGCTTCCTGATGTACGAATTGATGAAGTTTCAGGTCGTCCCTTTGTTCAGATTGAAAACGCGTCCCGCAGCGTGTTGAAACAAAAAGAAAATATTTCATTAGCAATTCGGCGAAGTTTGGAGAGCCTTAGCCGGTTACCCGAAAATGTTCCTGACACTGAAAAGAGTCAACACTCCCACCAAAAAGGAGAAAATTGATGGAAAGATTCCCCCTCACTTTTCTTTTACTGGGTGTCGTTTTTTTCGCAGCCTGCTGCGCCTTCAGTAATGGGTTCGCCCAGACGAACAACGTAGCAGAAGTAGAGGTAATGTTTGGCAAAATAGAGATGGATGTGCCGGATGCCCCGCTTCCTAAAATGGCATTTAACTTGGATAGGGACTTCTTCAAACTCTTTATGACTTCTGGTAGTCATCTGAAACTTGCTGGAGACAAGTCGGTCGTTTTGACAGAGCATATCGAAATGCTGAACGGTGCTGCCATCCGCACATATAATAAAGAAACAGAAGATCTCAAGAACGTAATTGACCACTATCAAGAGATCTTTGAAGCGAAAAAGTGGGAACGTCTCGTCAAAATCGAGGACAAATTCGACCTCAGTCTGCTATATGCCGAGGAACAGGGCATAGTGCATGGCATTTTCCTCATGTTCACTAATGACAAAGAAACGAGTTTCGTGAACATCTATGGAGAGATGGACTTTCAGAAACTCGGTGTTCTATTTGGACAGTTTCTGGAATCTAATTCTGAGGTGGAGATTCTTGAAAATGTTCGCGGTTGGGTAAAGGGGCATGCACCCCAGTGGTTGAAAGTAGCGGTGAGTTCGGGAGAACTGGAGGACGACCCAAAGTCAGAAACAGAAACAAACGACAATTCAAATTAAGGAGTAGAACACATGAAAATGCAAAAACAGTCCATCCTATTATTGATATCAGTTGTTTTACCTGTATGGTTTATACTGATTAATACAGTACCAGCACAACAAGAAAGTTCGGATAAAACAGAGAGAAAAGGGCTTATCCTCTTTGATTTTCCGGAGACCATTGAAGCAAAAGTCGAAGTTAACCTGACCGCGAAACTCATCAATCTGGTGACCAAGTCGGTGAGCAATCAACCCGAAGTCGCCGAACTGATCCAAATGTTAGATGGCATCTATGTCCGCACCTACGATAAGGCAAGGATTGATGAAAGGAAATTAGTTAGTTATTTCAAGGAGAAACTGAAAAAGGATCAGTGGGAAGTCCTCGTCAGGATTAAGGAAAAGAGTGAAACGGTGGAGATCAATCTACTGTTTGACGAAAAGAAGGTCTACGGGATTTTCGCTATCATCATCTCTAAAGGATCTGGAGAAGCCACCTTTGCCAACATCTACGGAGAGATCGAGCCAGAACGCATTGAGGAATTGCTCGGAAATCTAAGCAATTTCGGTGCGGTGGACATCGATTTCGGCGACAAGCTGAAGGGGCAGTGGAAAAGAGATGACACACGACAAAAAGCGACAGTCATGATTTTGGGTGGTGACCTCTTCACAAATCCAGGAATCAATGTATTCAATACAAAAATGGATGATGTCCTCGCGCCCAAACGCCAACGCGAAATGGAACAACTGGTGACGCAGCTGAAAGCGTTTCGTCCCACTAAGATAGCCGTCTATGCAGACAAAAAATCTGATGCTGAGATTAACGCCAATTATCAAGACTACTTGGAGGGCGATTACGAACTCAAACGGATTTCGCACAACCAAATCGGCTTTCGGTTAGCGAAACAGCTGGGACATCCGAAACTTTACTGTGTTGCTGATTGGCCGGAACAGAGACCGATTTTAGATCAAATTGATCAGAGTCTACTGGACTACGCCACGTTTGCGGAGACTCATAATCAGGAGCATCTCTTATGGAGCATCTCCTCAAGCGGAGTGAGAGTTCGGGCGGACGTAGATGGCACAGTCTGGGTTGAACCTGAGGAATATGAACCCCTAATTGACATGTATATCCGGCTCAATCAGCCTGAATGGGGTAGGGTACAACATCAATCGTATCTGCGAACCGCACGCATTGGGCTCAAAGACCAATATCCAGGTGCCAATTGGGTTTCACATTGGTGGTATGCACATAATCTCAAGAATTTTGTGAACCTCACGCGTATCACTGAGTCCACCGATGATCGCATTCTACTGATTATTGGCGCTGGGCATGTCTATCTGATTCAGCAGTTTCTTGAGGAATCGGGAGACTACATCGTTGAGAGTCCACTGAAGTACTTGAATGCGGATGAGGCAGAGACACTTTCATCCGAGGATACCGAACAGCCTAAGCAATGATCAGACATATCTATCTACAGGAGATACTACGCAAATGCCACAAAAACCGATACTTATGATTCTCGGCAGTGACCATCTGGCAAATCCAGGAATCAATGTATTCAATACAAAAATGGATGATGTCCTCGCGCCCAAACGCCAACGCGAGATTGAACAACTGGTGACGCAGCTGAAAGCGTTTCGTCCCACTAAGGTAGCTCTTGAGGCAGATGAAAGGTTTGATGCTAAGATTAACGCAAACTATCATGGCTATCTGGAAGGCACATACCAACTCAAACGTGGGGAAGGCGACCAAATCGGATTTCGATTGGCAAAACAGATGGGACTCCCTAAACTCTACTGTGTTGATTATTTCCGAAATTACCGTCAGGAACCCGATGGTTTCTTTCCAGAGAACTTTGACTGGGATTTGGTAGACCCTGACAAGTTCGCAAAGGCACATAATCAGGAGCACCTCATGGGGCAACCCCCTATGGCTGAAGGGAAAATTACGCAGGATGCAGATGGCACAATCTGGGTTGAACCTGAGAAATACGAACCGATAACCGATATGTACAGACGACTCAATCAGCCTGAAGGTAGACTCGCTGATCATCAGCAGTACTTGCGAATTGCGCGTGTTGGACTCGGCGATCAGTACCCAGGGGCCAATTGGGTTGGGCATTTGTGGTATACCTGGAATCTCCAGATTTTTGTGAACCTCACGCGTATCACCGAATCTCCGAATGACCGGATCCTATTAATTATCGGTGCTGGGCATGTCTATCTGATTCAGCAGTTTCTTGAGGAATCAGGGGAATACAGCATTGAAAGTCCACTCAGATACTTGAATGCAGACGAGGCTGACAAACCTGTATCCGAGGAAACCGATTAATGAATGATCTATCTAACGCGCACTGTACTTGTGTGGGGTCGCTGGGTAGTCCATGCTATCCCACACAAGCGATAGTAGGCTTCTCGTTTCATAGAGGAGGGCATCTCGGCGAATGCGTGTGTGGCATTCGCGAAGCCCATCAGATATGGAACTGGGACGGCATCCTCAGCCAAACTTCAGTCGGCACTAAATCCATCTTGTTCAGCGATGAATCCCCTTTGAGACAAGAAACTAAAGTGGCACGACACAGCAAGTATGCAGAATTATGCACCCTTTTTTTTTTCAGTTCGCGTCACTATGGTGAAGTCAATTGATAGGGTGCCTCTTCGCGATTTATAGGCACACCTATTTCACGAGATATGGAAATTGTATAAGTTCCCTTGATAAAATGACCTTTCGGGAGATGTCCGGTGAGAAACGATGATATTGTGTTGATTCAACGCATCCTTGCGGGTGACGCAATTGCCTTTGAGCACTTGGTGAGAAAATACCAGAAACAGGTTCACGCACGCGCGTGGCGGAAAATTCGGGATTTTCATATTGCCGAAGATATTACGCAGGAAACCTTCCTACAGGTGTATCAGAAATTGGAAACCTTGGAAGATCCGACGCGGTTTCCAAGATGGCTTTATGTCATTACGGATCGCCTCTGTATCGCTTGGCTCCGAAAGAACCATCGACACATCGAACCGTTGGAAGGCACTGACAGCACCGAAGTAGCAACAGAGGCGTATTCCCGATATATCGCGGAGGAATACGCGAAAACTTTTGCTGACGCGCGACGCGACTTGGTAGAAAAGTTGCTTGCGAAGTTGAAGGAAGGCAATCGAACAGTCATCACGTTTCACTACCTTGAAGGCATGACGTACGCAGAGATAAGTCGTCTTTTAGGCGTATCAGAAAATACAATTAAAAGTCGTCTTCGCCGTGCGCGGCAACAACTAAAGAAGTATGAATTCATGATTCAAGAAGCGTTAGACCTCACCATTGAAGGGGAACATCGGTCTCAAAATCATTTGAACGGAGGTTTTGGAATGAAATTAACTTTAGAGAGAGATGAGTTTTGGCACTCCTTACAAGTGCTACAGAGTATCGTAAGTGGACAGGATACCTCACCTATTACCGCAAATGTTCTCATCCATGCGGAAGGGAGCACAATTGAGTGTATGGCGACGGACACGGAAATCGGCATCAGAATGAAGGTTGAAGGGACAGTCAAAGAGGAAGGAGCCATCGTGGTTTCTTTCCAAAAATTGGAGGATATCATTAAAACGTGGCCCGCTGAGAAAGCGATAGACTTCGCGGCGACGAGCGATAGGGTTGAAATCACAGGTCAGGAAGACGTTTACAAAATTATTGGACTTCCCAATAAAGAGTTCCCTGAACTCCTCTCTGTTGGCGAAGAGGCATTCACTATTAACGGAGAATCCCTGCGGTCTGTTCTCTACAAGACTGAATTTGCTGCGTCCAGAGAGGAAAATCGTCGTCGATTTCTAAACGGGCTTTATTTTAAACTTTTTGAGGACAGAACTGAGGTCGTTGGATGCGACGGCAAACAAATTGCTATCGCGCATTGCGAACCCTTCAGGCTAGCTGGTGAGAGCAATGGATTCATCATCCCGCTCAAGGCTGTCAGAGAAATTGAGCGAAATTTTGCCAGTTCTCCAGAAGTAAAGATTTCGCTCGTTGAGGATGAAATCCTTTTTGCCGATGATCACGCTACATTAACGACGCGATTGGTAGACGGTGAATATCCAAAGTATGAGAAACTCTTTCCAGAATCTTTTAAAGGGCGGACGGTTGTGCCGAGAGAGCGTTTTTTGGACGCAATACGCAGGGTCTCGCCGCTCACAAATCCGGAAAATCCTACTATTTGTATGGAGATAGATGCGCAACAAATTCGGATTTCTCCGGAGACGACTGAACCGGATATAAAGCAGGAGACGTTAGAGGTGGAATCCAGCACTGGAAGTATCCGTATCGGTTTTGATCCACGGTTGCTGACAGACGCAATCGAGCGCGTTGAAACGGAGGCTCTGTCTCTGGAGTTCTCGGGTGAATTGGACCCTATTTTTATTAAACCGATGGGTGAAGAAGGGCAGGTCTATTTCGTCATGCCGAAGAAACTTTAGCAAAGCGAAACGATGTTCCTGACCCTGATACATCAAAAACGCTTGATTCATCTCCAGGAGGGTTTCGGAAGTATTCCGAGGAGGTTAACACGTCTCAGACCGAGTTGAAATCCTGTCTCAAAACTAATTAACCCAAGTTGCTACCTATAGGATTTCAGATACACGAACACCCGTTTTCAGTGAGGATCCTCCATTTTTTCCAAAAGTTTGACGTATTCCGTGTGATTTTCGGCATGAAGATGCACAGGAGATCAACGGTTTCCTATGCTACAAAGTGGCAACTTGGGTTAATTAGCACAAGTCGTTAATTTGATTTTTTTAAACCGCTCTCCGAAAAAGTCTACTCTTTAAGGTTAAAATCTAATTGAGAAATGTTTATGCGATACGATCTATCAACGGACACCATTCTAACAGATGAAGAACTCATCGAACTTGTACAAGCCGGTGATGAACTGGCGTTTGCGGAACTGATGTCGCGTTATAGTCCACGTATTTGGAAAGTGATTATCGCAAATTCGAGACAACCCCGCGATGCTGAAGAAATCCTTATGGACGTTTGGAGAGCCGTCTGGGAAAATATCGGCGGACTACAGAGCGTTGAGAGTTTCGGTGGATGGCTACATCGCATTGCTTATAACGCTTGCAAGAGGTACTATGCTTCTGTTGGGCGTTTGGGGAATGAAATTTCTGCCAGTTATGCAGATCTGACGGATTATATTGATCAAGGTGCTGTCGCACGCTTTCGTGAAACAGAACTCTACGAAGAGGTGAGAGAAGCAATACATCATCTCCCAGATAAAATGCGCCGCGTTGCGGTCCTATACTATTTGGAATTGTGGAATATCAATGAGATCCACGCTGAACTCGGATTGGCGATAGGCACAATCAAGACGAAATTAAGACAGACACGTGAACTCCTGCGTAAGAAGTTCGGTGTCGAGCCTAAAAAAGGGAGACCTATGTCATCCAAACGAGAAGAATCCAAAAACATCCAAACCAAAATCAAGGTTATTGGTGTCGGTGGAGCGGGCGGTAACGCCGTCAATCACATGATTGCAGCCGGTTTGACAGGTGTTGAATTTTATGCCGTGGATATAAACATGCAAGCACTAGACAAGCACCGTGAAGCAACACGGGTACAGATCGGCTCAAACACCACTCCAGGGTTTTCGGGCGCGAATCCAGAGGTAGGTAGAGAAGCCGCTGAGGAGGACAGAGAAACACTCTACACTATCGTTGCGAATGCGGATATTGTCTTTGTTATCGCTGGTATGGGTGGTGGAACAGGGACTGGTGCCGCACCTCTGATTGCATCTCTCGCTCAAGAACAGGGTGCTTTCGCAGTCGGCGTTGTGACGTGTCCATTCAACTTTGAAGGTCAACGTCGCGCGGAGCAAGCAAAACGTGGTCTGCAGGAACTTCGAGGAAGTATTGACTCTGTCGTTGTCGTGCAAAATCAGCAGTTGCTCGATTCGATAGAGGCGAAACAGAAACTACCGATCACAATACGCGAGGCGTTCCACCTCAGCGATGAGATGCTACTCCGAAGTGTTGAAAAAAGCATCGCGGAATTCCATCAAAAGATCCCTTGATTAAACAGAGTACCTCTTTAACTGATAAACAATAACTCTCTTGAATTTTTTGCTATCCTTTTTCCGTCTTAAGGGACTCTACCATACAAACCCAAGTTGCCGCCTTTGTCGCATCACCTGTTCGGTTGTGCAGCTTCGGACGTAGGCGACCAAAGGTTTCCTACGCTACGAAATACTGCGGATCCCGAACGTTTTTCAATAAAAAAGAGCAGATGAATTTCTAAAATTGTGTCCATAGCAATTTGGGTTATACAAGTGAATCTATAAGAGCGAACCTGTAGAAGCTCGCGGGACAATGAGGGAGAATCATGTCTAGGGTAGTATTGCTTATCACACTATTGTTCACCTTAATCACAGACTTACAAATGTCGGTAGCCGAAAACGGACAGACTGTGCAGAAAGAACTCCGCGCCGTCAAAACAGATCAAACGCCTGTCATTGACGGTGTCCTCAACGATGTTTGCTGGCAAGACGCACCCCAAGCCAGCGGTTTCACTGATCAGCGCACCGAAAAACCAGCAAAAAATCAGTCTATGGGCCGCCTTGTTTATACGGACAAAGCTATTTACGTTGGACTTCATCTTTACGATGATATGCCCGATAAAATTGTTGCGCGCCAAACGAAAGATCAGACCCGAATTCGCGGAGAGGACTGGGTTTCGTTTAGTCTTGATCCGTTTCATACACACCAGTTTTCGGACAGAAATTTCTTTATCGTAAATCCAATCGGGACGAAATACGCACATCTCGCTACTGGACGTGCAGAAAAAAGTGAGTGGATCGGACTATGGAAGGCTGCAGCACAGATTGTGGAAGACGGCTGGATTGTAGAGATGGAGATACCGTGGCAGATGTTGGATTATCCTGATACAACCAAACCAGTTCGGATGGGGATTAATATTGACAGAGAACAGCAGCGCACTGGGGAACGTTCGTGGTGGTGTAATTTAGGGGTGAATGAATTTCGAGAGAACGATGGACATTGGATTGATGTGCTACCACCGCCTCGGAAACGTGAACTCAAATTTTTACCCTATCTGATTGGTGGTATTCGGGAAGCGGAGGCCGACGAGAGAGAATACACTGCCCGCGCAGGCGCGGATATCCGCTATGAAGTTACACCACAGTTGCGACTCATTGGAACAGCGAATCCCGATTTTGATAATGTTGAACAAGCCGTGGAAGGCATCGATTTCTCCTACGGTGAACGCTACGTACCGGATCGCCGTCCGTTCTTTTCAGAAGGTGGTAATCTCTATCAATTTCGGAACTTTTTTCACTCGCGGCGGGTAGAGGATATGGATGCAGGATTGAAAGCCTTTGGAAAAATTGGCAAGAATACCTCAGTCGGTACCTTAAGCACGTATCATGGAAACAACCAGAATGTTATCTTCCGAGCTTCACAATCGCTCACGGCGACATCCAATATCAGCGCGGCGTTTTTGTCTCATCATCACCGTGATACCAAAGCCAACAATGTCGGTTATCTTTCAGGGAATATACGCCACGGTAAGTTTTCGGTGTCCTCACATTTCGGTCAAACTTGGGAGGGTGAATCGGAGGGTAGGGCAGGGGCTGCCACGTTCCTTTACGAAGGTTCGCTACTTCAAGCAGCGGTGTCGGGATTGTTCTTCGATCCCGATTTTGTGAACAGACTCGGCTACCACCCCTTCACCGGATATCATGGTGCTTCCATGCGTGTCCGAATTGATAACGAATGGCGGGATGGAATTTTTCGGCGTGCCAATATTTTCTTTTATGGGCATGCTTCTAACACCGCTGAAGGCGAACTTTTTCGTCGCACGTTTACAATCGCCACATACCTTTTAACCCATAGTGACATCGCACTTGGGGCTGACTGGAGAGGTGGCAGATTTGAGGAATTCACCGATAGCCTTTTCTCTGTTAATTTGGGTCTCCGCGCCTCAGACCGGTTTAATAATGTCAATGTTGGATACACAGGTGGCGAGCAAGCAGGGGAGCGGATTCATCGCGTCAGCGGGAATCTGAATCTCCGCACCCACGGTTTCACTGTCGGATTGACTTCCCAAATTCAGTGGCACTTTGAGAGGCGGTACCAACAGATTTTAACCCTCACGTACGATTTCAGTCCCGCATTAAGTCTCGGTAGCCGATTAATCTGGCAAGCAGAGGGCATTAATATCTACTTCGCATTGCGCCGATCCGGATATGCCGGCACTGACTTTTTCATTATCCTGGGAGATCCTAATGCCTCGGAATTCAAACAGCGTTTAGTTGCTAAGGTCATCCGCGCCTTTTAGTATTTCTACTGTCTCAGTTCCCAAAGAAGCATTTGTGACCGTTTCTGATTGATGTAAGGGGCGCAAGCGTTCTGACTTGTAGAGATAAGTCTTCCCTACACATACTTCAATTCCCCCGAAAATGCCTTTCAGCGGTAACTCTATCTGTTAGCAGTCCAAGATTTGCGCAATCGGTGATTTATCGTGCGTCCAGAATTGTCCCCACAAAATAATTTCCAAACAATTCAGGTTTTCCCATTTTTTCATCACGATGCACGTTTTTTCATTAAACTTTCGTCTTTAATAACAGAGAGTACGAATCGCCCTGGGCTGCTTCATTTGACAAAGTTTCGCATTTGGCAAAAACAAGCACGATCCAACCTGTTCATTAGGAGGAAGTTTCGTGGAAAGAGAAGACGATGCTCGATTGATTGGCAAGTTTTTATCGGGTGACGACACTGCGTTTGGTATCTTAGTCGAAAAGTACCAGAAAAGCATTCATGCCCTGGCATGGCGGAAGATCCAAGATTTTCACCATGCGGAAGAGATCATGCAAGACACCTTCCTGAGGGCATACAATAAACTTCCGACACTCAAGAATCCCAATCAATTTGCTGGATGGCTCCATGTCATCGCAAATCGGCTATGTATTGATTGGATGCGAAGCCAAAGGTCTGTGACGCAATCCTTGGAGGACACACCTACTAAAGAAATTGAGAAATCCTCTTATGTCCACCATATATCGGAACAGCGGATGACAGAGAGAATCGAGCATTACCATGAACTTGTGAGAAGACTTTTGGAAAAACTACCGGCGAATGAACGCTCCGTTGTAACACTCTTCTATCTCGACGAAATGTCAACGAGAGAGATCGCCAGAGTCATGGGAGTGTCGGTGAATACAATTACGAGTCGACTTCAGCGAGCTCGAAAGCGTCTGCAAGCAGATCAAGAACTCTTAAATCCAGAATTCTTTGGTTCCTTAGAATTACCAGATAACGTGAAGGAGAACATCATGACACAATTAGAAGAAATTCGCACGAAGTTCAATGCATTCATGGAAGATGTGAAATCTGATCCCGCATCAAGATCGGATATTCTTACAAAAGCCTGCAATGAGATTGAAGATGCACTTAAGGGTAAAACCACACCCGAATTAATGCATCTCGCTGTGGATGAGATATACCTGTATATGGACAAATTCGGAATGGAAAAGCGAATCCCTCTACTCCGTAAGTATATGGATGAGACTTCAGATAATACCGAGCGTTTCTGGGCGCACGATGGATTGATTTATAGCCTCGCTTTTCTGGGAAGACATCGAGAAGCGATTGAGGAACACTCTCAGTTTTACCGTTGGACGTGCCAGCACTTGTCAGATAAATACGTGTTAGAGGCTGCTTCCAATTTGCATGTGCATGGATGTTGGGCGGCGGAAGGTCGTATTGATGACTGGATTCAACTTTATCATGAAGCCTCTGAACGCTTAGACAATCCTGACGTGAGTTGCTACAGTCGCTGCGAGTTCCTGCAAACAGGAGTAGATGTCTTACGATGCAACGACAGATTCGATGAAGCACTCCTTGAAATAGAAAAGTTGGAACGTGCTAACAATGAACCCGGTTCGGATCACTATTCTCAATTCTGGTTAATTGCGAAAGAAAATCTACTTCTCATCTATGGTGGACAGGAGGATTGGGAGCGTTTCGATCAAATCTTTACAGAAGTGAGGGCGTATATGGAAGGAGAATTAAAAAAACGGGAGACAGGGCAACCTGTAGATCTCGGTCATCTTATGTGGCTTGCTCACGATGTCGGTTGTTGTCTGGTGTGGTTGAGGAAGTATGATGAGGCGAAAAGGTTTCTGAAAGTCGCCATTGATTTGGAAAATAACAACGATTATGCCCACCTTCAACTTGCTGCAAGCATCTGGGCTTCTGAGAAGGATCGAGAAAAGACTCTACATCATTTAAAGGTCGCTCGGGACTACTATGTGGCGCAACCGGATAATTGGGATACATACTACCCGACTTTCCTTGAGACCCCTGAATTTTCGGATGTAAAGGATGATAAAGAGTTTCTGAAGGTTATAGGACCACAAGTCAGCTGATGAATATTCTTGAGGCTATCACGACAGGTGTAAAGCCGCTTGTGCAAAATAGACTCCGTGCGGGATTGTCCATTCTCGGCATCTTTATCGGGGTTGCGGGGGTGCTGTGCATGATTGCTATTGGCGACGGTGGAAAAAAAATCATCGCTGAAGATATCGAAAAACTTGGTGGGGCAAATCAGTTTACACTCTACACTCGCACATCTATTCTCAAACGCGGGCGGCTCCGGCGAACTACCGAACGATATACTCTTGAAGACGCTTATGCTATTGAGGCGGAATGCCCCGAGGTTTTATATGTCTTACCCAATCACGAATCTTTTGAAAACTTTGTTACCACTCGACATGGAACCCAAGCTAGAGCACTCATAGAAGCAGTTACTGCGAACTATGCCCGCGGCATGAATTGGGAACTACAAACCGGTAGATTTCTCACCGAAAACGATATAGAGACCGCAGCACAGGTCTGCGTCTTGGGGGCAGAAGTTGCCATTGAGTTGTTTGGAGAGGCAGTCCCACTCGGGGAGGAAATAAAGGTCCGATATTATCGTTATTGGCGACAAAAGCCAGTACGAATGCGTGTCGTGGGTGTGATGAAACCAAAGGGTCGTAGCCTCACTTGGGAGTATTCCTTGGATGATGCCGTCTGTGTTCCATTGACAACAGATCAACAACGACTTTCAGGCATTCGCTACGTTGATTACATGATTGTCTTTTTCCAAAAGGGTGCCAATATTAACAGTATCATCGCTTCTGTTAAGGATATCCTACGTAAAAGACACCGCGGGCAGGACGACTTTATTGAGTACTATATCCCGAAACTGACATTCGGGCGGCTGGAGCACATCCAAAGGGTGATAAAGATTACTTTGGGCAGCATTGCGGGTTTCTCGCTGTTCGTCAGCGGCATCGGCATTATGAATATCTGTCTCGTTTCTGTCGGTGAGAAAACACGCGAGATAGGCTTACGGAAATCAGTAGGTGCGAAACGGATTGATGTCTTCTATCAGTTCTTGACAGAAGCGATCTGCCTCTGCTTATGCGGCGGGGTGCTCGGCATCGCGGGCGGTTGGGGCGCAGCACATGGGATGGCATGGCTTGCGGTGCGGATTGTGCCTGTTGTGGACGCGTGGCCCGTCGTCCTTTCTCTTCCATGGATATTGACTTCTGTTATTTTTTCGATTGTCATGGGTGTGGGATTTGGTGTCTACCCTGCGATGCGGGCGGCGCGTCTTTCACCTATTGACGCACTCCGGACCGAGAATTAATCAGGATTTACGCAATTTTGACCATCTGACGCTTTGTGAGAGGCAGAACCTCAAAAAAGACAAGTGTTCTCGCGGCACACCCTAACAGGTTATGCTACAAAAGAGCAGCATGCGTAAGTCCTATTAATATTATCCTTTAGGTTGGGGGGAGGACCGCCTTCTTTCTTCTTGACAATTTTTGCGAAACCCCTTATCATTTCTGCAACTCTGGACTAAGGAGGAATAACGAAATGAAGATCAGATTGTTGTGGATCGGCGGGGTCATCCTACTTATCGTTGGGATGTTAGCCGCTTCAAGTTATGCCGTGTTAGACCCTGACACCATTGTAGGCGTATGGAAATTTGATGAAGGTAAGGGAAATACCGCAAAAGATTCATCAGGAAATGGAAATGATGGGACACTCACGAATAAACCGAAGTGGGTGGATGGTAAATTTGGTAAGGCTCTTGAGTTTGATGGCACCTCTTATGTGGATATGGGGAATGATGAATCACTTCAGTTCCACGGAGATGTGACAATTGTTTTTTGGGTTAGACCTGAAAGCGTAGCTTCGGGTCGTCAAAACATCGTTTGCAAATCTTATGGCGGCGAAGGTTGCTTGACACAGGAACCGGACGGTCGGTTGAGTTTTTATTGGGGCGATTGTGGTGGCAATTGCCAGCCGTATGTGGAGGTCAGGAGACCGGTACCTGGTACTTTCGTGAATGATGAATGGATTCACGTGGCCGAGACACGTAATGTCAAAAAGCGCGAATATAAGATGTACAAAGACGGTGAGGTTGCATCTGAGGATAAATGGTTAAAGTGTGGGGCGCACCCCTGCGGGGATTCCAGCCCCAGCGGACTTAATTTGCTCATCGGCTCCGGTTATGCAGGTAAATACAGAGGCATCATTGACGATGTGGCTATTTTTAATGTGGTTCTAAGTCAGGATGAGATTCAGAGTATTATGGATGATGGATTGGAAGCGGCTTTCGACGTTTCTCCCACCGACAAACTCACCGCTACATGGGCAGCTCTAAAAAAATAATGAACTACGCAAAGAGGCGGGAACACAACGTTCTCGCCTCTATGGTCATCCACGGTTCAGACAAACAATCGTTATATTAACCCATCAATATAACACCCTTCCTCTAAATTGATACCTATGGCTCATTTCCAAGACGACTGTATGCAAAACCCGTGGAAACCACACAAGTTTGTGTTGGTTCTGTCCATATTTGTTTTCTTTTACGCAGCAGCACCGGAAACTAAATCCCAAGCAGATACAAAAATGAAAAAAGAACGAATCCAAATTTATACAGAGAATCCACGTTACTGGCAGTATAAAGGTGAGCCGATTCTGCTCATCGGAGGTTCAGTCGAAGATAACCTATTTCAGATTTCGCACCTCAAAGCGCATCTCGAACTGCTGAAGTCCGTCGGTGGCAATTATGTACGAAGTACGATGAGTTGGGTTGATGAAGGCGATGTGCCGCCTTTCAAAAAGGTTGGCGATCAATATGACTTAAATCAATGGAATGATGAATTTTGGAGACGTTTTCGGAACTTCATCGTATGGACCCACGGGATGGATATTATCGTTCAAGTTGAGGTGTGGGCGACCTTCAACTATTACCGCGAGCCTTGGGATGCGAATCCTTTCAATCCGAAAAATAATAGCAACTATACTGCGGAAGAAACAGGGTTACCCACCGTTGTCAAAAGCCACCCGACTGCAACGGAGAACAATTTTTTCTGGTCTGTCCCGAAAGAGCGCAATCAGCAAATCGTTTTGAAATACCAACAAAAATTTGTAGATAAACTTCTTTCCGAGACGCTCCAGTACGGGCATGTGCTCTACTGCATGGACAACGAGACTTCTGTTACGCCCGCCTGGGGTGAATATTGGGCAATGTATATCCAGAAACAGGCAGCAACAGCCGGACGAAGCGTTGAAACGACAGAAATGTGGGATCCATGGAATTTGTCCCATGAGAAACATAAAGCAACGTTTGACCATCCTGAGACCTACTCGTTTTGTGATATATCACAGAATAATCATCAGAAGCGGCAGCGGCATTGGGATAACGCCCAGGAAATTCGAGCAGAACTTTCACCGATCCGTCCCATCAATAACATTAAAATTTACGGTGCTGATGGCGGGCGATTCGGCAGTACACAGGATGGGTTGGAGCGGTTTTGGCGAAATATTTTCGGCGGATTCGCCTCAGCTCGGTTTCATCGTCCCGACAGCGGGATTGGCTTGAACGAAAGGGCACAAGCACACATCAAGAGTATGCGAATTCTTACGGATAGCATGGACATTTTTCTCTGTGAGCCTCACAATGATTTGCTTTCCAACAGGGCAGAAAATGGAGCGTATGCCTTCGCAAATCCAGGACGCGAATACGCTGTCTACTTCCCGAATGGCGGCTCGGTTGATACCAAGCTGAGTACAGGTAAAGAGATAAACCCCAAAATGGTAGCAATAAGGTGGTTAAATATCGCTAAAAGTGAATGGACACAGGAATCGGAAATTCCCTTCGGAGATAGCATAACATTATCTGCTCCAACCGAGGATCATTGGGCAGTCTTGATTCAATTGAGATAGATCTTAGTCTTACTATATTCTCTGGATGGAACGATCAAACTCCCATCATATTGTAGTAGAGTCCGTAATTACTTGGACACTTGTAGCGTCGTGTGAACTATGAAGTTACCTGATGGCACAGGAGACCAACGGTCTCCTATGCTACAAATATGAACTTATTTACGGGTTTTACTATGAAACGTAGAGGGATAAAAAAATCTGTTTGTAGATAGTTGAGACAGCGGTAACCATAGTCTCTTTAATCTTTTCTGCTTACCTCTTAACAAACAAACCTGTAATTCAGAAGTTATTCTATTTTTTTTTGCATTCCCTATATCTGCGTGTTATAATATATACCGCTGTGTGATGAGAGGCTACCATCTGTGAACATGTTCCATTTTTTCAAGGTACAGCGATGTTTATATTTAGGGATCGACTGAAACAGTTGAAAAATGACAACATAGGGATGTTTGACCTCGCTTCAATCGGGATAACGCTTGCGCTCGCGATTTGTATCGGCTATTTCGGAGGTAAGTGGCTCGGTGGAAAATTCGGCAATGCAGCAGTTGGATCCTACATCGGTTTCGGAATGGGAGTTGCCGCTGGATTCATGGAGATGTTTCGCTCGGTAGCCCGTTGGAACCGCCAACTCGAACGTCTGGAACAACAGCGTCGTGCCACTTCAGAACAAACAAAGGACACTGAAGAAGGATAAAATCTGAAAGCAATCGTAATTTGCTGTAATGTTGACAAAGGAGTCGCTTGGATGGGTCCGGTTTTGGAAATTGGTGACCGATTTATCCGCCATGTCTATATCGTGACAATCTGTCTCACAGTAGTCATTTCGGCAGCATTGTTAGGATTTAAACGCGACGCGCTCCCCAGTTTTCTCATCGGCAGTGCTATCAGCCTGAGTCTATTCTGGTCCATCGAATTTGTGGTCCGGCGGCTTGTTCGACCCGGGAAAACGAAGCGCACGAAGTACTGGCTCGGTTTCATTGCAATCGGTAAATACACAGTACTCGGTGGCTTCCTTTATCTTTTGTTTAAAATGGATTGGATGAATATATACGCGTTCGCTGGAGGAATTGCTTTAGTACAAGGTGCCATCATTATCAAAGCGATCGGTTTGATGGTGACCATCCTTTCAAATAAGGATCCCAATCAGTCTTGATGCATTTTCTAACGAGCGGAATTTGGGGGCTGCTCCAAATGTAAAGCAGACAGATGATGCTCTTTAAGGCATCATTTCATAGCGTTTTCATCGAATTCCAACCAGTAATCCCAGGTACTCAAAGGTTTCTAAATCATTAAAATACAACAAAACATGAAAAAAATACCATTTATCTGCTTGGTTGTTGGACTCAGTTTGGCGGCAGTAGCCGGGAGTTTCGCAGCCGAGAACGGTCACCGTAGTTTGCTCTATCCGGTTTCAAGAATTTTGCCGGATGAAATTATTCCTGAACCGACTCGGTGGCATCAGCCCGATCTAATTCCCAACACATACTTTGCTGTTCTCGTCTTGGTGCTGTTTTTTATTTTCGCCACCCGGAAATTGAAACGGATACCTGAGGGGAAAGGACAAACCCTGTTAGAGGTGTTTGTGGGGAGTATCACGGACTTCTTCGGGGGTATTTTAGGTGATCACGGCAAAAAATATGTTCCATTCGTTGGCTCTTTCTTCATCTTCATTCTCTTCCTGAATTATCTTGGAGTCATTCCGGGGCTTCAACCACCAACAGCAGATTTGAATACAACGCTTGCGCTCGGCATGACGGCCGTGTTAGGCGTTCAAATTATCGCTATTAAAGAGAATGGGATAATCGGTTATCTCAAGCACCTCATCGGTGATCCACCGCTGATGGGTTTTTTAATGTTTCCGCTTGAGATAATTGCGCAATTATCGCGTGCGGGTTCACTTGCTGTCAGGCTTTTCGGAAACATTTTTGGCGAAAAATCTGTTGTTATTGAACTGACGAAACTCGGACTTATCGTACTGATTGCAGATGCGATACCGATTATTCCGGTGCAAGTGCCTATGCTATTCTTCGGACTGTTTGCTGGCTTCCTGCAGGCATTCGTTTTTACCATCTTAACATCTATCTATATCGTGCTTTTCATAGAGCACGATGAAGAGGCGCATGAAGCGCATCACTAATTTTGTGGGATAAGTGTAGACTGTCCCTTATCCGTCCAAGGAGGACATTTCATGATTTATTTAGCAATGTTGGCGTTTGGTGTAACTTTGGGCTTGCCGATCGCTGTTATTTTTGCCTCAACAGCGCAAGGTCGGGCAACAAGTACTGCTCTTGAAGGGATTGCACGTCAACCCGATGCCGCGCCGCGTATCCAAACCGCAATGATTATCGGTTTGGCACTCATCGAGTCGCTCGTTATCTATGCGCTTTTAATGTTCTTTATCTTGCAAGCAAAACTCCCTGAAGGTGAGATGCTGAGAGGGATGATTGATGCAGACGCGAAACGAGTTGTAACAGATGTCAGTGGCGGAAATTAATATATTCCTAAGAATGGTTGTCGGTCGTTAGTTGTCGGCAGTCAGAAGATTTACTGTCAGCAATCAGCCGTCGACAGTCAGTAAAAGAGACTTGTTGAACGAAAACCTTTTACCGAAAGTCGAGAGTGGAACGTTCCGAGTGCTGAAAGCCGATAGCCACTTCTCAGCTTCAACAACAGAGTATGGTAAATTTATGCGAAACATCAAACATAGGCTTTCACTTTGGAAGAGACGCTTGCAAATGGCGCGCTACATGATGCTATATGGATGCTGCTTCGTTTTGATGGGTATGTGCCTCAGCAGCGCGTTCGCTGCTGAAGTTCCGGCCGGCGAAGGTGGGATTCTGGCAATGCTCGGCATCGATCCGAAGACGATTATCATCCAAGTCATCGGTTTCCTTGTTGTGCTCTTGGTACTTTGGAAATTTGTCTTCGGCAAGGTAGGCGGACTTTTAGAGGAACGTCGCACTGAAATCACGACGCAGTCGGAACAATTGAGGGCTGATCGAGAAGAGTTGGACCGGATCACCGCAGAGACGCGCCAACGCTTAGCCGATATTGAGACCGAAGCACAAGCCAAAATCCAAGCGGCGATTGAACAGGGAAACGCTGAACGTCAGCAAATTCTCACGCAAGCGCGACAAGAGGCAGATGACGAAGTCGCAAGAGCCAGATCAGAAATTCAACGTGAAAAGAACGAAGCGATCTTGGAACTGCGAGGCGTTGTCGCTGAACTCGCGATTGATACCGCCAGCAAAATCATAAATGAAGAACTCAACGCTGAGAGACATCAGCATATCATTGATGCATCTATTCGTAGGTTGCCAACTTCTTAGTGATGAACACCTGATTGTCGTTTCAGACCCTCCCCAATGTCCTTTCCCAGTAACGGTGTAGGACCCCGATTTTTGGGTAGGTTCAATCGTCTTTTGATAATGAGAGGATTTTTAACCGCTGAAATACTGTATGTTCCCTACAGACATTGCTTTGCAGTGGGAACTCTATAGGTTTCAGTCCTTGTTGAAGTTGACCGAAAATCATCACGAAACATAGTGAAATGATGCTCAGAAGCAGATAATTAAAAGAATGAACTATGAAAGATATTCGGGTTGCAAAACCTTATGCACGCGCTCTATACGATGCAGCGGTGGAGCAGAACGCCTTGGCACCTATTGTTGAGGATGTCGGTAGACTACGAGAGTTGATTGAAGGGTCTGAGGAATTCACGCAGTTAATCCACAATCCTATTCTGTCTCCGCAATTTAAAAGCGAGACGTTTCAGCAACTTTTCACCGATACGATGCAACCTCTGACGGTTAATTTTTTCAAACTCCTCGCCTTGAAGCAGCGTGAACGTTATCTCGTCGCGATAATGGATGTCTTTTCAGCAATCGTCGACGAAGCTGCCGGTAGACTCGCCGCAACAGTGACGACAGCTGTTCCCATAACAACGGAGCAAGAGGAACGGCTCGCACAGCAGTTAAGCACGTATTCAGGAAAACAGGTTCGATTGGAAACCATAACTGATCCACAAATTCAGGGTGGATTCATCGTGCAGTTAGACGACACCGTTTTTGATGCAAGCGTTGCAACACAACTTCAACGTTTGAAGCAACAGTTTGCGAGAGGATGATAATTTACGAGCCTCTGATCTGCCCTCCGTTACATTATGGCAGGTTCTTGGTGATGTTGTGACGGCGATGAAAATTTATGTCCGAATTCACCAGGCACCATCGCGAAACATTGTCCTGCAAGCCTATAGAGACTTGCACGAGGAGCGATTTCCATGAGGCTAACGTTAGAAAAACGTGATTGTAAAATGTCTCTGCCTATTTTCTATAGGGTTGAGGCGATGTAGGGTGAAACTCCCAAGGTTTTCCATCTTAAAGAAATGAGCGCGACTCCACAGAGGACCGAAAATATGGCAAGAGAAGTCCGACCGGACGAAATATCAAATATCCTTAAACAACAACTGCAACAGTTTGAACAGGACGTAGATGTCTATGACTCCGGCACGGTGTTGGAGGTAGGTGATGGCATCGCGCGGGTACATGGGCTTGCTAACGCTATGGCAAGTGAAATGATCGAATTTCCTAACAATATCTACGGCATCGCTTTCAACCTCGAAGAAGACAACGTCGGTTGTGTCCTGTTCGGAGAAGATCAACTCATACACGAGGGTGATACAGCCAAACGCACAGGACGGCTCCCCGAAGTCCCTGTAGGGGAAGCACTTCTCGGACGGATTGTCGATGCACTCGGTCAACCTATTGACGGCTTGGGTGATATTGAAACAGAACATCGACTTCCAGTCGAACAGAAAGGGCTCGGTATCGTCCAAAGGCAACCGGTTAGTGAGCCTCTTTACACAGGTTTGAAAGCGATTGACAGCTTAACACCGATCGGGAGAGGTCAACGTGAACTGATTATTGGTGACCGTCGAACCGGCAAGACTGCTATTGCCTTGGATACTATCTTGAGTCAGAAAGATACAGATGTCTACTGTATCTATGTCGCTATCGGGCAAAAAGGTTCCACTTTGGCGCAAGTTGCAGCTACTCTCCGTGAGCATAACGCGATGGAGTATACGACGATCGTCTCCGCGCCTGCGAGTGCGCCGTCCCCGCTTCAGTACCTTGCACCGTATTCCGGTACAGCAATGGGTGAATACTTCAGAGACAACGGCAAACACGCCGTCATTATCTATGATGACCTGACAAAACACGCGTGGGCATACCGACAAATGTCCTTGCTTTCACGACGACCTCCGGGCAGGGAAGCCTATCCGGGTGATGTCTTCTACCTGCACTCACGTCTGTTGGAACGTGCCGCGAAATTGAGCGATGAATTGGGCGGGGGATCTCTCACTGCGTTGCCGATCATTGAAATCTTTGAAGGCGATTTGACGACCTATATCCCCACAAATGTCATCTCCATTACTGATGGGCAGATATATCTGACAACGGATCTGTTTAATCAAGGTGTGAGACCCGCGATTGATGTTGGTCTATCTGTTTCGCGAGTCGGTGGAGATGCGCAAGTGAGAGCCATGAAATCGGATGAGGTTGCGGGTACCCTTAAACTGGATCTCGCGAGTTTTCGGGAAGTTGCTGCATTTGCGCAATTTGGATCGGATTTGGACGCGACGACACAATCCTTACTTCTACGCGGTACACGGCTTGTTGAATTGCTGAAACAACCCCAATATGAACCGATGTCTGTCGAGCGCGAAGTCGCCTCTATTTTCTGTGGCACCAACGGCTATCTGGACGATATAGAGGAGACAGAAGTGGCAGCGTTTGAATCCGAATTTTTGCAATACCTCGACCGGAATCATTCCGAACTCCTCACGGAAATCGCCGAAACAGGTTTGTTGGGTGATGAACTCCTTGAGACCTTACACACCGCTGTGAAAACTTTCAGGGAGAACATGACTAACTCGTAGTTTTGGGGCATATCTTCTGCCGGAGTTAATACCATAAAATGGCAACTTTACGAGAAATTCGCCGGCGTATCGCCAGCATTCAAAACATTGAGCAAGTCACTGATGCAATGCGCGTCGTGGCTGCTGCGCGGCTCCGCCGTGCCCAAGAAAATATTAATGCAACGCGTCCTTACGCCGACAAACTCAACATGATCTTGGGACACCTCATCTCCCAGATGGATACTGAAAATGAAGCACTGACGCACCCTTTGCTTGAAAGGCGTGAGATAAAGCATGTCTGCATCATTTCTGTCTCCGCAGACCGAGGGTTGTGTGGGAGTTTCAACAGTAACGTTATTCGCACAACAACACAGCGCATAGAACATTATCAAGAGAGTGGCGCAGATGTAACACTTATCTGTATCGGCAGACGATCGCAAGAGCATTTTACTCGACGTGGTTACGACATCACGGATGCATACATCAATATTTTCCGCCAGCTTGAGTTCCAAACGGCTGTTGATGTTGTTCACGAATTTGAACATCTTTATACAGATGAAAGAATCGATAAAGTCGAGGTTATCTATAACAACTTTCGGTCCGCTATTCTGCAGACGGTGCTTGTTGAGCAGCTTCTCCCCTTAGAGCCTGAAATACCGGAGGGCGATGAACTTTTTCTCGATTATCTCTATGAACCGGGGCAAGTAGAACTCTTTGAAATGCTACTCGGCAAACACCTGAACATGCAAATGTGGAAAGTACTGCTGGATTCCAACGCGGCGGAGCAAGCCGCTCGAATGGCAGCGATGGAAAATGCCACACAGAAAGCAAAAGAGTTAATCGATGAGTTGATTCTCCAACGTAACAGGGCACGTCAAACACAGATCACGACAGAAATTTCTGAGATCGTAAGTGGTGCTGCTGCACTTGAGGGTTAAAGTATCAGGCAGATACCGCTCTGCCGTGAGGAGGGACCGGATGCCGATCAACGTCAACAAACAGATTGAAGAGGCGATGGAACGCGGCGAATTCGCCAATTTGCCCGGCAAAGGTAAGCCTCTTAAGTTGGATACCAACCCCTTTCTTACACCGCAAGCACGGATGACGAATCGGCTTCTGAAAGAGAACGGATTTGCGCCGCGCTGGGTTGAGTTAGAGAAGGAAATTAAGCGGGAAAAAGTGCAACTTGAAAGGATCCTCATAAACCTGAAAGCGCGCCGGGAGCGATTGGTAGCTCTCGGACAGCAGTATCCGTATCGCCGTGAAGTCATTCGTCGGACTTTCGAGCAGGAACGTGCTCGCGTTCTTACGCACTACAGTGAAAAACTCGAAAACTTGAATCGGAAAATTCAACGTGTGAATCTTCTCATGCCAACCCGAAATCGGCAATACGTGTTAATCAATCGGGCGCAGGCACTTGACTGCTTTCAGAAGGCGTGCCCGATCCTCTGACTGTACATAGAAGTGCGCAGTGTTTAAGAAAACTATAGCTTGGAAGTGCCGTGCAAAATAGAAATACCAGAAACTTGGGTTAACGAAAAGTCAATGGCTCAAAAAAAAAGGAATATCTCATGAACCAAGGAAAAATTTTAGAAGTTGTCGGTGCGCGAGTTGACATAGATTTTTCGGAAGGCGAATTGCCGGATATCCTAAACGCTGTTAAAGTTCAACGTTATGATGGAAGCGAACTCGTTCTCGAAGTTCAGCAGCATTTAGGTGAAAATCGGGTGCGTGCAGTCGCAATGGATACAACGGATGGCTTAGTTCGCGGCACCCTCGCAACTGATACAGGGGGGCCGATCACTGTCCCTGTTGGCGATGCCGTGCTCGGTAGAGTTTTCGATGTGACAGGACAACCTATCGATGAAAGAGGCGAGGTCGGTGAATCCGAGCGATACTCCATCCATAGACCACCCCCCGCGCAAGCGGAACTCAGCACAACTACCGAAATGTTGGAAACCGGCATCAAAGTTATTGATTTGATTCAGCCCGTCGTTCGGGGTGGAAAGGTCGGGTTTTTTGGCGGTGCTGGTGTGGGGAAGACGGTGCTGGTTGCAGAGCTTATCTATAACATCGCGACACAACACGGAGGTTATTCCGTTTTCTGCGGCGTTGGTGAACGGACACGCGAAGGCAATCAATTCTGGCTTGAACTTGACGAATACGGTGTGATTGATAAAACTGCGATGGTCTTTGGGCAGATGAATGAGCCGCCGGGGGCACGTCTCCGCGTCGGGCTTGCCGGACTGTCTATGGCAGAATACTTCCGCGACCAGCAGGGTCAAGACGTTCTCATCTTTATCGACAACGTCTTCCGCTACACACTTGCAGGTGGTGAAGTATCAGCACTCCTCGGACGGATGCCATCGGCTGTCGGGTATCAGCCGACACTCGCGACCGAAATGGGTGAATTGCAGGAACGGATTACCTCTACACAACACGGTTCTATCACCTCATTCCAAGCTGTCTATGTTCCTGCTGATGACTATACAGATCCGGCTGTTGTCTCCGTTTTTGCACACCTTGATGCTGTGACGAGATTGGAACGGACTATCGTTCAGAAAGGGAGATACCCCGCAGTGGATCCACTGACATCAAGTTCGCGTATCTTGTCAGCAGATATTATCGGTGATGAGCATTACCAGACTGCATTTAGGGTCAAGCAGGTATTACAGGAATATGGCGATCTACAAGACATTATTGCTATCCTCGGTGTAGATGAACTGTCGGATGAACAGAAACTGGTTGTCAATAGGGCACGGAAAATAGAGATGTTCCTGACGCAACCGATGTTTGTTGCAGCGCGTTTTACAGGGATACCGGGTAAATATGTCAAGATTGAAGATACCGTCCAAGGCTGCCAAGCGATTCTGAACGGCGATTGCGACGAACTGCCCGAGCAGTCACTACGTTATATCGGGACTATTGACGAAGCGTTTGAGCAGGCAAAGAGCGCGGACTTAGAAGAAGCAGCAGATTAATAGTTACCAGTTGTCAGTAAGAGAGGAACCTCTTAACTGATAACTGAAAACTACCGGCTGACGACTAACACAGAGTAGATATGTTAAATAGAAGTTTTCATCTTGAAATTCGGACACCGGAACAGTTGGT
>RKRR01000119.1 GCA_007571305.1 Candidatus Poribacteria bacterium | reverse complement strand
TTTCAGTGCTTCGTGGTAGCAAACTCCGCACGGTTCTCACACTCTTGGGGATTACTATCGGTATTGCGGGTGTCATAGCGATGATGTCTTTTGGCGCAGGGGCTGAGAAACTGTTGATGGCAGAAGTTAACCAGATCGGTGGCCCCAGTATGTTTGGCGTTTACCGTCCTGGGCATATCCGTAAGAACGGGCGTTGGCAACGCAACACGAGTCCACATCATTTGGAAATGCAGGATCTCAGCGATGTCTTAGCGGAATGTCCCTCCGTTGAAGTTGCCACTGTGGAGGGGAGTTACTATATCAGCCTCGGCGTTGATGGGAAATTCCAACAAACTTATCTCCGCGCGACGACAAATGAATACCAAGCCGTTCGCGACTGGCGCACAGAGTACGGCAGATTCCTCGCCGATACCGACATGGATACTTGGACGAAGGTCTGTGTCATCGGTTCAAAAATCTGGAAAGAGCAGTTCAAAGGGCAGGATCCCATCGGTAAGGAAGTTATAATCAACAACCACGGAAACAATAAACGTTTCACTGTTATTGGTATCATGGAGAGCCGCGGAGACGGACTGGAGCGAGGAAAAAGCGATGACAATATGCTCTTCATTCCGATTACCACCGCACAGAAACGGTTTTGGGGACACGATCACGTTGGACACATCATGGTACGTGCGAAGAGTCCACTTCTCGTGGATCAGGCACTCAAAGAGGTAAAGACAATCATCATGCGAAACCACGGCGGCGATGATACCTTCTTCCGAACGTGGTCCGCGAAAAAGGGCATCGCAAATGCGAAGAGGATGATCTTTATCATAGAGTCCGTGCTCGTCGTTATTGCGTCTGTCGCGTTGATTGTAGCGGGTATCGGTATCCTCAATATTATGCTCGTCTCGGTGACGGAGCGGATCCCAGAGATCGGGTTGCGAAAAGCCGTTGGCGCGAAAAGTCTTGATATTCGTCTGCAGTTCCTCACCGAATCCGTGCTGTTGTGTCTGTTTGGCAGTCTGCTCGGTATCGGTTTGGGTGCTATCATGGGAAAAGGCTTTGCATGGATAGTGGGTAAATTTATACAAGAAATGGCGTGGCCCTCTGTCCTGACCCCGGAAGCTGTCCTTATCTCCGTTGGTGCTGGTGCCGTAGTGGGCATCTTCTTCGGTTACTATCCTGCCAGTCAAGCTGCCAAAATGGCTCCTATTGATGCCATCCGTCATACATAGTGGTAGAGGAAAACTCCCTTGTAGAAGGAAGCCTCGAAACCTAATCATAGGTCTGCCACGAAACCAAAGACTAAAATCCCCCTAACGTAGAGGACAAAAATGCAAATTTTAGAGAACCTTATCTCAGCGTTTTCAGTGCTTCGTGGTAGCAAACTCCGCACGATTCTCACACTCTTGGGGATTACGATCGGTATTGCGGGGGTCATAGCGATGATGTCTTTTGGCGCAGGGGCTGAGAAATTACTGATGGGAGAAATTGAAAGGATTGGTGGCCCCAGTATGTTCGGGGTCTACCGACCCGGATATATTGAAAAGAATGATCGTTGGCAACGTAACAGCAGTCCGCATTTTTTAGAAATGCGAGACCTCCATGACATTCTGTCAGAATGTCCTTCTGTTGAGGTTGCTACTGTTGAAAGAAGTCATCCGATTGACTTTGAAATTGAAGGGAAGCACCGCAGAACCTATCTCCGAGCAACGACAAATGAATATCAAGCCGTCCAACAATGGGATGCTGAATACGGCAGATTTCTCGCTGATACCGATATGGACTTCTGGAACAAAGTCTGTGTGATCGGTGCAAAAGTTTGGAAGGAACAATTTAAAGGGCGAAATCCGATTGGAGAGGAAGTCGGCATCAATAATATGCGTTTTACGGTGGTTGGGATTATGAAGGAACGTGGCGATGGATTCGATGAGGGTAGAAGCCAAGACGAAATGATCTTTATTCCGATTACCACCGCGCAAACCCGTTTTGGTGGACGTAATCGGGTTGGAGCCATTATGGCACGTGCCAAAAGCATCGATCTGGTTGAGCAGGCGATGAAAGAGGTGAAAACGGTTATCATGCGTAATCACGGTGACGACGATACCTTTTTCCGAACGTGGTCCGCGAAAAAAGGAATTGAAGGTGGAAAAAGGATTATCCTTATTATAGAGATGGTGCTTGTTGTTATCGCCTCTATCTCCTTGATTGTAGCAGGTATCGGTATTCTCAATATCATGCTCGTCTCGGTGACGGAGCGGATCCCAGAGATCGGGTTGCGAAAAGCCGTTGGCGCGAAGAGTTTTGACATTCGGTTGCAGTTTCTTACGGAGTCTATCCTCTTATGTTTGGTTGGTAGTCTCTTGGGGGTTATGTTCGGTTTCATAGTCGGCAAAGGCTTCGTGTGGGTGGTGGGTAGATTTTTCCCGGGTGTTGTGTGGCCTTCTATCGTTACGCCGGAAGCCGTGCTGATTTCGGTCGTTGCGGGTGCTGTGATCGGCATCTTCTTTGGCTACTATCCCGCCAGCCACGCCGCCAAAATGGCACCCATTGATGCCATCCGACATACATAAGGTGTTGAATAACCGTAGAAGCAATACTCTATATTCACATTCAGAGGAGAAAATAATGCTGAATTCCCAAACGAACCCTGAATCTGTGCAAGAGGTGCCGGCAGGCAAAAATACAATCACGTTGGAGGAATTTCTTGAAAACGGTTTAGAGGGGTATGAATATATAAAAGGAGAATTAGCACCGATATCGCTCCCATCAATGATACATGGTGAAATAAGTGTCAACGTTATCCGCTATTTGGATATGCATGTCTATACGCATCAATTAGGACGCTTGTACACTGCAGGGACGACTTTTCACTTGGGGGACAGTGAAGCCAGATGTTGCGTTTGTTTCGACGGACCGATTACCCGAGGATAGAGAGAAGGGTTCACCGGTACCCCCAGATCTGGCGGTTGAAGCCGTCTCACCGACAGATAAACACTATGATGTCACGGAAAAAGCGTTGGCCTATCTGAAAGCAGGGACTCGTCTCGTCTGGGTGATTGAACCCGTCGCGAAGACGGTGATGGTCTATCGATCTCATACGGATTTCACAGTGCTTACGAGTGAGGACACATTGACAGGTGAAGATGGGGTTGAAGGATTTGCATGTTCTGTTGCACGACTCTTTGAATAGAGCGGACAGAAAGGGAAGGTTTGTGAATAATAACAGCCCTTACAAAGACTACACATAGGAGAAATAATGGCTCTTTTTGGATTACAAGGAGATAAACTCATCAGAGCAAAAGAAACGAACGTTGAACTTGAACAACATATAGAGACTTGGCTTGAAAACAGTCCAAGGGCGGTAATTCAAGATGAATTTATTCTCTGGATTGGTCGGCAGCCAAGTGCCCGGGATGAAGAAGGGACTATTTTCCCAGACTTGCTCGGTGTGGATGCAGAAGGGAATCTCATCATTGTTGAAATCAAACAGGGAAGAACTCCACGGGATGTTGTGGCACAGCTGCTTGAATATGCAGCCTGGGCAAATGAACTTTCAGAAGAACAGATTCATGAAATTGCTGAGGCCTATTTTGAAAAACGTGATGAATTCAGAGACAAAACTTTCACCGAGGCGTTCACGGAGGTATTTGGTGTTCTCGATACTGACGAACCCCCACCTCTCAATCGAAAATTGCGTTTGTTTGTAGTTGCAGGGGAAATACATCCGCGGGTGGTCTCTGTTTGCCGATTCCTCCAAACTTCATACAAAATGGATGTCAGTTGTATAGAAATTTCAAAATTCCAGGCTGAATCTGGAGAGGAAATTGTCAGTGTAGAAACTAAGGTCGGAAATGAAGAGATTGGCACGCCTAAAACGCGGCAGCAGCAAACTTCACCTTCTTCACGATGGTCAGGGGATAGACGCGTAGAGGAAGTCGTCTTGGAAACAGCGCAGAAAGTTACAGGCGGCGATGTAAAAAATGAATTCACAATAAAGGAGATCAAAAAATCTGTTTTAGAGAAGTATCCAGATTTCAACCCAAATACAATAGCAGCTCAGATCGTCGGGGCATGCCCTGACCACCCTTCCTACCACTATCACTATAGTAACGCTAAATATTATTCGAGAATAGGAACCGGAAAATACCGTCTATATGATCCCGAAAGAGATGAAATTCAGAACGGGGATGAATAAGCCAAAGATTCTGCCTAAACCCATGCAACAAATGCTTCTCGATACCCCTCCGACACAAAGCATCAAATACATCGGTTCCAAACTGAAACTCCTCCCTCACATCCTCCAACTCGTCAAAAAAGTCAACGCCAAAACAATCCTCGATGGATTCTCCGGTACGACTCGTGTCTCGCAAGCACTCGCCAAACTCGGTTATACCGTTATTTGCAACGACATCGCCCCATGGTCAAAAGTTTTCGGCACGTGTTACCTACTCAACACAAAACCGAGAGAAACGTATCAACCGCTTATCGATCACCTCAACGCTGTGTCCCCTGTGGATGGTTGGTTCACGGAAAATTACGGCGGACGTGCCAACAGTGGTTGTGCAATCCAAACAGATGGACTCAAAAAACCTTGGCAGTACCACAACACCCGCAAATTAGACGCGATTCGGCAGGAAATCGAGACTCTTAAACTCAATCCGATGGAAAAAGCAATCGCACTCACCAGCCTGATACTCGCACTCGACCGTGTTGACAGCACCCTCGGTCATTTTTCTGCTTACCTCAAAGACTGGGCACCCCGCGCCTATAAAGAATTGGTGCTTGAAGTGCCAGAGGTTTTCTTATCAGAAGAAGACCACCAAGTCCATCAAACCGACATCTTTGAACTCGTGCCGCGAATCTCCGTAGACCTTGCTTATTTCGATCCACCCTACGGTTCAAACAACGAGAAGATGCCTCCGTCTCGTGTCAGATATGCCGCTTACTACCACCTCTGGAAAAGCGTTGTGCTTTTCGATAAACCCACCCTTTTCGGCAAAGCAAAACGGCGAAAGGATACATCAGATCCCCTCGCCGCGTCTATATTTGAGGAATTTCGGCGCAACGATGACGGACAATTCATCGCTGTCGAAGCCATCGCGAGGTTAATCAGGAACACACAAGCCCGTTGGATTCTGCTCTCTTACAGTTCTGGCGGTCGTGCAACTGCACAACAACTCAACGGAGTCATGCAAAGCAACGGAAGACTGCTTGCTGTTCTCGAGCTTGACTACAAAAAGAATGTCATGGCAGGTATGCAGTGGACGCATGAATGGGTGAACGCCGCTGAAGCACCGAATAGAGAATTCCTGTTCCTTCTCGAGAAAAATTTTTAATTTTACCTTGCGGTTCGGTGGGATGTGCCTGGGCATTTACCGATTTCCTTTCCGTATATCCGCCTGCGCCGTTGTTGCAGGCTACGGTTCTGGTTTAAAGACTCAGGTCACAGTTTCAGTGGTTGCGAAGTATCCTTGCAAAATGCCTTGACCCTTGGATGCTCCAAGACTTCCGGATTGAGAATATATGCTGGGGCACGTCCTTCTATCGCGTCTGTAACCTGTTCAATCGTCCGAAGATCCAATCGAATACCAGATTCAACAGTCATGCCCGCGTTGTGATTTGTACAGATAATACGCGGATGGTCTTTGTGAATCGCCCGCGGTCCGTTAACCGGATCGTCAACGACATAATACCAGAGTCGGTTTTCGCTGACAGCTCGATTGGCGGCTTCATCGTCAACAAGGTTCCCACGCGACGGATTGATGAGAGACGCATGCGGTTTCATGGCACAGAGTTCCTCATAGCCTACAACGGTATCCGCACCCGATAAGTGTAAGGACACAGTATCGCTCTCTTCGAAGAGCGTCAGCGGTGTATCAACAGCCTCTGCACCAAATTGCGCCGCAAGTTCAGCGATATCCGGACGGACATCGTAGACCAAAAGTCTTCCTTGCTCACCCAGAAGCGGACGAGCACGACGTGCAACCTCCTGACCAATACGCCCGAAGCCGTACAGGCCGAGCGTAGAACCCATCACCTCATGAGTCTTGATAAGTTTGAAATCCCCATTATGGGAGGCATTGTTTAGCGTATAAACCCGTTTCATGGTCGCGAACCACTGTCCAATCGCATATTCAGCAACGGTCACCATGTGTTCAGGAGCAATTGTGACAATGACACCATACGCTGTCGCCAAATCCACGTTAACGGTTTCATATCCCACACCCCAACGCGCAATAATTCGGAGTGCATCTGCCGCTTGGTAGAAGCTTTCATGAAAAGGCACTCCCCCTGCGATCACACCAATAACGCCATCAGCGTGTTCAGCGGTCAGTTCCGGTGGGTGGATACTCAGCTCACCAAGTTTCTCCAAATCTGCCAACGCCGCCAGACGTTCCGCAGTATCAAATTCGGTATTTTCAAAAATAGAAGAGAGTAAAATTTTTGTCATAGTTTTATCTGTTTAGCGACTGATACGCACGCTCCCTGCTTCCATCGCTTTTTCTGCCTCTTCTGCTGTTGCCCAGTTGAAGTCACCGGGGAAGGTATGTGCTAAGGCAGAATACCCACCTGCGAAATCAACCGCCTCTTGTGGTGATTTTCCGTTCAATAGAGAATAAATTAATCCCGACGAGAAACTATCACCGCCACCTACGCGGTCTACCAATTCTAAATCCTCATAGATACGTGACAAATAAAATTCTTCACCATCAAACAGGAGTGTACGCCAATCGTTCAGCCAACCCGTTTTGGCATCACGCAACGTCGTGCCGATCATTTCAATACTGGGGAAAGCATCCTTAACACGTTGTGCAACCGCCTTGTAACTATCAGGTTCAAGGCTGCTATACGACTCGGTCGCCCCTTCCGCTGCGAAGCCGAGGGATTTCTCGAAATCTTCCTCATTCCCGATGAGAACAGAGACATGCTCCATCATCGGTCGATTCGCCGCTTGTGCTTCCTCTGCACTCCAGAGTTTAGAACGGAAGTTCAGATCGTAACTTGTTTTTACCCCAGCTGCACGGGCCGCCTTGAGTGCTTCTGCAGAGACAGCCGCTGCAGATTCCGACAACGCAGGCGTGATGCCACTGAGATGAAACCATCGCGCGCCTATAAAAATAGATGCCCAATCAATCTCTCCGGGCTGCACTTTAGAAATCGCAGAGTATCCACGATCGTATGTGACACTGCTTGCACGCGGTCCCGCGCCTAACTCAAGGTGGTAAAACCCATTGCGTTCCAAGCCGATGCCATCAAAATCGACCCAAACGATGTTTGACATATCCACGCCGAGTTCCCGCCCCTTATTACAAATATAGCGACCCGACCAATTGTCTACGAGTCGTGATACCCACGCAGACCGCAAGCCGAGTTGCGCAGCGTTCACAGCGACGTTCATTTCTGCACCACCCGCTGTCATTGAAAGCGATGTCGCCTGTTCAAGGCGCATATATTCCGGGGCGGTGAGTCGGATCATCGCTTCCCCAAACGTAACTAAATCGTACATAGTCATTCTCCTGTTATGGTGTCTGTTTTGTTTCGGTATTCGTTATAGAGATTTTCAATACATTGTCCGCAGAAACAGTAGACTCTGCCGTATCCGCCTACCTCTTTTTCAAGCAATTCGTTCATTGTAAATTCGTTTTGGCAGATCGCGCAAACTTCTATCAGTTCTCCCGGTTCAGTCTCTTCCGTGCTGGCTTTTCGTCGGGACATAAAGTGCAAAATTAACCAAACGACAATGGGGGTGAGAATCACAAAGACAATAAATAACATGTAGAGTTTCCTTACAACGGCATAGAGCAACCAGTGTTCCTATTACTGTAGCGGAGAGTCGCGAACATGTCAACGAAAATTCTGCACCGATACGTGCATCTTGTGGGCGAGGTTTCTAACCTCGCCCCTGACGGCTGATAGCCACTCCTCTATATGTTTGATGAATTGCTGGGAGGTATGCTAAAATACAAGGACATTTTCCAATAATGGAGTAACCCATTTACACATGTCCAAAATAACCCAGGTAGACGTTTATCCCACTGCTGTTGGAATGCGAGACACCTTTAATATCGGGACCGGTTTCGTCGGGGCCCCGGGATCCGCGGGCGACCATGTTTTTGTCAAGATCACAACGGACGATGGTTATGTCGGTTGGGGAGAACAACGCGCACTCCCTTCATGGAGTTACGAAACCACCGAATCCATCACAACCACCATCCGATATCACATCGCTCCATTGTTACTCGGACGTGACCCACTACATCTCAACCAAATTCACTCTGCTATCTATAACGCATTAAAACCTGCTGTCAGCACAGGGCACCCCTTTGCCAAAGCTGCGGTAGACATCGCTTTGCAAGACCTACGAGGTCGAATAGTTGATGTGCCACTACACACCCTCTTTGGTGGGAAACGTCATGACACGGTGCCGCTCTGCTACGCTTTAAGTATTGATATGCCAGAGATAATGGGCTTGAAGGCGAAAGCTTTGTTTCCGTGCTCCTGTTTCAAAGTGAAGGTTGCTGGAACACCTGCGGAAGATGAAGAACGTCTGCGCGCGGTTCATGAAGCCGCACCAGATGCTAAGATCTGGATTGATGCGAATCAGTCTTACACGCCATCCAATGCACTTGAATTGCTGAAGCGGGTCTCAGACATCCGGAACATTTACTGTATGGAACAACCCGTCGCAAGCCAGGATTGGTTTGGTATGAAGCGAGTCCGAGAAGATGCTCCGATTCCGATCGCTATTGATGAGGGATGCTTCACTCATTTTGATTTAGCAAAAATCGCACGTATGGAATGTGCAGATGCTGTCGTTTTGAAAGTGTGTAAGTCTGGCGGGTTAAACGAGTGTCTTAAAAGCGTGCCGATTGCTGAGGCAAATTCGCTTGAACTTCTCGGTAGTGGATTGACAGAAGCGGGAATCGGGTTTATCGCAAGCGTCCATCTCTTCTCAACTGTGGATCTGGTTCTCCCCGCTGAACTCAACGCACCTGCTTTTCTGGAAACCATGGCAGTGAGCGGCATCCAAATCCATGACCATGTTGTAACGGTCCCAGATGCTCCGGGGCTCGGTGTTACACCTGATGAAGACTACATCAAGGCGAATTTGCTTAATGTTGAGAGTTCTTAAGCAGGATAAATATTTCTACGAAAATCGTTATAGCGATTGCTACTGCGCAGAGTAGGTAAGGACTCTGAACGCCTAATGCTGAGTCTGCTGAGATACCTCCAAGGAACGGACCTAACAGGATCCCGACCCCTAATATGGCTTCATGCCATCCGCTCTTATTCCCTTTATCCGCATGCCGATCCAGCCCGTAGTAGAGGCTACTAAAGTAAGTGAATGCTACAGATACACCGATAACCGCAAATGCAAAAGCCCAAAGAATAATATGTTGCGTCAATCCTATTCCGAGAAAACTCAGAATTGTCAGCAGTTGAACAATCAGTAATGGACTAAAACGATAATGCCATCGCGTCGAGTACCCGGTCCCAAGGACAACGAAAGCCAGTGTTTTAACACCACCGAGTGTTAGCATCAAATTTCCGTATATTGCCGGGCGTATTCCCATCTCCAATGTAAGTTTTGGCGCGAGCTGGCGGAGGACACCCAGCGAGAACCACGAGACAAAATTCGCGCATCGAGCCAAATGGAGGTAAGTCATCCGAACAGGTAGAAGGGGATACAGTATCTCAGGTGATTCCGAGTCGGATTCATCGGTGTGGGCGGATAGATTTGACGGATCGGATTTGGTAATACGAGAAGCCCAAATCGTCACTAAGGTGAGTAGGGCAAAAATACCGGCGAGATAAAAAGGTCTGAACGGGTTTGTATCACTGTACAGGTAACTCGACAACCCCGGACCCAAGGTCATGCCGATGCTCCAGAATAGATTGAAGAGCATAATTCGGTGGATTAATTCGCCTTCACCTTCTTGTTCAGCGAGCCACGCCTCGTAAGCCGGAAAGAAGAGTGCCATGCTGACACCGATTCCGGGGAAGATTCTCATCAGATGTCCGCTGTTTCGACAAAAGACGAGTCCTATGCTGACTGCTCCGAGTATCAGGCACGCCGTGTAAAGGATATACCGCCGTTCTATCCGATCCGAGAGTCTACCCAGTGGGATCGCGAGCACTGCAAAACACCCTGTGCTTACTGCCATCAACGCACCAAGGAACGTTGTGGAGAGTCCCAGATGACTGGTATAAAAAGAGGTATTGGTTAGAATACTGCTAAAGGAGAGGTCAATCAGTAGGACTGGCAAATAAACGGTGAGCAATTGGATCGGTTTTAGGCGCATTTTTCCCCATTTCGCACCTAACGTTATGGCATCACAATCGCGGCATCGATCATGTGATAGCCTGTCGCACCAACGGGTTCTACTTCGATCCCGATTTCGTCTTGCGTAACACCACTGTTGCCTGTGGCTCTCGCGTAAATTTCAACTGGCTCCGACTTCTCAGGAACTTGCCAATTCCATTTCCAGAGCACCCACGCAAGCGGAGTATCTTTCGCCCAAATTTCCGCCTCTTCCCATGTCTGTCCGTAGTCGATACTGACTTCTACTTTCTTGATGCCGCCGTGGTTGCCTGCATCGAACGCCGCACCGCTGACTGTGTAGACCTTGCCGCCGGAAATTGCCTCGTCTTCATTCGGTGTCCCGATCATTGTGGCGAGTTTCACATTCGCGATCGGATCCCAGCCCCGTTTCTCCCAGTAGCTTTCGTGTTCCTTCGCCAACTGGATGTTCATTATCCATTTCGGATTTTTCGTGCCGTAATGACCGGGGTTCAGCAGTCGGATTGGGAAACCGTGTTCCGTTGGTAGCGGTTCACCGTTCATTTCATACGCGAGGAGCGTATCTTCACGCATCGCGTCTTCCAGAGGAATCGCCGTATGGTAACCATCGGCACACCGGAAGACGACCACTTTGACTTCATGTGTTGGTCCGACTTTCTCAAGCAGATCACGCAAGCGAATCCCTTTCCACACTGCATTGCTCATCTGTTCCGTACCAATCGGGTCGCCGATACACTTCAAGGTTCGCATCGCCGTGACAGACTCCATTGCCGTTATGTCTTCGAGTCGGAGTGGTGCTATCCGTTTTTCAGAGAGACCGGTGATTACCAATCGCCACGCCGCCGCGTCAAGTTCAGCTGGCTCACCGATCTGTAGAATATAGAAGTCGGCATTCGGGGTTATCAGTGTGCTTGGTTTTAGTTGTGATGTTGCTGCCACTTCTCCTTGCAATTGGAGAGGTAGGACCATTCCCGCTGCACTCACCGCGCTCAGTTTTATGAACGTTCTTCTTTTCATATTTTAAATTTTCCTTGCGGATCGATCAAGTGGGGTGTGCTTTCACGCGCCTTTCCGTAGATCCGCCTTCCACTTCCTTTCAGGCTCCGCACTTTGGATTGTGTCTTTCTAATGCTCCTTGCCTCTTTTTCTACTTTGCATTCGCATCGTAATTTTCACGATCCCTCTCACCATAATTGCTGTGCCGCCGAACAGGAATAGGGGTAATCCCCATCTCCAGTGAAGAAAAAAGTAAGCGATAAAACTGACACATATCAAGATGATGAAGGTATTCAGAAGTTTTTTGTTTTCATACCATTTTTGCATCTGTTTGTATGTTTCTCATGATTTTCGACGCTGTCTCGGACAGACAACTCAAATTTCGTATTTCCAAAATGATACTACATCCACAGTTGAATGTCAACAGGAAATTCAGATAAAATAACCCAAGTTGCTACGGACACAATTTTAGAGATGCCTCTGCCATTTTTCATTGGAAAACGCTCAGGATCCGCAGCAGTTCGTAGCGTAGGAAACCGTGGGTCTCTTGTGCCCGAAGCTGCACATCCTCACAAATTATGCTACAAAGGTGACAACTTGGGTTAAAATATTAATTGCGCTTTGTTTGAAAGAATAGTATGCTATCTGTGTGATTCACGCACAAACCAATTGCTTTACAAAAAGGACAGCGACCCTATGGCGAAACAACCGAATATCATCTTCCTCATGACAGATCAGCAACGTTTTGATACGATCGGTGCACTTGGAAATCCGATCATTCAGACCCCAGGACTGGATCGTATTGTTCGGGAGGGAACAAGTTTTACATCAACGTACTGTCCGTCACCTGTGTGTGTAGCCTCGCGTTGTAGTTTTCTCCTCGGTCAGTGGGTACACGAAACGGGGTGTACGAGCAATTCTCCAATGCCGCAGGACCGCATCTCAGTGATGGAATTGCTCAACGAAGCAGGTTACCAGACGCACGGTATCGGTAAAATGCACTTTTCGCCGCAAGGACGCAAAATGTGGGGGTTTGAGACACGAGACTATTCCGAAGAAGGTCCCGGTCCTGATGACTTCACGGAGTTTTTGGAGGAAAATGGTTACGATCATATCGTTGCTCCGCACGGTGAACGGAGCGAGTACTACTACATCCCACAGCCTTCACAGCTTCCTGAACGCCTACACCATACACAGTGGGTAGGCGATAAGACATTGGAGTTTCTCTCTGGGCGCGATAAGCAACGGCCTTTTCTGTGTTGGAGCAGTTTCATCAAACCGCATCCACCGTTTGAATCGCCTGTGCCGTGGAATCGACTCTATCGTTCGGTTGAAATGCCACTGCCATTCCTGCCCGCAGATTATGAGCATCTGCATACCTACTGGAACCGGCATCAAAATCGCTATAAGTACCGGGACCAAGGGCGAGATATGAACCTCCTTCGGACAATGCGAGCGGCTTACTACGCCGCAATCTCTTTTATCGACTATCAAGTTGGGTGTATCCTTGACTACCTCGAATCCGAGGACGAACTGGACAACACGCTCATCTTGTACACGTCTGATCACGGTGAGTTACTCGGCGATTACGACTGCTACGGGAAACGTTCATTCTTGGACGCAGCTGCTCGAATCCCGCTACTTGTCCGCTATCCCGAACGTTTCGAGGCGAACACACAGTGTGACATACCGACGAGTCTGGTTGATGTCCTGCCAACCTGCCTGGGGGCAGCAGACCTTCCATCACCGGTAGATCGGAGCGGCACCGACCTTGCCGATATTGCTGCCGGTAATACACAACGAGATGCGATTGTTGGACAATTGGGACAGGAAAATACGGGACTCTACATGCTCTTGACAGAGGAATATAAATACATATACTCTGCCGCCGATCGACAAGAATGGCTTTTCAGACGGCTGTCCGGAAGACTTGACGACCGAAGCCTCGCCGGTAATCCCGCATACGGCAGAATTCTCAACACCTATCGACAACGTTTGATTGAATGGTTCCAAGCGGATGGTTACGAACTGCCGCTTGATGGTAACACATGGCGCGATTTCCCATCCCCGGTCGAGCATGATAATCCCGATGCAGGTCAGCTTTTCCAAGACGGTAGATCTGTGAGCGATCAGTTTCCGACAGGGTATTCACCGCATATAGATCCACTGAAGCCACCTTCTTAATTCAAAAACGTGACGGCGGCATTTATGGTGAATTTTGGAACTTCCGCGGATTTGGTTTTGAAATTAACTGTTGCTGTTTGCTTGGGTGACAACTTAGGTTTTTGTAGATACGGACAACACATTATCTGAGGTTGTCTGAATGCTCAAACGTAAGAATCTGAAATCATGCCAATTCATTCTACTGCCAAAAAATTGGTGTCGAAAGCGGCATGGTACGCCTATAATATGTACCGTAAAGGTATCAGCTACCGTTCGCAGCTTTCAAAAACGGCAGCGTTACTCAGCGCGTCGCGCGCAGACATCTTAGCATTCCAGAATGAACAGTTAGAAAAGCTCCTCCGGCACGCATACCTAACGACTCCATACTACCGTGAATTGTTCAAGACAGAGTCCATCCATATCTCACAGATTCCACCGCTTGAAAAAAAGGATATTCGTGAACAACTCGAGCATTTCTGTTCTGAGGCGGTTCCGCGAGAACAACGTATCAGGAACGCCACAGGCGGCTCAACTGGAACACCGCTTACCTTTTATCAGGATAGAAATTATTGGAATCAACGAAATTTGAGTGTCTACTGTTTCGATCGGTGGGCAGGCTGGGATTTCGGTGAATCCCAACTGATTATCTGGGGTGCTCTCTCAGATGTAGAGGGAAATGCAGATTGGAAGCATCAACTAAACAATTTCTGGCGGAACCACTATTGGCTCAACGGTTTTCATCTCACAGACGCTACGATGCAGACAGCATTTCAGCAGATGGATAGATGCTATCCACGAACAATTCTCGCCTACCCGTCATCACTCTACCAATTTGCTACGTATCTTTCTGAAAACGGTTTGAGCCCCAAATGGAATTTAAAAGGGATCATTACTTCAGCGGAGATGCTACATTCACACTATCGTTCCTTAGCGGAGACCGTTTTCAGGACGAAAGTTTATAACCGCTATGGAGGACGAGAGGTCGGATTGATCGCTATGGAATGTGAGGCGGGACACATGCATATTAACTGCCGTGACCTCTACCTTGAAATAGATAGCCCCGATCCATACACAATACCGGGAGACATCCTAATTACACAACTCAATAATTACGCGATGCCGTTTATTCGGTATCGAATCGGAGACATCGGTCGTCTTTCTGATGAGGTATGCCCGTGTGGGAATCAGCTCCCGATTTTGGCAGAACTGCTCGGACGTAGTACGGCTACCTTCCGGACAAGAACTGGAACATTGATACACGCGGGTTACTTTACACAGCAGTTCTATAACGTCCTTGGTGTCGACCAGTTCCAACTCATCCAAGAGAGCCTTAAGCACTGTATCTTGAAGGTAGTTATTAACACACAGTGGACAGGAGCAACGCGTCGATACATGGTTCAGAAAATTCAAGAAGTACTCGGTACCGATGTCAGCGTCACAGTAAAATTTGAAAAAGAAATTCCACTTCCTACTTCGGGCAAACGGGAATTCACAATTTCTAATTTACCTTGCGGCTAAGTATCGATTGCTAATCCCTTGACGTTTTTTCTGTTCGAGAGCGGCACAGAGTCCCATAATTTAAAAAAGTTCCCGAAGCGGTGCAACACGTTTTGTTCCACCCGGGACGTAAGCCAGAATCAGCCCATCAATCAATAAATTCCGATCCGCGATAACACCTGTACTCCGCTCCGCCGTTACACCCTTGGAAAGTAATAGGTAGAATGTATCTTTTGACCAGCCCGGCGTTGTGAAGAAATTCCCTTGTCCTTTTGAAATAACGAGGTCAGCTTCCAAAAGCGCGTTGAAAAATTCAGGCGTTCCCTGATAGAGATTTGTTCCGATCGTCTGTGCGCCTGACGACATGAGTTTTACAATACCCTCCTGCACCGCCGTCTGGAGTTCCCGGAACTGTGGTAGATTTATGATCTCCTGTAAATCTGCTAACGTTGCGTCATTACTGGCGTTGTCCACCTTCCCAACTATCGTGATATGATGTCCGCATTCAATGAGGTCTTGAATGAAGGCGATGTCAAAAATGACTTCTCCATCATTGTCAGCAAGCCAAAGGATCTGCTGAGGCTCAGCGTCAATCACCTTTTCAGAGAACGTTTTATAACAGTCGATAGAAAAAGGTGTTTCAACCGCCGCACGAAGTGCTTCAGAGAAGTAGTCAGGATTAGCTTTCAGTTTTTTGACGACCCGTTCGCTGCTGTAATCGATAATATTGCCTGCAACGACCAACTTCAAACGGGTCAACCAATTGTCTTTCCAAAACTCCGATAGTAACGTGAGGGCAGTCTGTCGTGCTTTCAATTTGTCGTGGTGGTAGGGATTTGGATTGCCGGTGTGGAACGTCACCATCTCAAAAATACTCCCCCATAATTCTTCTGGCGTGAGGGATTCAATGAGGTAATCTCCATTCGCACGTCGAAGATCCAAAAGTGTTTTTACAGCCTTGCACGCGACTTGTTGTAAGTGCGGATTGCCCGTCGCCCGTGGAATCAATTCTGACGCACTGTGGGACTGGACATGTCTTCGAAGATTTTCCCAATCTGGTAACGCTTTTTTCTCCTTGAAGGTAAAAATTCCGGGGATATATTCATCCGTTACAATTTGCTCGAAAAGCAACTTCGGCACAGTAGGTGGCGAATGTGCTGGCGGAACACCGAGAGTCTGATGTGACAAAACGGTGTCGGAGGGGATTACCGTCCCACGTGCGACAACGGCTGAGAGTTGCACGTTGTTTCCCACATTCACCGCATCAAAGGTGCTACTTTCAATCGTACTCCTTGTGGCAAGCCCTCGGACAGGTGCTGCCAATCTTTTTGGTAACGGACTCGATTCGAAGGTCGTATCAGTTGCGGTGACATTCTGTAGTCCAACTGCATCTTCTACCCTTGTCGCGCCCAGCAACGTAACATTTTCAAGCCGGCAGTAATCCCCGATCCGCACTTTTTCACCGAGATGCACCCTGCCGAGGAAATAGCACGCCGTGCCGATCTCAACGTTTTCACTGTCCAACGTTATCTGTGCGGCTGGGTCAACGCGAACGCCTTTCCGTGCGAGAAACTCCCGTGTCTCTGCAAACAGTGCCGCTTCACCCAATAGAACATTCGACCACCGATTAACGCCCGACAGCACTTCACCTTGGTAGATAAAAGCGTTCGTTTTCAGTCCATCTTCATAACAGTATCGAATCAGGTCAACATGGTGGAGTTCGCCGTTTCGGTTTGTGTGCGGTTGCAATCGATGTATCCGATCTATCAGGGCACCTTTCCGAATGAGTGTGATACCGGTATTGGTATACGCCTCACCGCGATGCCACCGATCCCACATCTCCTGTTTCTCTGCCTCCGTCATGTCATACCATTCTTTTGTTCCGGTGAGTCTCCCGTCTGCATCGAAGAAGAGCCCACCCTTATCTATGACTGTTTCAGGTATCTTGCCACAGAGGGTAACATCCGCCCCAGAAATGAAGTGGGAGAGCAACGTCTGTGCGAAAATGTCACGATCCAAGAAGGGTTCATCACCGAACGCCACCCCGATCCATTCCGCATCGGACTCGTGAAGAGCAGGCAACGCGGCTTGTAGCGCGCCCCCTGTGCCGTTCATCTCTTTTTGGATACACGGAGTAACATTAGGACCCAGAAGTTGAGACGGAGATCCGTTTTTCTCAATACGCGATGCCATCTGTGGGTTAATGACAACAATATCCGGGCGATTACCCGGTAGGTAACGTCGCGAGTATTGGAGGGTGTTCTGTTCTCCGAAGGTGATGTCCAGCGTTTTGCTCAAGCGTCCGCTGGGATCAATGCGTGTGCCTTTGCCTGCAGCGAGTACCACCCATTGCGGTGTAAGGTAGTTTTCAAGATTATCTGTGGGAAGTGTATTCAGAAAAGCGTCGAAGGCAGTCGTGTCCGCTGATATTGCCTCGAGTGTATCTGCTAATGGACAACCGAGGAGGTTTTCAAGAAAACGTGTTTTCATTTACTCGTGATTATCCAATTCGGTTTGGATAGATTGAAACTGCGCTAATGCAGTCTCTAAATTCTCGGTAATTTCGGTTACTAATACATCTGGCGTAGGCAGATCTGCTGCATCCTCAAGTTCATCCGTTTTCAACCAGAAGATATCGAGATTGACATGCTCCCGTTCGATCAGTTCATCGTAACTGAAAGCACGAAACCGCTCAGTTTCAACCCGTGCCTCGCGATTCTCTGGATTGTAGGCAGTTATAAAATCTTGCAGATCGGTGTCTTGCAGTGGATTCGTCTTAAGTGTGAAACGTTTATTTGTTCGTAGATCATAAATCCAGAGTCTCTGTGTCCACGGTTCTTCACGCGCCGGTCTTTTAGAGAAAAAGAGGACATTTGCCTTGACTCCTTGAGCGTAAAAGATGCCCGTAGGCAGTCGTAGGAGGGTGTGGACATCAAATTGCTTGAGCAAGTGCCGCCGAATCGTCTCACCTGCCCCGCGTTCAAAGAGAACATTATCTGGAAGAACAACAGCGGCGCGTCCATCTGCCTTCAGAATTGTTTTGATGTGTTGGAGGAAGTTGAACTGTTTATTTGAGGTCGTCGCCCAGAAGTCATCGCGTTCATAAGTCAAGGATGCGTTGTTACGTCCACTCCCATCGGTGGCAATAGTGATGCTGCTCCTGTTCCCGAAGGGTGGATTCGTCAGCACCATGTCGTAGCGTTCTCCTGTGTCCCGACTGAGGCTGTCATCCGTCGTAATTGGACTTTCTATCCCGCCGATCCCGTGTAGATATAAGTTCATCACGCAGAGACGGACGACATTATCGACGATGTCTGTGCCAGCGAAGGTATTAAATCTAAGAAATTCCTTCTGTTCACGAGTTAACGTACTCCCATAATTTTCGGAAATATAGTCGTGTGCTGCGAGAAAAAATCCACCCGTTCCGCATGCTGGATCACAGATAGTTTTCATCGGTTCAGGAGGCATCACGGTAACCATCGCTTTGATAAGGGGGCGAGGTGTGAAATACTGACCCGCGCCGCTCTTGGTATCTTCGGCATTTTTCTGGAGCAGCCCTTCGTAGATGGTACCTTTGATGTCGGCAGTCATCCCGCTCCAGTTTTCTGCGTTGATAAGATGGATAAGCCGTTGCAGGTTTGCAGGGGTCTGAATGCGATTCTGCGATTTGCGGAAGATTACACCGAGCAAGCCTTGTGCACTACTGAGTTCTCGCAGAATTTTCACGTATTGTGCTTCTAACTCGGCACCGCTTTCGTTGAGGAGGCTCTCCCAATCCAAATCGCCGGGAATTGTTGAAGGTTTGTTGAAAGGCGGTTTGGTCTGTTCATTTGCAAGTTTGAGGAATAGTAGATATGTAAGTTGTTCAACATAATCCCCGTAACTGACACCATCATCTCGAAGGACATTACAGAAATTCCAGAGTTTTTGGACAATTGTTGCGGATTCGTTTGACATATTTGTTTTATTCTCTTTCGGTTTCAAGGATTTGGTAATAGAGTTTATCGCTAATTCGTGTTCCGTGGGAGCGAAGATCGTCAAGTATGGGTTTGATCGATGGAATGATGCCCTGCGCTTTCGCGACACGTAAAACGCCAACTGTTCCAACCACAGATAAGCCTTTTGCAATTGCTACTTGTCTCGCGACACGGTCATCAATAATTATTCTCCCCGCTCCAATTTCTTGAGCAAGCGCAATAGCACCGCACTCCCCTAAATCAATTAGTGTTCGGTAATGTAATATTAAAACTTGATTTTTATTTGTTACCGGTTGGCAGATGATCCAATCTGCCGATGCTACCTCCGCCGCTCCGAGTTTTCCAGTTCCATTGACGACGACTTCAGTGTAAACCTCCTCTGGAATGTAGATTGAACGGTAAACTTTCCTCAGTAGTTCTAATCGATTGATTTTCGAGAGTGCTATCAACGGAGTACTATTCGTAACGACCTTCATGATTCAGATTCATCGAAATCTTTTAATGCGCTTTTAACTTCAGTGTCTAAGGCTTCTGTTGTGAGACTGTCATCAAAAGGTGAGATTCCGGCTTCATACATCATATCTGAGAGATCCCATCGTGAAATGTTGAGGAGTCGTGCCGCTCTACCAGCACTAATGTCGCCTTGGCGTAGGAGCTCAAGAACAAAAGCCTCTCTCGCTTTGCGCTCCGCATCCACTTTGTGTTTCAGCAAAATCTCGTTAAGAGGTAATGTAAATCGGACTTCAAGTCCTGTATTTGCCATATAGGTCACCTCATATTGTTTGAAAATCATCTATGAAAAATGGAGATGAGTGTTAGGGATGAATTGCCGCGAGATGTTTGGCGAACTTTATCCTATTTCAGCAGACAGACAAAACCAGCTTGCTCAAAGTGGTGATCTGCAGTCAATGCTTCAGTCAATCCGCGTTCTTCCATCACAACGAAGCTAACAGCATCAACAAGGCTCCACTGTTTATCCAACCGATCTGCAAGCAATTGCCATGCTTTGTCGTCTAATAATTTATCAACATGGACAATTTCGACTAAATCGTCTGATCGGATGGCCTCAATACCTTTTAGAGCATCTGAACGCTGCTGCCCACGAGAACCAAGTAGAATGATGAGTTCACTTAGGATATAGTTTGTCGGAACAATGCTTCTGTTTTGCTGTTTCCAATGTGTTATCAATGAAAAGGCTTTTGTATGGTGAACATCATCCTCAAGAAAAAAACTTCCCCATCCAGACGTATCTGCAAAAACTTCATTCATCCACATCTCCTCGTAACTCTGCAAGTAAATCGGCTGCGATGTATTCATCGTGGCGTTCAGCCAGATCAGAGACACCAGATTGCAATGTTCCTGCCAAGGCGAGGAGGGGATCCGGGTTGTCTTCATGTGCTCCTTTAACCACTCGTATTTCTGGGGGTAATACGGTGTCGGGATCATCTATATTATCCCACTTAACGGTCCCCGCGAGGGCAAGGAGCGGATCAGTTTCCTCTGCTCTATCCGCATTATCTTGTAATTCATCCGAAGTAGGTTCGGCAGAAGATGAAGTTACCGAATTTTCGAAAACCTCCTTTTGTTCTGCGATCGGAACATACGGACCAAAAGAAAGATTCGCTACATCAGGGACGGTATATAAACAGTTCATTATTGGTATCTGAACGATGCGCAAACTTTTAATAACTGCTGTCTGTTTCATTTGATTCTCCCTCCAAAATTTTGCCGAGGGTTTTTTGGCGGATCCACCGGAAACCATCAAACGGGGTAACAAGTGCGATATCAATATCCCCTCCGACAGTGGGGATTGTCTGCGAAAACCGTTGATGATCTATTGTGGTACGAATTAAAAACTCAGCGTAATCAATCGCGTCTTGTAAGGAAAATATAGGATAGGGCGGCTGACTTTGGGGATCCGTATTATACAATCCCCATATTGCGTGTACCATTTCTCCACTTCCAGAGTACGTACACCCTAATTCACTTTGAACTCGGTTGTGGGCCTTTCTGCCCACAAAAACTTCAACCGTTTTAGGCTGGGTATCATCATAACCAACGACTTGAAATCCTAATATAGCCTGCTTTTTTTGCAGAGCATCCACGGAAGTGTTTTCTTGTTTCAATTGCTCTTGCAAAAGCTTATGAAAAGTATCGCCTATTATCTTGGCAATTGCAGTGACTTCTTCAAAATATCTTTTTTCTTTTTGTAATTTTTCTTCTAACAAGCGCATTGTGAAGTAAACAGATATGTTAGCAAGTAGACCTGTTCCAAATGCCCCAACACCGAATTTCTTACAAAATGGAAACACCTTTTGCGCGTACGAGAAAGTCGTTGCAGCCATTGGCGGCACCGGAAAATTTTGTTTAATTTCATGCTGGTGATTGCAATCTGGACAAGTCACATCAATTTGAGCCTCTAGCTGCCCTTGTCCTACGACTGTCGATAGACTATCCCCCGCAATCACAATACCATCTGGAATCCTGAGTGAAACAATAAGAGTCATACTTAAATATTTCCTTGCAAAAATAAGGACATTTAACCCACCACACTGTGTTTAATTTTAACACTAATTGACGTGAAACGCAATTCTAATTTTTAGTTTTAATTCGTTCTAGAAGAACACTCGCCGGTTCATCATTCGGGTCTTGTGGGACAAGTCTACCAGAAAACGCCTGCGTCAGAATAGACTGCCGCAAACGCTTCGCGCGTGTCAATTCAGCAGTAATCGTGTTTTCAACTTCATCAGCAACTGAAAGATGCCGTTCAAGTTCAGAAATGATCTGTTCTTGTTCAGGAAGCGGTGGGACAAGTATCTGTGCCTTTTCCAAAAATTGAAAATGCCGAGAATATCCCCTGTCTGGCAGTGAAATTGCCTGAATAAAATAGTAAAACAGTTTTGGATGGTAGATTTCTTGAGATTTTATCACCTTTATTCCATCAGCTCCACCTACAAAGTCAAAGTCTACATATTTAATTGCTTTAGTGTGGTCTCCAAAAACAATAACTGGAAGTTGACATTCAACCTTTAGTTGTTCGTCGTCTGTGTATCCTCCAATAAAGGACGATCCTTGGTCTATTACTGGCAATTTTCCTTCAAGTTCATAGTTACCTTTCTTTAGTTTCTTGCCGCTTAGAGATACCTTTTTTATTACATTTCCAACTGTTGTTTTTTCCCAATTTTGAGGAAACCCAGTTGAGTTTTTCGCTGGATGAAACTTACTTGTGTGCCCCTCACGCCATTCCCGTGTCAATTCCCCTTCAAAAGCAGCTTTGAGGATTGATCGGCGATACCGCTGTAACTGCACTTGTGCTTTTTTGAGGTTATCAACGGCTGCGTCCAATTGTGTAAACAGTACCTCTAACTTGCCTACGATACGATGTTGTTCTCGTAGTGGTGGGAGTAGAATTTCAAAGATTTTGAGTTGATTTCCCGTTATCGCATTAAAGGTTGTCCCTGTGCCTTTACTTGCGATTTGATTCTCAAATCTGCGTAGCAAATAGAGAATGAAAAGAGATTGAATTCCACATAACCCCCGAATTGCCGCAAGCCCTCTTCCCACGGCAGACTTTTCCGGGCAAATATTCGTGGGACCAACAGGGGCGCGTATGGAAATAAATACGTCGCCTTTTTCGGCAATTTTCTTTGGGACGGTGCACCACTTTCTCGGCGTTGGATAGAATTTTCCAAATTCGAGCTTGCCTTGATAAAAAGGAAGTCCTTCGCCATTGATATTATAAGTAGAAGACGGAGGGGATTGTCCCAATATAATCTGACTGATTTCCTCCAGTGTTGTCTGCACCCATCCGTTTGGCAAATCAGATGAAACGGCATTCGTTTTGTTCATGTGCTTCTCTTTCACTCAATTTTAGCGAGACGTTCCCCGATAGAACGCAGTGCCTTTTTTACGCTACTTTTTTCGGGCGACGTTTTAGTCCCAGATGCAGTGGTGTAAGAAACATGTGGTGCCAATCGCTCGTCGAAACGGTTATAAAGGGTAACAGTGGTCCGTTGACCCGTTTCATAATGTGGTGCCGGTAGACCGAGATTTTCCATTTCTTGACGCATCTTTCTGGTCCCTTCACTTAAAGCCCGGACGAGAGGTTCACCACGTTCATCTTTCATAAAGCGCATCCACTCAACAATCCGTTGATTTCGCAGTACGGAGCTCAGCACTGTATCCGCCAGACTGAAGTGACGTGGAACCTCCTGCGGAATACCACCCGGATTTTCCACCACCAATCCATTTCGATAAGCAATGCAATGAACCCCCGAATTGACTCCATAGTCCCTATGAATAACAGCGTTTAGGACAGCCTCATCAACTGCAAATATCGGATATTCGGGATCTTCAATGAACCCACCATTAGAACTCCGTCTTATGACTGTCCGAAAGAGCGCAGAATCTCTGAAAAAGGCGCGCAATTCACGGACGATGTTTGGAAGTGGGCCATCGAAATCTTTATCGAAGGTTGTCGCTCCCCGGTGCCCCGACTCTTCAACGTCGACCTCAAAACGTAAAACTCTGACATACGCACTTGGGAACGTCTCGCGAGGATTTGAAGCAAAAAACAGATAGCCAGCGTTGGTAAAGGCGTATTTATCATCTTCTGTTTGGATAATAGCATCTATGTTTAAGAGGAGTTCTTCGGTGCTATAGTCGTACTGGGCACCTCTCGCTTCAAGGAACGCATTTTTGAACGCCTCAACAACCCCTTTATCAAGTTTGTTGGGATCGTAGGAACAACAGTAGGATCTTTCAAAATCGATGACTCCCTTATCCCGCCTCAACTGTTCGTCATCCATTCGTCGAAGGGGTAGACACTGGGCACCGAACCTTTTCCATGCCTTTGGAAAATCTGCAAAGGTTTCACAAATCGCATGAGGTGTCCACGGTGTATAAAGCAGGTATAGTCGTTTCCCGCCTGAATTTGGCACCAGTACGTCTTTTACTTGTGTTGCGTGGTTACTTAAATCTCGTGCGGCTTGCAAGATGCTATTCATCGTTTGCTCGTCAACATGCTGCGTCCCTTTAATAGTTCCATCATCAGCAACACCGAGGACCACAAGACCGCCTGCTCTGTTACTGTTCGCAAAAGCAGAAATACACTGTTTGATCTTGTCCTTCAGTGTATTGATCTGATTTTTCGTATCGATCCGCACCTCTTTTCGATCGAAATATTGCCCTTCAAAACCAGTAGACTGCAAGAAATCCAGATACTGTAAAGGATTATCAAAGACCTCTTTTGGTGTTGGCATTTTCGGATATCCCTCTTGGAAGGTTTCAAAATTGCGGCAGAATAGTCATCAGACGGATTTAATTTTAGCATACACTTGTAGACAGATGCAAACATTTTGGACAGGGAAGGCGGCTTCATTATCCCCTTGACATTAACATCATTTAATCGTATCCTTAAAAGCAAATATAATGCAAGTTGCTACTTACAAGATTTTAGGCATCCCATCCCATTTTTCACTGAATTCGGATGCATTTCGTAGCGTAGGAGACTGTCAGCCTGCGTGCTTATAGTGAAATCCGAAAATAGGTTCACATTTGTAGCATAGGAAGCTGTTGGTCTCCTGTGCCAGTCAGAACGTATAACTTCATAGTTCACATGACGCTACAAGTGTCCAAGTAATTACGGAATCTACTATAATTCGTAGCGTAGGTTGTGAGTTTGCGTGCTTAAGATGCACAACCTCCCAGATGATGCTACAAACTGGCAACTTGGGTAAATATACTAAATCTTTCTAACTTGATACGGGGAGATAAAGCGATGCAGGAACAGATACATGCTGCGCCGACAATCATCTATCCGGAATCGGACGGGCAACCTATGGCAGAAACAGATACTCACCGAGATCTGATGATGGATTTCATTCTCATGCTAAAACACCATTACCGAAACAGGCAAGACGTTTACATATCGGGCAATCTACTCCTATATTACGAAGAAGGAAACCCGAGGAAATGTATTTCTCCGGATGTGTTTGTCGTCTTTGGCGTTGAAAAGAAACGGCGGCGGACGTATCTCACATGGGAGGAGAGACATACCCCAGATTTTGTGTTAGAAGTTGCGAGTCCGAGTACATTTCGAAAAGATATCGGAGAAAAGAAGGAGCTCTATGCGTCCGTGTTGGGCGTAAAAGAGTATTACATCTACGATCCGCTCGGTCAAGTCGTGCCGAGTTTTACCGGGTTTCGGCTGGTTGATGGGGTGTATCAGGCGATAGATTTTGTCAACGACCGTTTACCCTCGGATGCTTTAGGTTTGGAGTTAGGTGAGCGGGACGGCGATTTATGCCTCTATAACCCGGACACGTTGCAATGGTTGCAAACGCCGCAAGATCGCGCAGATGCCGCGGAAGCCCTTGTAGCACAACAGGCAAACGCACGACAACGCGCAGAAGATGCACTCGCCGAAGCTTTAGCGGAAATTGAACGTCTCCGGGCAGAGAGAAATGATTAAGAAACCAATTTCTCCATGAGTTCCCTTAAAATATCCCCTAAGGCATCTCCAAAGAGTTGATAAACCTTCGCCCCATTCCCAAGTTCCGCAAAGGGTGCATATTCAAAGTCCTCTATCTGAATATCGAGGGAAGTGGCAATGTGGTCTCGTATCATTTTAAGCCATTTATGCTGCTCTGGTGTAAAATGTTTTCCGGTTATCCATTCTTCAAAATGACGATTAACTGTTACCCTGAAAGGCTCAAGGAAAAAGTTATCGCCATTGGCAAACCGAACAAGAGATATGAGGTCTGTTCGTTGGTCAGTACTTCCATGCACGTTCTCTGGTGAACGTCTTTGGTAAGCAAACCATAATGACTCACGGCTCAGACTATTTGAATGCTGCAGCAAGGCTTCTTCTAACGTCTTTAAGTCGTCCTCTATCAGTGTCCCTTGTGCTTCTGGGTGTCTACAGAGAATTTGTAACGCTGACAGTTTATCCATGTTTTGACTAATAAACTGTTTAAAGCCGTGGATAACTGTCACTGCTTGTGTGAAACTTTCATCTTCAAAGCCGGTGTCAAGAATTTCATCTTCGTTGATATCATCAATCAGCTGGTTAGGATCTCTATTTGAGGGGCGAATAGGATCAGATGGTTCCCCCGGAAGTGATTGCGAGTCAGTTTTTACGGAGTCACAAACTCCGACAGCATCAACGATAATGAAGTGCGTTTTTGTATTCGCATCACCAGTGACAGCGCGCAAATCATCGGGATGGATGACGCGCACGCCGCGTCCCTTCATTTGTTCAAAATACCCACTCGATCGGACAGCACGCATAAAGATCAAACACTCAAGCGGTTTTATATCCGTGCCTGTAGAAATCATGTCCACGCTCACGGCAATTCGGAAGATCGGATCTGTGCGAAATCTTCTGATGAGATCTTCCGGTCTGTCACTCTGATAGGTAATCTTCTGACAAAATTCGTCACCTTTCGCGAATACTTCTCGAACAATGTGGACAATATCCTCGGCATGGGAATCATCTTTCGCAAAGATAAGCGTTTTGGGGACAATATGTCTATTGGGAAAGAGGTCTATGAAAAGTTTTGCCTTGAAAGTCTCAAGGACTGTGCGAATCTGATCTACAGCAACGACATCCCGATCCAACTGGTTTTCCGTGTATTCGACATCAGCATCTAATGCATCCCAGTTAAGTCTCCGATTTTGCCGATCTCGTCTTGCAACATAACTCCCTGCCTCAAGCGTGCTGCCGCTTTGTGTGATTTCTGTCTTAATTCGGTAGACGTAATAACCGACGTTTGCATTATCCTCTATGGCTTGTTCATGACGATATTCAGAAACGAGGTTGTGATTAAAAAAGGCAAGAGTCTGCTGATACGGCGTTGCGGTTAACCCGATAATGAATGCATCGAAGTATTCCAACACTTGTCGCCATTTACCGTAAATGGAGCGATGGCATTCATCAACAATAATAACGTCAAAGGTGTCTATCGGGATTACTGGATTATAGGTAACCGGTTGTGGTGAAGGGTCTTCAGTGTCATTCTCAAAAGCAGATCCCTCCTCAGCGTCCGATGCATAATCAGTTTCGCCTTTTAGCATAGCATAGAGGCGTTGGAGTGTCGTAATACAGACTTTACTCGGTTCATCAATAACATTGGTAGAGAGGTGCTGGACGTTGTAGAGCTCCGTGAATTTCCTACCGTCATCAGGGGCAGTGTACGCCTGAAATTCGCGATGGGTTTGTCTACCGAGATTATTGCGGTCTACCAGAAAAAGAACACGTTTTGCCCTACCAAATTTGATGAGGCGGTAGACACTGCTGACAGCAGCATGCGTTTTCCCGCTGCCCGTTGCCATCTGAATTAAGGCGCGTTGGCGTGATTCTGCTAATGACTTCTCAAGTTCCGTTATTGCTTCAAACTGGCACGTTCTCAGATCCCCTCTCTCTAATGTAGGTAAATCGCTCTTGAGATTTTCTCGGAGAGTCGAGAGTTCATTCGCTTGATGCCAAAGAGAATCTGGCGTATGAAATGTAAAGACTCGTCGAGAACGAGAATCCGGATCCCGGATGTCTCGAAAGTATGTTTCAACTCCTGTTGACGCGTAGGAAAAAGGAAATCTGGGAAGGCGAGGTAAGTCATCCGGCAAACTTGCACGATACCGTTGTGCCTGTTGAAGTGCTCCGCTGAGAGTGATTCCCTCTGGTTTGGCTTCAATAACGCCAACCGCAGTCCCGTTGATAAAGAGAAGATAGTCTGCGCTCTGACTCGCTTTCAGCGGATATTCCCGGACAGCAATACCAAGCGCAACATCCGTATCATGTCCACTGTAGTTTTGGACACACCATCCGGACGCTTCAAGCATTTTATCTATAGTGCGTCTAGCTTTCTTTTCAGGAGTCATCTTCGGTGAAAAAAAATAGGGCAGGTACAGCGACCTGCCCGACAATTTGTATAACCACGTTTAGACGTTACACACATCGAAAGCGTGTTGCATCGCATCGAACGCATCGCCTTTGGGTCCGAATTCATGACCGACATAGAGATCATATCCGGTGTTGACGATAGCACGCATCACGGCAGGATAATAAATTTCTTGCTCGTCATCGAGATCATGCCGTCCTGGGTTACCTGCGGTATGATAGTGCCCAATATAGTCACTATAATCCGTAATGTTACGGATCAAGTCGCCTTCCATGATTTGCATGTGGTAGATGTCGTAAAGCAACTGCGCTCGCGGTGAACCTACCCCCTTGCAAACTTCAACACCCCATTCCGTTTTATCACATTGATAATCTGGATGGTTGACTTTACTGTTGAGCAGCTCGACACAGAGATTGATCCCTTTCTCCTCGGCGGCTTTGGTAACACGCGACAAGCCTGCTATTGTGTTATCACGTCCCTCTTCGTCAGATCTGCCCTCTCGATTTCCAGAAAAACAGATGAGTCCGGGGATGTCGTTTTTTGCTGCGATATCGATGTTTTGGAGGATTTCATCTTCAATCCGGTCGTGGTTGCTCGGATCATTTAGTCCGGACGGGAGCGAGGCATGCCCTACAATGATCGCGACGCGCATCCCGTGATCCTGAACGACTGACCAATATTCCGCGGGTAGCATCTCAATGGATTTATAACCGATTTCCGCGGCTTTTTTGATGACTTCAATTGGATCTCTGCCACGACTGAAACCGCCAAAACAGATAGATTGATTAATTGGCATAATTCTCTCTTTCTTTTAAAGTTGTAGGCACGTTCCGTCGTGCCATAACCTAATTTTTTCTACAAGTCCACTGCCTTACCCGTACGGAACGAGGTGCTCGCCGCAAGCATAATGCGGAGTGTCTCTAATGCATCGCTGTAAGGTGATAGAATTTTGGACGTATCCCCTGTCTTTACGGCATCAATAAAGACGCGATCCCTGTCCTGTCCGCCTTCATTCGAGAGCGGTTCCGTTTCGCCCCCTCGATTCACTTCGTTTGAACCACCGACATTGACAACGAGCCCACGTGTGAAGACTTCAAGATGTACGCGACCGAAACCCTCCATTGCACAAGCCGAGACGATGTTCGCAACAGCACCGTTCTTGAATTCGATGTTCACCATGCTGATATCGTCTATGTCATAATTCTCAATATGCGTCATACTGCCGCTCGCCGCAACGCCATGGACAGTCTTTCCATCGCTACCAACGAGGAACCGTGCCAAATCGAAGATGTGTGTTGTCTGCTCAACGTGTTGCCCACCGGATTCTGCACGCACGCGCCACCACGGTGTACCGGGCATTCCACCCATCCAATAGCCGAGTGCTCCGAGAATTTGCGGTTGCTCTTCAAGCATTGCTTTCGCGTTCTGTGCGTTGCCACCGTAACGCCAGTGATAACCGACACTTGTAACCACACCGCTCTGTTCAACATATTCATTAATGATAATCGCCGGTTCTAACTCAGAATGGATCGGTTTCTCAATAAACATCGCGATGCCTTTTTCACAAGCGATGCGTTCCTGTTCACCGTGCGCAAAAGGGGGTGTACAGATATAGACGGCATCCAATTCCTCTTTATCGTACATGACACGGTAGTCGCTGTAAGCGTTGCCACCGAATTCTTCGGCACGCTGTTTTGCTCGGTCTTCCGAGATGTCGCACATGGCGCAAAATTCAACGTCCTCAAAGTCGTCTTTAAGGTTACGCATGTGTGCGCCCGCCATGCCGCCGGTTCCGATAAAACCGAGTTTCACTTTATCCATATTTTCTCCTTAAAATGGGTAATTACAGAATATCCCTGAATTTTACGGATATAGTTTAGCAAAGGCTCCCGTTATATAGCAAGCAATTTATTTTCAAATGTGCTACAATATGTTTGTATAGGATAAAAAATACAGAAGGATATGACATTAAGATAAGAGGTAACTATGATGAATGACACTGAATTTCGCGAACATGTTTTATCTTGGATGGAACGCACTGACAACTGGATGGAACGCACTGACAATTGGATGGAACGCACTGAGGAGTGGAAGCATAAAACAGATGAACAGTTTCAGGACATCCGATCTTCTCTCAGTGAATTACACGTCGGTTTAGGTTGGATTCGAGGTAAGCTTGAGGGCTGGCAAGAATCGAATGCCTCACTCTGGGGCAAAATTGCTGTCCCGGCTGCAGTCGGATCTGCAATTATCGCACTTCTCGCCTATTTCAAGTGACATGCAACCGTGCTGTCTATCATACCTAACGGATGTCTGTAGACAGTATCTTACCTAACGGAGAGTGAGGAACACTATGGGTTTCAAATTTGGATATAGTACATTACGTTGGCAGACACCAGATTTTGAGGAATTGTTAATGCAACTGAAAGATGCAGGCTGGGACGGTTGGGAGATGCGGCAATCCTTGGACTGGGTAGGCACGCCCCAACACATTCGACAGGTGTGCAACAATGCGGATTTACCTGTCGCTGCTGTAACGGCACGCGGACTACCGATCGATAAAGACACAGAGCAGATGGAACTCAACAAAAGGCGGATTGACTTTGCCGCAGAGGTTGAAGCCGATTGTTTCATGTTCATGGGCGCGGGAAAGCCTCAGGGACGTCCAGTGGATAATTCAGACCTCACCGCACTCGCCGATGTCTCCGAAGAGTGGGCAGAATACGCCGCGCAATACGGTTTGGATGTCTGTTATCATATCCATACCAATACCACAGTGGACTCGATCGATGATTGGGCGAAATATATGAGCCTCCTCCGAAAGTGTAAATTGTGCATAGATGTCTCACATTCCGCACTGTGGGGATACGATCCGATTGAATCCATTCGACGCTATAGCGATACCCTCGCCTACGTTCACCTACAGGATTATTGCAGCGTAACCGGCGGCGATGATGGTACACCTTACGATGTGGATTGGGTGGATATCGGTGCTGGCACTGTGATGGATTTTCCAGGAATCATGTCCACCTTAAAGGAACTTAACTATGAACGGTGGATTACGGCGTGCCCAGGCACGGTTGAGGAGCGGTCAGATAAAGAGAGAATGACAGTGAATCGGGAGTATTTGCGGCAATTAGGTTACTAATTTCTATCTTAGAATCGTCCTAACCAGATCGGACCAATTCTGCTCGTGGAGCATTTCAGTGAAACCTCAGATTAAGTTTCTAACCTTATTGTTACCAATTTGGCTTTCTGTCTCCGCAATCCGTTCTGATCCTGAACCACCCAGGGCACCAGAAGGAATGGTACTCATCCCAGCAGGTGAGTTTCAGATGGGAAGTAATGATCTGGACGCTCATGAGGTTGAAAAACCGATACACACTGTCTATGTTGACGCATTCTATATGGATGTCCATGAGGTAACGAACGCGCAATTTAAAGCATTTGTAGATGCAAATCCAAACTGGCAAAATGAGGCGGTTGATCCTAAAAATCACCGTATCGCCTCCTACTTTCCCAGTTGGGATGGAAATAGCGAACTTAGAGGCACAGATGATCAACCTGCTACCGGGGTAAATTGGCATGCCGCAATGGCTTATGCAAAGTGGGCAGGTAAACGGCTCCCTACGGAGGCAGAATGGGAACGGGCAGCACGCGGCGGTTTAATGGGAAAGAAATATCCTTGGGGGGATGAGATTAATCGCGATAAGGCAAACTACGGACAGAAGTTTGGAGGCCCTAAACCCGCAGGAACATACCCTGCGAATGCCTTCGGTTTATATAATATGAGTGGTAATGTCAGGGAATGGGTGCTGGATGCGTATGATGAGGATTTCTATGCAAATTCCCCCAAATGGAATCCAGTTGCTGGCGGAAGTATAGAAAATATTATAAATAATTTCACTACTGTTGAGAACCCTCGTATATTGCGCGGCGGGGCTTATGCCGTTGAGCCAACGGAACTCCGAGTCTATTCCCGTTGGTGGTATGATGCCTTACACTCCGACTACACCTTTGGGTTTCGTTGCGTCAAGCCAGTGAAACCCTAAACCAGAGGCATTCCGTTTTCAGTGAGCAGCTAGTATTCCATCGGCAAGGATTTTCTTTTTTTCGTAAAAACCTCTGCATTTCCAAGTCTTACACGAACATATTCTACTACAGAAGACTCGGAGCCAAACTGACCAACATTAAGGAACAGATCCTATTCTTAGGAGAAAACAACCGCATGCCAAATCGCGATATTCGCTCTATTCTTGCTACCGATTGTGGCAGCACAACAACAAAAGCGATTCTGATCGAAAAAAGAGGTGGGGAATACCAACTCATCGTACGTGGTGAGGCACCTACCACGGTTGAAGCACCTGTTGAGGATGTAACGGCGGGTGTTATCAATGCTATTACTGAAGTTGAAGAACTTGCAGGACGTAAACTCCTGAATAATGGGAGTATTCTCAAACCGCAAAACGGCGACAAAGGTGTCGATATCTACATATCAACCAGTAGTGCTGGCGGTGGACTCCAGATGATGGTGGCAGGTGTTGTCCGCAATCTCACTGCTGAAAGCGCGGAGCGCGCAGCACTCGGTGCCGGTGCAATCGTCATGGATGTTATCGCATCTAACGACAAACGCTTGCCTCATGAAAAAATTGAACGCATCCGACACCTCCGACCTGATATGTTACTCCTTTCCGGTGGTATTGACGGAGGAACAACCTCACATGTCGTTGAATTGGCTGAAATTATAGCCGCTGCACGTCCGAGACCGCGCTTGGGTGTCGCTTATGAACTTCCGCTTATTTATGCTGGGAACACAGACGCACGCGAGTCAATTACAGAGCGTCTGCAAGACGTGATGGCATTGGAGATAGTAGATAACCTCCGTCCGGTTTTAGAACGTGAAAACCTCATGCCGACGCGCCACAAGATTCAGGACCAGTTCCTCGAACACGTGATGGCACATGCTCCAGGTTACAGAAAACTCATCGACTGGACAGACGCACCTATTATGCCGACCCCCGGTGCAGTCGGTGAGATCATTCAAACAGTCTCCGCACAACAAGATATTGAAGTCGTCGGTGTGGACATCGGCGGAGCAACGACAGATGTGTTTTCTGTCTTTAAGAACAGAGAAAGGGAATCTATCTTTAACCGCACTGTGAGTGCCAATCTCGGCATGAGTTATAGTGTCTCCAATGTCCTCGCTGAAGCCGGTTTAGAGAACGTCCTTCGTTGGGTGCCGTTTGACATTGAAGTCGGCGACCTTCGCAACCGAATTAAAAACAAAATGATTCGTCCGACCACAATTCCTCAAACCTTGCAAGAACTCATTCTTGAACAAGCAATTGCCCGTGAGGCACTCCGACTCGCTTTTGAACAGCACAAACAACTCGCTGTGGAATTGCGCGGGGTTCAGCAACAGCGGACGATCTCTGAAGCCTTCGATCAAGCGGAAAGCGGTCAAACCCTTGTAGACATGCTTTCTTTGGATATGCTTGTCGGAAGTGGTGGTGTTTTATCGCATGCGCCGCGGCGACAGCAAGCTATGATCATGATGATAGACGCGTTTCAACCTGAAGGCATCACCCGTCTCGCTGTTGATAGCATCTTTATGATGCCACAGCTCGGTGTTTTGGCCCAGGTCAATCCCGAAGCAGCGACGCATGTTTTTGAGCAGGATTGTCTTATCCATTTGGGCACCGTTATCTCCCCGGTCGGTGTTGCAAAGGTAGGTGAAACGTGCCTTTCGATAGAAGTGAGTACCCCGAATAACGCACCTATCACTGAAGATGTTCCCTACGGCGAACTCCAGCTCTATCCGCTTCCATTGGGCGAAAAAGCAACCCTAAAACTCCAGCCATCACGGAGGTTCGATATCGGTGCCGGGAATGGACATCCCGTTGAAGCAGAGGTGATGGGGGGTGTCGTTGGGTTGGTCGTTGATACTCGCGGCAGACCTCTTGAAATGCCAGCGGATGCGCGTCAGCGAGTCTCGCAACTCACCAAATGGCAATCGGCTTTAGATGCCTATCCATAATTCTTCCACGATTTATGGTAGATGTGGTTTAACGGGAGTTTGAAAAAGACGCATAAATTGCTATAATGTCCGCCCGAAACTACTTATTTCGATGAGAAAATTACCGCGTCGTTTGTGGACTCTTTTTCAAACGCTCTAAGTTCTGTCCAGCTTGCCAAGCCTCATGATCGTCAGGCGCGATTTCTGTGATGTGTCGGTAGACATCTATCGCTTTCTGAAGATGCCCCTGTTCCGTGTAAATTTCGGCTAATCCGTGATACGCCAAGGTAAGTCCGGGCATCTTCTCTATAGCGGCTTGCAGATGCGATTCCGCCTTATCAAACGCCTTTAACGTGGTATAGAGCCAACCCAATCGGACGTGTGCTTCCACAGCGTCTGGATTTAATTCAAGGATTTTCAAAAAGAATGGGATGGCACGTTGGGACATGTTAAGATCCATGTAAAGCCGACCCATCTTATCATATCCGGTCACCAACTCTGGATGCAGCCGAATCAAACTTTTATACGTCGTAATCGCGGCGGAGATGTGTTTGTGCGCCAGATGGACTTCCGCCAATTCAAGCCGAAGCGTCGTGTTCAGAGGATCTTCCGCCAAAGCACCTTCAATGGCATAGGTCCGATCGTAATAGACTTTCATTTGCTGGAATAACTTGAGTTGTTCCGTTGCCGCTGCAGTATCATCAAGGAGTCGGTAAGCCTTTGCCAAATTGTAATAGGCACTCTGGACATAAGGCTTTCTCGCTATCGCCTTCTGATAATGCTCCACCGCTTGCTGTGGTTTCTGTTGCATGAGCGCTATCAAACCGAGCCATTCATAAACTTCGGCAAAGTCAGGGTTGCGTGCGAGGGTGTGTTTGAACGAAGCGAGTGCAGCGTCAAACTTCGCCTGATGTGTGTAGATATAACCCAACCGATAATGTGTATTCGCATCCGTGGGATACCTCTCAACGGCTTCTTTGGCGTGCTGCTCTGCGATGTCCAATTGACTCTGCTTGCAATAAATTTCTGATAAAGCGAGGTGAGTTAACCCCTGAATGCGATCTCCTGTCAGGGCTTTCTCGGAATCTGTAACTGTGGAGTTTTGGAAATCTGTCTGTTGCGTCAAAAGGGCATTAAAAGTCTGAATCGCTAATGCCAATTCATCTTGCAATTTATAGACATTCGCCAGTTGGAAAAGCGCGTTCACATCTGTCGGATCGCGTGATAATATCGATTTAAAGGTATCTACTGCCTGTGGATAGAGCCGAAGTTTGACATATTCAACGCCCTGCTGAAACGCTGTTCTCGTTTCGGCTCTGCTAACAGATGGAATGAGGTATAAGAGGATAGCAGTGAGGATTAAAACCCGATAGGTTTTTAATTTTACCTTGCGGAGTAATAACGCAGGTTTCATACTTAAAGTGCTTCCCACCTATTCGCCTGTGCCAGTGTCGCAGGCTTGCGGTTTGTCCGATGAAAAACAATAACGTGAGCGGAGCAGAACGGTATTTAATCGATAATTAAAAAATCTTTAAGTTACGATTGTTTGTCCACGACATCTTGAATCCAGGACAATGCTGCCATACTCGAAGACCAGCCGATAGAAGTCACGGCGAGCAGTGCTACCTGTTGTAACGCCTCGGGTGCAATGCCTTCTCGGAGCGCGCGCCGCGTATGCGAATGCACTGCGCCTTCAGACTTCGCACCTATAGCCAATGCGAGCTTAACAAATCTTACGGTTTTCTGTTCAAGAGGACCTGCAGTACCGCACGCTTCACCCAATGCCTGATACGCTTTCCAAACATCCGGGTATTCTTCAATTACATTCTGAAGAAAATCAGGTAATTTATCCTGCATCAAAAAATCTCCTGTTCCTTTTCGGATCGGTCTCTGAAATTCGATACCCACGAATTTAGAGAACGTTCCTATCGTCTGATTACCCGGTCTTCTCATTTCGGGGTGTTTCTTTTTCCTGCTGTGCTGATGCGTCGGTCTGTTCCGTCTGTTCCTCATTGAGACCCGCTTTAAAGTTTGTAACGCTCTTACCCAATCCACGCGCCAACTCGGGAAGACGTTTCCCGCCAAATATGAGTAACACAACAGCTAACACAATCAATAATTCCCACGGACCAAGGCCTAACATATTCATGCCTCCATGTTTTTTCAGAGTTCGTGCCTGTGAAGATGCACGATGAATATTAGCGTATATATTAACCCAAGCTGCCAGTTATGTAGCATAGGAAACCGTTGGTCTCCTGTGCATAAATCTGCCTAAAAACTTGTAAGTAGCAACTTGGATTATATATTACCATACAAGAAAAAATATGTCCAATAGTGTTGAGTTATCGGTTGTCAGCGGTCAGCGGTCAATTTTCATTTATACGATAAGTTAATTCTATTATCACATTCGTTTTTTTACGAAGAAACGGCATACTGTGTTTTGGCAACCCACGTCACACCTACGTCCATAAAAACTTCCGCGCAGCCTCCGTGAAAATATATGTTCCTTATGCACGAAAACAAAATGTAATTGACAGAGAGTCTCGGACATGCTATAATTTAAAGATATTCTGCAGGTGGAATGCTGCAGGTAGCCGTTTTAACGCGATAACGGTGGAGGATTTTAGGTTTATGAACAAAGTGCTGGTCAGCGACCTGCTGTCACAGCGAGGTTTAGATGTTTTAAAGGAGAGTGGTGATTTTGAGGTAGACGTTAACCTCAACCTCTCTCATGAAGAACTGCTGGACCGGATTGCTGACTATCATGCCCTACTGATCAGAAGCGCAACGAAGGTAACTGCCGATGTCATTGACAACGCGAAGCAGCTAAAGGTCGTCGGACGCGCCGGTGTCGGTGTGGATAATATTGATGTGCAAGCCGCAACACGAAACGGCATCTTAGTTGTCAATACACCAACCGGAAATACGATCGCGGCAGCGGAACATACCATAGCAATGCTGCTGGCATTGGCGCGAAACATCGTGCCTGCCGGGATATCACTCCGAAACAGAACATGGCAACGCAATAACTTCATCGGAGTTGAGTTATACGGGAAGATTTTTGGCACGATTGGTCTCGGACGGATCGGACGAGAGGTTGCCCGGCGCGCACAAGCTTTCGGGATGCAAATTATTGCCTATGATCCGTATGTCTCAGCAAGTGCGGCAGAGAAGATCGGCATCCGACTCGTCGAGCGGGAAACACTTTTTCAAGAAGCCGATTACATCTCCGTCCACACACATCTCAACGCCGAAACGTATCACAGTGTAGGTGAGTCAGAGTTCGCATTGATGAAGCCAAGTTGTCGTCTGATTAACTGCGCCCGTGGGGGTATTATCGACGAAGACACCCTCTATCACGCCTTGAAAACAGGACAAATCGCCGGGGCCGCCCTTGACGTTTTTGAAAGCGAACCGGCAACGGAAACCCCACTGCTGGACTTAGAGAACGTTCTGGCACTCCCACACCTCGGTGCATCTACATCAGAAGCGCAGGAGCATGTTGCTGTCGAGGTGGCACAGCAGGTAATAAATGCCCTCCGCGGACAACCCGTCTCGAATGCCGTAAATCAACCTAAAATTGACCCGAGGACGCTTGATCTTTTCGGTCCCTATCTGGAACTTGCCGAAAAGATTGGCAGTTTTCATGCACAAATTGTCGAGGGACAAATCTCCGCGATCAAGATCCACTACAACGGCAACCTCTTCCAGAAAGAAGATGTTACACCGATAACTGTGGCACTACAGAAAGGGCTTTTGACCCCTGTACTAACGGACGTGAACTATGTAAACGCACCTTTCCTGATTAAGCAACGCGGAATTGCCCTTACAGAAACGAAAAGCGAGGCAGAAGCAGATTTTGCGAACTCCATTGCGATTACAGTTACAACCGATAAAGGCGAGGCAGTCATCGAAGGCACGGCTTTCGGTAAAAAGGACATCCGCATCGTCCGCATAAATCAACTGCATATAAACGTGAGACCGACAGGATATATCCTCCTCATCTATAATAGTGACCAGCCAGGAATGATAGGATTAATGGGAACAATTCTGGGGGAACACGGTATCAACATCGCGGATATGACTGTCGGACGTTCACGTTTATCGGAACTCGCCGTAACACTCATCAACGTGGATACGGCTGTGCCTCGGCACGTCTTGCAAACCATCGCTGAACAGAAGAAGATCGACTTCGTTAAACAGGTCTTCCTGGCATAACCCAACCGCAAGGAATAATTAAAATTGGATGCCAAACAGAAATGTCTATTCATTAACGACGAAATTCCGAAGGCGAAACTATTTGAAGCAGAAAAGCGGGAAATCCATCCCGATTGCAATACCTCTTGGCGTATTTCACCGGAGCCATTCTGGATTCCTGAATCGGATTTGAGATGGTTTGAGGAACTCGGAACGCATCTTTTAAATTTCTATCGCGCCTGCAATTTACTCTATTCCCAAAGCGTTCGAGGTATTCAACCCACTTGGGTAGCCGAGTATCTGGAGATCGGCAAACCGGAACCGGTTATCCAATATGGACGGATGAACCGTTTTAAGAGTCAATTGCCCGGCGTACTCCGTCCGGATATTCTCCCCACTACCGATGGCATGGCGATCACCGAACTCGACTCGATTCCAGGGTTTATCGGGGCGACAGGTTGCTTAGCGAGGCTCTACGCACAACTCGGCTATCACATCATCGGCGGCAGTGACGGGATGGTGAACGGATATGCCGAAATGATCCAAGCTCTCGCAAAGAAAGATAATCCCACACTCGCAATCGTCGTGTCAGACGAATCGGAAGATTATTGGGCGGAGATGGTGTGGCTTGCCGCAGCACTTTGTGAGGCTGGAGTGGAGACCCGTACCGTCAAACCTCACGAGGTAATTTTTACTGAAGACGGGTTACTCGTTGAAACCACAGAAGGCAAGATGGAAGTTGACGTACTGTATCGCTTCTATGAACTGTTTGATCTCCCCAATATCCCGAAAGCCGAGTTAATGTTCTATAGTGCAAAGAAACGCACCGTTGTGATGACCCCCCCGCCTAAATCCTACTTGGAAGAAAAATTATGTCTCGCGCTCTTCCATCACCCTACGCTCCAACCGTTTTGGAAACGGCATCTCGGCAAAAAAACGTATCCGTTCCTGCAACAGGCAATTCCAGAGACATGGATCATCGATGCCCGTCCCCTACCACCACATGCTGTGATTCCCAGTTTGGAGGTGGAAGGAAATGCCGTAACAGATTGGCGGCAACTCAGCTCCGTGACGCAACGTCAACGGGAATTGGTTATCAAACCCTCAGGCTTCTCAGAACTCGCGTGGGGGAGTCGTGGTGTAGCAATCGGACACGATCTTCCTACGGAGGAGTGGGAAGCTGTCATTGAAAACAGTCTTGAGAATTTCGGGAAAAATCCCTATGTCCTCCAGAAATTCCATACTGCCGAACGGGTCCGAATGCAGTATTACGATTTCGATGCTGGTGATATTCAAGAGATGGCGTGCCGTCCACTTCTTCGCCCATATTATTTCGTCGTCGGAGACACCGTTAAACTTGGGGGAATGCAAGCCGCAGTCTGCCCAGCGGACAAGAAAATTCTACACGGCATGGTGGATTCTATTATCGTGCCGTGCGCAGAAAGACAGTAAGATAATATGCACACGTCCTGCTACTATAACCGAAGTTGCTACGGACACAATTTTAGAGATGCATCTGCTACTTTCATTGAAAAACGCTCAAGACCTGCATCAGTTCGGAGCGTAGGAGACCGTGGGTTTCCTGCGTCTGAAGAGGCACAACCTAACAGGTTATGCTACAAGAGGTATTACATAGAGAGAAGGCTTGACCTTAGTTCTGGTAGGTGTGCTTCCTAACCGCACCCATATCGAAAAAATAAAGAAGGTGAACGAAAAATGAAATTAAGTGAGAAGCAACTCGCGGAATTCCGAAATAATGGGTATATTGTCATCGAAGGGTTTTTCGATCCCGTTGAAGCAAAGGCACTCCGGCTGGAATTAGAACGGATTTACGATACTGAACTCAAAAACGGAACCGGTATCAATTGCGCCGTGCAATCAGACGGAACCAAGCGCGACAATGCGGGTGAACGTCAAAACCTTCAGGTAATTCCGCTCAACAACCGTAGCGACTTGCACAAAGCTTTACCCTTCCATCCAAAAGTCATCTCCGCCGTTCAACAATTGATCGGAGATGAATTCATGTTAGAACTGGATCAGGCATTCTGGAAACCCCCCAAGGTTGGTATCGGTACGAGTTGGCATCAAGACAACGCCTATTTCAAAATTGCGGACCCGTTGCGGGGGACAGCAATGTGGATCGCTATCCATGACTCAAGCGTCAAGAACGGTTGCATGCACGTGATCCCCGGTAGCCATCGGGAGAGTTACGAGCACTATCGCGACCCGTTGAGCGACCACCATATCCGGTGCGATCCGCCCGAAGAACGCGCTGTCCCGATCGAACTGAAAGCAGGGGGCGTGCTCTTCTTCTGCTACGGCGTGGCACATTGCACAAAATCTAACCTTTCCGATAAGGAACGCGCAGGCGTGGCACTTCACTTCCTCCACAACGACTTCGGCGGTAAGGAACTTTGGGAAAATAACAACACAACCAAACCCATGCTGCGGGGTCCCCTCGCAACCGGCGGAGAAACCGAATTCGGCGAGAAATTTGAGGGCAGATGGGAAGAACTCATGAACGCCGTGCTCGTCTTGGAAGCGTAGAAACTCCTGATAGGAAAATAAAAACACATTGCATTCTCCCTAATGTCGTGATATACTCTAATCAATTTCAGACAGCAGATTCATATTTTTGATGTAGGCAGACTCCACAGGAGGGAAACAGAGTGAAAAAGCTATTTGGTTATGCCGTACTACTCAGCGCGTTGATGCTTATGGCAGCAGGATACGCCACGGCAGATCTCGCTGAAGGACTCGTCGTCTACTTCACGTTTGATAATGTCAAAGGTAAGGTGATTGTTGACGATTCCGGCAACGGGCTGGACGCAGATATCATCGCCAATACTGATATTGTGAAGGGCAAGTACGGGGATGCGATTCGTATTACAAATGTAGGACCGGATTGTGTGAATGTACCAGCCTCCGACGACCTGAAAATCACGGGTGAAATCACGATGGCGGCTTGGATCAATCAGGACTCTTGGGCAACTGATGGCCAGTGGTTCGACAAAAACTGTCATAACGGAGGTGAGCATTCCTCCTACGGCATCGGTGCTTTCAACGGAGGTGCGAATTTTAATATGTTCTTAGGGACAGGCAACAGTAGACCCACGTTGAGCCAGCCACATGCCCTGGATACCAAGAAATGGCAGCATGTCGTTGGAACCTATGATGGGTCAACCATGAAGGTCTACGTTGATGGCGAAGTCGCCGCAGAGAAAGAAGAAAAGTTTGATTTCAAAGGCACTAACGATCAGGACTTGCGGATCGGATGCTCTAAAGATCGTCCGAATTATACCTTTGAGAACGGTTCTATTGACGAAGCAGCAGTCTGGCGGCGTGCGCTCAGTGAGGACGAAATCAACGAGATAATGAACGAAGGATTCCTCGCAGTTTCACCTCGTGATAAAGCAACAACGACATGGGGCAGCATTAAGTCAAGAACCGGCACATACTAAGTGTGGTCTCGCACAAACGCTCAACGGCACAGATATCACCCTTAATAAGGGACCGGTACCTGTGCTTTCTGCTATAAAATAGGGGAAATCGAGAAAATGACAAAAATCGGAATCGTTGGTATCGGATTTATGGGCATGATTCATTACTATGCCATTCAGCGCATTACCGGTGCCCAAGTAGTTGCCATTTGCACACGAGATCCAAAAAAACTCGCGGGTGATTGGACCGGCATTCAAGGTAATTTCGGACCCCGAGGGGGCATGGAAGACCTCGCAAACGTCCGAAAATATAGCGAGATTGACGAACTTCTCGCCGATGAAGAGGTTGAACTAGTTGATATTTGCCTGCCGACACATCTGCACAAACCCGTTAGTATGGCATCCCTCGAAGCCGGAAAACACACGCTTGTTGAAAAACCGATTTCTATCTCTATTGACGATGCCAATGAACTCGTTGAACTCGCGGAAAAGATAGGCACAGCGCGGAAAGCAGCTAATGAAAGCCCATGTTTCCTGATGGTCGCACACGTACTGCCCTTCTTTGCTGAATATGCCTATGCAAAACGGGTGGTAGAAGAGGGAAAATACGGTCAGCTCCTCGGTGCCCATTTCAAGCGAATTATTTCTAAACCGAGTTGGTCACGACATGTCGGCGACATCGCAAAAATTGGTGGTCCCGGTATCGATTTACACATCCACGACACCCATTTCATCCAACTGCTCTGCGGTGCCCCCGATGCAGTCTTCTCACAAGGCAAAATCGCCAGCGGCAATTATGTAGATTACCTGACGACCCAATACATCTATAATGATAAAGACCTTTCCGTCAGTTGTTCGTCGGGTGCTGTCTCGCAACGTGGACGCGCTTTCTCACACGGATTTGAAATCTACCTTGAAAAAGCCACCCTACTTTACGACTTTTCAACATTAGCAGGTGAAGCCTCTACCGCAGTGCCACTGACACTTCTGAACGATGAAGGTGAAGTTGAACGCGTCGATTTAGGGGAGGTCGACCCGATTGATGCCTTCGCCGATGAACTGCAATACGCTGTTGACGCGATCGACTGGGAAAACGAACCCACGGCACTGTCCGGTGTCGGAGCGAGGGATGCGTTGCTGCTCTGCTATAAGGAAGCAGAATCTGTCAAAACCGGTGAGATTGTCCCGATTTCTTAGTCCCATAGTGCTTGACGATCTTCCTAAACAATGACTTCCTTTTATTCCGTTAGCAACCTCGGAGAACTCTACGTCCCTATTGAATGCCGGAATGCAGTTTTCGCGCGCGCACGCGCCAAACTGTTCGTGCATCAAGAATTAGGACACCTCAATCGGATATTCACGCACATCCGTCACGGGGGTGCTGCTATTGTGGAGGGAAAGTGGGAACAGATTACGGCACTGATGGATTACATCCAACGTCATAAACAAGATTTGATCCAACAACCCCAGCGGGATACCAGAACCCGAAGTCGGAGAGATTCACATGGAAGATCTACAAGAAATGTGCTGAAAGAAGCCTTAGCAAGACTGATGTGTTGGGCAGATGCCGATGGAATTTTACAGGCTGAATCCGCGCCTGCTCTACCGTATTTGTTGGAACTCGCTGGCGAACCCGCAGAAGCGAATCAAGGGAAACCCTTTCTTCTCTCACTCACAAAGATCCAACAAATTCAAGACGCTTTAACGGGCACCTATCCAATCCGTGCCCTCAACGCCTCCCTTGTTGCCTCTGAAAATGTCCTTGGGCCGCGCTCGCAAGAGACGATTGAGTGCTTTCAGGAAGCACTCCAACATGTCTGTCAATCTGTTCCTACTACCGTTGCTGACATCGGATGTGGAAGTGGGTGTTTGACCTTGCTGGCACGGCAGGAATTAGGCGCGCAGATAGAACTGTACGCCTCCGATCTGCTTCCTGAAGCGGTCGCGACCACGAAACTTAACCTCCAACGACTTCTCCCAGATTCAGATGCTGTCCACGTCATGCCCGCTGGTGACTTGTTTGATCCATTTCCTTCACATCAATTTGACGTGATTATATTCAATGCACCGTGGGTCGTTGCCCGTGTGCGCAATCGTGCGGAACTCGCTATTCACGACGAAAAGCAGGAAACGGTGAAACGTTTTTTTGCTCAGGTCTCAAATTTCCTGAAACCTGATGGTACGATTTTGTTGGGCTATGCGGATGCCTCAGGACCTAAGGCGATAGAGAATTTAGAAACAATGATTGCTGAATCCGGATTTAAAGAAGAGATGCTCTTTAAAAGGCGGGTTGCTACGCATCGCTCCAAACGGAAATGGGAACAGATTCGGGTCTATGTGTTGCACCGGGAGTAGATGCATTAATTGGCTTTCTTGAATTCACCCCAGAGTGTTGAAAGTTTGTCTTTTGGGTTAACCGCCCGAAATCCGGTATCGAATGCTTCAACGGCGTGCGAGAACCTCTGTCCTCTTACGAAACCGCCAAGCACATAAATGACACCATTGACAGCGACTGCTGGAGCGATTCTGGGCACTGGTAGGGGCGGTATTGCCCCCCATCTATTGAAGCTCGGTTCATAGACATCTATTGAGGTGAGAGTTTTAAATCCATTCTCCCGAGTGTACCCACCAATCAGATAAATTTTCTTATCGATGGCAACAGTAGAAAAGGAAAACCGCAATAGTGGCATATCAGGGTGTTTTCGCCAACGGTCAGTTTTTGGATTGTATTCCTCAATTCTTGCAAAAAACTGGTCATCAGGCGGGACACCATGCCGAGGTGAAACTTCACCGCCAATTGCATAAATTTTATGATTCACAACCGCTGTATCAACCCACATGCGTTTGGTTGGCATGCTGGCGCGCTTTTTCCACCGCTCTGTCAACGGGTCATAGGCTTCAACGAGATCAGTGGCGACTCTAACATCGCGTTCTCTATCGAAAATCGCGCCACCGATGACGTATATTTTTCCATCAACAACGGCTGTTCTAAATCCACGGCGAAGCGTTGGCATGTCTCGCGTTTTTGACCAGGTATTGGTTCGTGTGTTGTAGGCTTCAACGGTTTTATGGTCTTTTTCACCGCGAATCTTTCCCCGACTGTATCCACCGAACACATAGATTTCACGAGCAAAAACCGCAGCCTGCGCAGCGATTCGGGGTGTTGGCATATCCGCGGCTTTTCCCCACGCACCGATACGCGTGTCATAAACTTCTACCGTTGGAAGGGCAGACCAACCCGGTCCTGCCTTGTTACTATAAGGCACACCACCGATGATATAAATTTTGCCGTTAACGACAGCCGTCGAGGTCCCATTTCTGGATGTTGGCACTTCGGTCTGCAGCACCCAAGCGTTAGCATCACTACGCTCTACAGTGATAGCAACCAACAGCATAACAAAAAGAGAGTAGGCGTTTCGGCGGTTCAGCATAAACATAGGTATCTCCTTACCACACGGGTAACAAGCAGATGAGGGTTTCGGTCAAATAATGGAGTGGGAACTATCGGAAACCCTTTTAATTGTCTACTCCAATTAGGTTTGCATAAAGTAGCCATAAGGAAATTGCTTCCGTTTCTATGTATCTAACCCAAGTTGCTACTCACAAAACTTTAGCCATACCGTCCCATTTTTCACTGAAACGGTTCATGATTCGGAGGCATTTCGTAGCATAGGAGACCGTTGGTTTCCTGTGTGTTTAAGATGCACACCCTAACAGGTTCTGCTACAAACTGACAACTTGGATTATCTAATCGCGAACTACAGACACCGGTGTTCCATCCTGTAATAGGTGTTGTTTATCAGAAATTACTAGGGTTTCTCTCGCAAATTTCGAGGTAACTTCTATCTCACCACCGTAAACGGCACCAACGCTTACCTGTTCTCGGCGTGTAGTGTTCCCTTCAACCTTAAAGATAATTCCACTCCCATTCTGGATGTGCAAAACTGAATGCAACGGAAGGAGTTGGACGTTCTTCCGCTCGCCTGTCTTTATAGAAACCGTGATTGTACCACCCGGCCTCAGACCGTCATTATAAGCGAGTGTCCCGACAGAATTCGGCACGCTGGCATGGACAAGCACCGTATTGTTTTCACGGTTGACCGTGGGACTGATAAAATCAACTGTGCCGACGATATTTCGAATGCCGGCATCCGTAGAGATCAGAACGAGCTCACCGCTGTGAATGCGACGCGTATCGGGGACAGGCATGCTCCAAATAGCTTTGAGAACCTTAACTCCGATGGCTGTAAATATTGGTTTCCCTGTAGGTGAGGAGGCGGATCCTGCATAATCTCCGATGCTTAAGTGACGCGTGGCAATAACGCCATCAATTGGAGATTTAATAGTCGCGGCACTTACCTGTTCTTGCGCGAGTTTGAGTTGTTCTTCCGCTTGACTCACTGCCGATCTCGCAATTTCAATCCCTTGCTCCCAAGACTTGGCTTCCACCATTTTCTGCGCCGCGGTAAGGTCGGCTTGTGCCTGGGTAACCTTTGATTCTACCAAAGCGATCTCGCGTTCCCAACTGCGGATCTCCACCAACTTCCGAGCAACGCCTAATTCTGCCTTCGCCTTCTCTACGGAAGGGTGTGTAGAACCTTCCTCAAACTGTCTTGCTGTAACCTGAGCTTCCTCTAAACGGGTTTCTGCCAATCTCAAGCGCTTATCTACCGATTCAAAATTGCTATCACTGATAAGTTGTTTCTCATGAAGCGATTTGTTTCGTTCATAATCCGCTTTAGCGTCATCACGCTCCACCCTCGCTCGTTCCAATCCCTGCTCTGCATTTGTTTTCGATTTCTCAATTGTCTCCATGGCTGCTTGGTACGCCGCTTCTGCCTGCACGAGTCGGTTACGGACACGCATCTCAGCGAGTGATTGTGTCTCTACGAGGTTCGCCTGCGCTATCATTAAGGTCTCTTGTGCAACTGCCAACTGGGATTCAACATCCGCTTGGGCGTTTGCTTCTGTTGACGTGAATCGGGATTTCGCACTGCTTAATGCCGATTCTGCCCGTATCACGGCAAGTGCGGCTTCTCTCGAATCCGTCTCGGCAACTACATCATCTTTCGCCACGTTTTGCCCAACGACCGCGTTCAAGGAAATAATCTTCCCCGGAGCATTGGCAAACACCTTCACCTCAGCGTATGGCTCTAAATGCCCAGTGTACTGCTTTGTGGAAACAATCCTTCCACGCCTCGCTGTCACAACTGGCACAGCAATCGGCGATGCTATCTCTTGAGCGATAACACTCCCAGTACTGAAAGAAAAAATAATAGCGATAACACTCAGCAGAAGTGGTTGTCGTGGGGTGTTCGTAAGTTTAATTATTGGGATTTTTGCGTAAATTGCAGTGTACGCTTTTAAAACATATCTATTAACCATTTTTAAGTTTGTCCTTAAAATCTTTTGTGAATTTTCGCATCTTTGGGTGAATCACAAACTGGCAATACGGTTGATTTGGGTTCAGTTGAAAATAGTTTTGGTGGTAATCCTCGGCAGGATAAAAGACATCAATCGGGGTGATTTCCGTGACAATAGAAGCATCCCATATATCGGATGCGTCCATCTCGACTTTAGATTTTTCTGCTATGTGTTGTTGAACTTCCGTGTGATAGAAAATCACTGAACGGTACTGGGTACCGACATCAGCACCCTGCCGATTTAAGGTTGTTGGATCGTGCGTGTGCCAAAAAACTTCCAATAATTCCTCGTAAGAGATAACGTCTGGATCGAACTGGATCTGAGCCACTTCGGCGTGGCCTGTCATTCCCATACACACCGCTTGATACGTTGGATTGACGGTGGTCCCGCCGGTGTACCCTGATACGACCGTGTGCACACCTTCCACTTCCAGAAAGACTGCCTCAACACACCAAAAACAACCTGCCCCAAACGTCGCTGTCTCTAATTTCATTTTTTACTGACGGTTTCCGCCATGAAGCGAACCCCGTGCTCTCCTTTAGTGATGTAATTTGCAATAACGTAACCTAAATTCGCTGGTGAAGTTTCAAATTTCGTGTCCACTTTTCAAGTAATGAGTTCAGAAATTAGGGTTCCCTGATAAAAAAAGGATGTATAGAGGGGCACGGACCGTTCCTACAGAAGAACTGAACGCCTCACGTTTCCAAGAACGGTAACTTGTAAAAAGCCGAAAACTATGCTACACTCATACGCCATGAAACGTTTCTTTTGTTTTCTCATTTTCCTGTGTCTGATAGCATGTCAGTCCCAGGAACAACACATAAAAACACTTGTCAACCAACTTGGTGACAGAGCGGCTGTGCGTCGCACCGAAGCCGCCGACACCTTAGTCAAGATAGGACCTGGGGCGGTAGATGCACTCATCCACGGGCTATCCCATGACAATCCACAGATTCGTGAGATGTCGGCGTGGACACTCAGCGAAATCAAAACCCCTGCTGTCCGTATCGTGCCTGCCCTCATTTCCGTGCTCACGGACCCCGATGAAAACATCCGCGTCGTTGGCTCGGTTGCTCTTCAAAATGTAGGTGCACCTGCCGTGCCGTATCTCATTGATGCTTTAACAGCAGACGCGGCGGAGATTCGGTTGAACGCCGCTTATGCCTTGGGTGAAATCGGCACACCACTTGATACAATTTTGCCCGCCCTCATCAACACCCTTACAGATCCCGAATGGAACGTCCGTCGTCTTGTTGTGCGCGCCTTAGCTACAATCGGTACCCCTGCGGTTGATTCGCTCATTGTGGCACTGCATGCACCTAATTCCGATCTCCGACGTATGGCAGAACGGGCTTTGAACGATATTGGCACCCGACAAGCCCGCAAGGCAATTGCGGACGCAAAGAAAGGATTGGCAGATCGCTGAGACTATTCAGTAGAAATTTTCTTTCCTGCCATCCGGAGACAATCATCCCAGTACGAGACAGCATAAGTTTTCACAGGTTCAGGTTGGTGCGCCTGTTCGAGATATTGCGCTATCCAATCGAGTAACTGTTGCCGGAGTGATTGCCGAATCTCGCCATCCACATAAGCCAATTTATAGAAATCTTGCAGTGTGTCGGCATCCAACTGAAAATCTACTTGTCGATAGAGTACCAGATTGACCATCAGTCCGAGTGTGAGGTGTTCAATAGGGTTAGGGAAGATACTGAGTGGTGGATCCAATGCGAACAAGTCATCCAGTGGCAAGGCTTTTACGTAGTCACAGCGATTCTCGATACATGCCAACTGGTGGTCGATGATATTGACTTCAGCCAAATGGATAAGTGCTCTTGGGACCTCCGTATCTCTGATAGTTATTTGATGGGACCGGATAGTGGTTCTGTAAGTCAACAGTGCCTTTAAGAATTCAAATTCCGATTGTGTCCAAATCTGGATACCTTCTGTTTCCAAATCAGTATAGGTGGCACCAAGAGCATCTTCCTCATCCCTCTCAGGAGGTAGAATCACACCGTGTTCCAAAAGATGGCGCGCCCTGTCTAATAACTTTTCTGTCAACGTGTTCCCGATTTGGAAAAATTTGACGACTCGGTTTTTACAGAGGAGTCGAACCGCTTTGTCAAAATCACCCTTACTGCCATACTCCAATCCAAGACTGGTGAGCGTAAAAGCAGTCCGAATCTGTGTCCGTAGCCCAGATTGATCGGAAAGATCTGTCGTCTTCATCGTAATGAGTTTGTGGGCGATAGCGGCTATATTCTGATAGAGCGTATCCGCTTGTTCACGAGGGATGCCGCCGAACGTGTCTCCATGCGCTAAGACTTGCGCGAGGTAGAGTCGTCCATCAAGTTGTGCCTCGGTGACGAGAGAAAACCTATTCGTCTGTGCCATTGTCGTCCTCATCGTCATCAAGCGTAAGCGACTCTAAGTCGACCTTCTCTATGAGGTCAGCTTCAGTGACATCAATACCAGCTTCCTTATCGCGTGCTTCGACGCGGGCAGCCCGATCAGCCTGTACAGCATCAGAGGAGGCAGCGAGTTCAGCCTCAACATCACCTTCTGTATCAATTGCAAAGAGTTCCCTGATCAACGTTCTAAAGATCTCATCATCTGCCTCCCAAATAGCATTACAAATCGCCCGAGAACGCTCGTCTACGTAATCAATCGCTGGTGAACTCGGATCAAGATACCCAGCTTCAAGAAGCATACCGCTGTGGAGATCTTGAAGTTTAACTCGACCGTGGAGAAGGGATGCCAGTAAACGGATGTCAAGTTCCCTGAGCAACCTTCCAAGATCGTCTCGTTCACACTCAGAAAGTTCAAAAAGCCAGAGGTCTAACGACTCTTCATCAAGTTTGCCATCGCACCAGACAGCAATGTCCAATAACTCCTCAAATTGCTCATTTGAGAGACATGGCAATAGGGCAGAAGCAAGTCCCGTGCCAAGCATAGTATCCAAGACTTGGAGTACGTCCTCGGTAGGACTTTCTTGGATGAGCTCGGTGCAATCTGGCACGAGATAATAGAGTTTCTCTCGAGATTTCGGGTTCCGAGTTGCACTCAGAACTTCCAGTTGTTGTTGCTTCTCGTAACTTTGAAAGAGTTGCTCCGCTTGCCGCGTCGGTAGGGAAAGTAACTTCTTACTTTCGGAGTGCGGGGCTATCGTTTTTGGGCTGTTCATGCAGACTCCTCCATCATGAGACGGGTTTCAATATTGAAGCGCATAAATTTCTGATAACAAATGCCACTTCTATCACTGCCTCAAAAATTCTTTCTTACAAAATCGAGATTCTTTGCTGCCGACGCAACTGGATCATCTTTACCGGGTGTTTCCAAAACAAACCAACTATCGTATCCAACGGCATGGGCAGCATCAAAGACTGCGGGGAAGTCAACATCGCCTTCACCTGCGTGATTGCCGCCGGTGTCCTTGATGTGCATCTGCGTGATTGCACTGCCCAAGCTCCGAATTTCAGACGGTGAATCGTAACCGAATCCTGTGGCGTTTCCCATATCGTAATAAACCCCAACGGCTGACGAACCCACGTTATCAATAATCTGTTGATGTTGCGCCGCGCTTAGGGTCGATTCAATAGCTAGAAAAACATCATGTTTCTCAGCGGTTTCAGCAGCCTCTTTCAATCCATCAATGAATCGTCGCGCGTTGATATGCTCATCCTCAATCTTACCATTCCCAAAAAACGGGACCAGAATCACCTTCGCACCGAGTTGTGGACACGTCTCTGCCAGGTACTGCAATTTTGCGATTCCCTCGGTCCGCGTGCTATCGGTCGGATGCATAAACGAATATGCAGTGAAGCCACCTGGAGACAGCGAAGATACCTCAATGCCAGAGGCTTCTACCAAACTGTTCACCTTATCAATCCCGCCGGCCTGCCAGAGCAGATGTTCACGGTAGTCGACTCCCATGCAAATCTCAACACCATCAAACCCGATCTCTTTGGCTTTCTGAAACGATTCCTCAAAAGAAACGGGCAACATCCCGTCCCGAATACCTACCTTCATTAAACTACCTCCCAAAGGACATAAAACTGTAATTCAGAGTGCATTTCGCATCAGTTCTGCATTTTAACATAGTCTTAGCACGACTTGCAAGGAGATCCGCTTTTTTCAGACTACATAGTTAATCTGAGGGTATTTCATAAATGGTTAATTTGTATCGAAAGACAGCTTTGATGTGTGTCACATTTCGTAGGGGTAGCCCCCAAAAGTCTCAAAAGCGTCAGAACTTCCTTTTCTCACTGCACGAAACGAGAATAACTTACTAATCTGGAAACTCGGCACACCAATAGACGCAGGCGTGTCTTTGATAAAATGTTCGGACTTAGTCATTTTGGACTTAAGAAGCAGCTCTGTGATGTTTATCCCACTACCGTTTCTGAGAGAAGTTTCGCAAAGATATTCTCATTGCGGTAATTATACTTATAGCACATCTCTGTGAGATACAGGGACGTGTATCGTGGTGAATACTGGTGATACGATCCATACTACGCCCGCTTGACGAAAGACCAGAAACCTTCCATTGTGTTGGTGTGTATCCCATAAATTTTGCTCAATTGCCTATATTCTCCGGTGGAGAGTTGCGCAGAATTTGACAAACGCTCTCTTTTATAGTATAATATTATTCAGTTGGGTTCGCGATTGTGAAGATACCTTTCTAGGAAAGGCACACTCTAGGAAAGGCACACTCGGACAACAAACTACAATAAGCGGCGTACAGCAAAACCACATTTGACCTTGCACAGGCTAAATTCGGTTGAAGGGACAGAAAATCATGATACTGAAAACGAAAACCTATTTCCCGAAAACGGAAAAAGACATTAAATGGTATGTGGTAGACGCGGATGGACAAGTGCTCGGACGTTTAGCATCCGGTATCGCACAGGTACTGCGTGGAAAAAATGATCCTCGGTTTACACCTCATGCCGATTTAGGTTTTCGCGTTGCTGTTGTGAATGCGGAGAAAGTAGTTGTCACAGGCAGTAAGAGGGAACAAAAAACCTACTTTAGGCATAGTGGCTACCCCGGCGGTGATAAATACCGAACTTTTGAGGAACAGATGAATCGCAAACCAGAGGTGATTATCACAAATGCCGTTAAGGGGATGCTGCCAAAGAATCACCTCGGTCGGCAACTCATGAAGGGGCTCAAGGTTTACACTGGACCGACGCACCCGCACCAAGCACAGAAACCGGAAGTCTTAACACTTTAAGTTAAGTTGAGGGGCCGTTCACAGATGTGCTCCTACAACTACGGAGAGTACGAATAGTATGGCTATTGAACAATTCTGGGGAACCGGCAGACGCAAAACCTCAGTCGCGCGTGTCCGAATCATTCCTGGTGGTGAAGCCGGGATTACTGTTAACAAAAAACCGGTTCAAGAGTACTTTGAACGAGCAGACCACTGGCAGTCAGCACAACGTCCCATTGAGCATGTTGAGAAGGTCGGCGAATATGCTGTCCATGTCAACGTAAAGGGGGGCGGCAAGACTGGACAGGCTGGGGCAATCTCACATGGACTTGCACGGGCACTTGTCAAAGCCGATGAATCCTTGAAACCTTCATTGAAAAAGGCAGGATTTTTAACGCGAGATCCGAGAATGGTCGAGAGGAAGAAGTACGGACAAAAAGGCGCACGGGCACGTTTCCAATTCTCCAAGCGTTAGAATTGCCGAGTTCTTCGGACGTTTACAAAATTTAACGCACGTCTCCATCTCTCGCTGGCAGGGTTTCAATCCTCTTTGGAAGCCCCTCCTGGAATGCCATACGCGCATTTCTTCTCCGCCAGCAACAGCGTACCGTCAAATTACCAGTTTTATTATAGTTCCAGAAGGACGCGTGGGCTATAAATCATGCGCGGGCAGGCACCGCGCTTATCAGTTTTTGTGAGTAGGAAGAGGTCTCGTATGTCAAACATTGTCATCTTAGGCGCACAGTGGGGTGATGAAAGTAAAGGGAAACTGACGGATGTCTTCGCCGCAGATGCGGATATTGTCGCTCGGTATCAAGGCGGCGATAACGCAGGGCATACCATCGTTCTCGGAGAAGAGACGTTTATTCTCCACTTGATTCCATCTGGTATTTTACGATCCGATACCTTGAACGTTATCGGCAACGGGGTCGTCATTAATTTGGAGACGCTTTTCGGTGAAATCGATCGGCTACAAGCGCAGAACATTGAAGTCAGCAGCGATAATCTGAAGATCAGCGATCGAGCGCATCTCATCATGCCATATCATAAGACTGTCGAACAGTGGGAACAGATGGGGAGTGCTACCAAAATCGGCACCACTTCCCGCGGGATCGGTCCGACTTACTCTGACAAGATGAACCGACACGCCGGCATTCGCGTTGGCGACCTCCTTGAGTTTGATCACTTCCAAAAGAAGTTGGATTACAACCTCGAAACCAAAGCAGACGCTCTCCAAATAGGTGGACCCGAACGACACGTCCTTCTCGAAACTTATCACAGTTACGCACAGCGGATCGCACCCTATGTAACGGATACCGTCGCTTTCATGCACGACGCACTCGCTTCTGGAAAACGGATCCTCTTTGAAGGCGCGCAAGGGACTATGCTCGATATAGATTTCGGAACATATCCCTACGTTACCTCTTCTAATTGCACCGCAGGTGCCGTCTGCACCGGGCTCGGTATGGGCCCCAAAGCAATTGAAGAGATACTCGGTGTTTCCAAGGCCTATGTCACGCGCGTCGGTGGTGGTCCATTTCCTACAGAGATGCCACCCGATTTGGATAAGGAAATCCGGGAAATCGGCAAAGAATATGGTGCCACAACACAACGCCCAAGGCGCTGCGGCTGGTTAGACCTCGTCGCACTACGATATGCCACACAAATTAATGGGCTTACCGCTATTGCAATGACAAAATTGGATGTGTTTGACACGCTTGCCGATCTACAGGTCTGTGTCGCCTACCGCTACAAGGGGAAACAGACAACGACTTTTCCGAGTAGTCTACAGGTCTTAGAGGAATGCGAACCCGTTTATGAAACACTACCCGGATGGCAGCAATCCTTGACCGAAGCACGCACTGCGGCGGATATTCCGCAATCGACCAAAGACTACATCGCGTATGTCGAGGATTATCTTGATGTGCCTATTCCGATCATCTCGGTCGGACCAGACAGAGATCAGATCGTGCAACTCGGAGAACCCCTCTGGTAAGTCAAACTGTTCGAATTTTAATTTGACATCAGTCTTAAAGTATGGTATTATTAAATGTTGTTAACTTGAGCCGTTAGCTCAGCTGGTAGAGCATCTGACTTTTAATCAGGTGGTCACAGGTTCGATCCCTGTACGGCTCACATTTTTTCTGCCCCCGTCGTCTAGCCTGGCCAAGGACACCGCCCTTTCACGGCGGCGACACGAGTTCAAATCTCGTCGGGGGTATCTCACTCAAATCAAACGCAAAATAGTTCTTTTAGAAGACAAGCCTCTCCTGCTAAGGGGCTTTTCTTTTTGTAGGAACTACCTCCCAATCAGAATTCTCATGCAGAATTATATCAGTCGTTCAATTTTGTTTCTTTTTCTCTATACCGCCTCTGGTATCTGCCAAACCCCAGACAACATCACCTTCCACGGCAGGATCGTTGATGCCCAAGATGGACAGCCGATTCCAGAAGTGCTCGTACGCATCGCTGCTGAAAAAATTGACCGTGTCTATCCCGATCAAGAGTTCGCGCACGCAATGGCAACAGATATCAAAGGTGCTTTTTCGCTGACCATTCCCAAAGCGAATCAAACCTACTACGCTTTCGCACTCATGGCACTTCATCCGCAATATCAAGCGAAACGTTTACAACAGGAGATGATTTCCGGAAAAAATAATTATGATTTAAGGATAGTTGCGTTGAGGCGGACTCTACCTCTGCAAGGCAATATTTCTGGGAGGAAAAATGTCGCTGGGCTTATTGTGGAGCTGAAGATGCACAACAAGTCGGCAGACTTCTTTCGCGCCGCCGCACCGATTGAACACGTTGTGAAGACCGATACCACAGGCAATTTCCATTTTACTGAACTCTACCCCATCGAATACACCTTGACAATTTCTCGGAATGGTTTTATCATAGCGTTTATAGAGTCGATGAACCCACAAAAACAGGAGCGGATTTCCATCAATCTACCGAAGTTGAAAACGTTAAGCGGCACGGTTGTCGATGCGCAGAAACGACCAATAGCAGATGCCCATATCCACGCAACTCGACACACAGCGACATCCCAGGGGCACAGCGCACTTCTGTCATCAACAGAAACAAACGAGGCAGGCAACTTCCGGATGGAGATATTAGAGACTGAGCCACGATTGCTTTCACTTGAGGTCAGCAAAAGGGGGTACTTTACGAGAGTCTACGAGAACGTAGACATTGACAAGATGCCGTCAATTCTACCACTCAAGAAAGGGGCGAGCGTTAAAGGGCGTGTAATCCTCCCACAGAATATATCCTCTGATGGACAGTATACTGTGAAGGTGTTCCCCATAGATGGACAGATGGAGCCAAGCCTGAATCCATTAGTATTGCGAAGACCAATTTTGTCAAAACACTTTCCTGTGACAGCATCTACTTTTGTCATTGATGGACTTTTTGCGGAAAAATATATTCTCTATACTGTCGGAGACGACATCTCGGCGGCCCGGATTGACGTGGACGCGTCAATGAATCCTGAACAAGTGCTTATTGTAGCGGATCAACCCACAATAACACTTCAAGGGCAAGTTTTCTGGGCAGATACAGGTGAACCTGTCCACAATGCTATCGTTTCGCGTTCATGGTACCCGTGGGAATTACAGCCCTATGACATGTCAATGACACTGGATCGGTTTGAGGTGGAAACAGACGCGCAGGGAAAATTTGAATTCCACAATCTAACAGAGACTCACTATCAACTCCATATCCGTGCGGTTCACGTTGTATTAGACGGGGTGACAGGCCGCTATCAACGGACGCTTGTTCACAAACAGATTGATATTCCTGTTGCTGGCACCACATATCGCATCTACATAGGGAGGCGAGACGGCACACCCTTTGCAGAGTAGTAGGTATGATCCGCGTGCTGTCCACCATAAAGGCGGCATGAAACTTTTAACAAACACGTTCCGTATGACACATAAATACTCCTTCACACTGACGCTAACGACAATCGTCACTATGCTATTTTTTTTGATCCCCGCAAATGCTGGTTTGCACGGCGCGTATAATGATGGGGAAAGGATCATCACTCAGGAGATTGCTGTTCCGAAAGCCGCTGGCGATTACTACCGAAACCCAGGCAAATTCATTGCATCCGAAAACGAAAATCGCTGGTTCGGACCAGAAATCGATAGTCGAGTGCTTTGTCAGATGATAGCACACCCATTTAACGACGCAGGATTCTTTGACATCATCTATACCAGAGAAGATGCCCAAGTCTGGCCCTCCTCAAGACCCGGAAAGGTGTGGTGGTATCGGAAACAGGAATGGCGTTTCGCAACTGATGACACGCCTTGGGGCACAGATACCGTCCGCATTACCCTTGCATCCGAGATCGGTTGGACGGATATTGACTCTGGGAACAGTACCACCGGATTCCCTTGGAGTGGGTTCGAGGAACACTGGCGTGACGGAGACTCCGTAAAATCTAAGTCAGATATAGTCGGTTACTATCCATGTGAGAACACTGGCAAAAAATACCTCGCGCCGAAATACATCAAAGTAGGGACGCTGAACTACACCTGTACGACTGGAACGGGACAGCTTAACTTGAAAGTCCTAAGTCACACCGAGGGGCACTTGACGGATCCGACATTCCGCCCCGATTCCAACCAACTCAGCCGCCGCGAAAAAGGGACAGGTAATTGGTACGACTGCTTGCCGCTAAAATAGTTATTCTTCATTGGTGAGGTTTCTAAACTTGCTCCGTTGAACGAAATGAAAAACGTCGCACATCTGCTAAACACTCTCATTATCGTTTATACGTTCCTCCTTTTACAAGGGAGTGTGAATGCCGCTTTTTGGGAAGACCACTTTGAACAAGAGGCAGTAGATGACTGGCAACACGTCGGAAACGATTCTGTCTGGAGGGTCGGAGATGGATTTTTAAGGGCAGAAATTCAGGCACAAAATCAATGGAGTGTCATATTTGAACGCTACCAATTCATCGCCTATCCCGGTCCCTATAATGACTTTACGATCACCCTTGAAACCGCCGGCGCAGCGCGCGCTCGATTCGGTATCGCACTCGCAAAGCATTTCCAAAATCCCGTGACCGAGATGGAGGAGGATGGCTACTATCTCTTTTTCACGAACGATATGCAAGCCTCAAGAGACGGCGGCGTATTTGTGGGCCCCCAAAGACGCTGGGACACCGACGAACTTCAACAGATGGAACTCCACTTCAAGAACGGCAGATTTCAATTGAGTGCGAATGGCGAGGCGCGTCTCGACTTCAGGGATGCAAACTTCGATCACATTGATACGATAGCCTTCGTACTCGCTGGATTTGTCACAGAGGACGTTAACACGGGGAGCGCGTGGGTAGATACCTTTACCATTGATGGACTTGCAGTCTCACCGAAACGAAAATTAACAACGGCATGGGCAGACTTGAAGCGGCAGCCTTGATGCTTGTTGGTCGGCGATTAGCAGCTATGATAGATATGAGAATTGAGTGGACACCTCGGAATCGGTGCGGTTCGGAAACCGCACCGACCTTCTCATCATCCGCAAGGTAAGATGAAAAAATGCGAAAAAATTTGGATTTGATTTTCGATGCCTGCCTACTCGTGGTGGTTCTTGTCGTCGCGTTTTGGAGCACCTACGCCAGAGCGAGGTTGAACCCCGGGGAGCGTGCTCAACCCGCGAATTCAGGCTTCTATTATAGAACGCCCGGTGTGAACGGCACGTGGTTCGGACCTGAACTCAACTCGCTTACGCTCTGTCCTGGTGTTCACAACCCCTATAACAATAGGGGGCGGTTTGACATTGTGGAAACCATCGAAAGCGCAGCGGTTTCCCGTTCGAGTATTCGAGGCGCTCTCCGGTGGTATCGTGGTCAACGGTGGTATTTCAGCACAGACGACACACCGTGGGGCACAAACTTCTCTTATATTACGCTCCGAGACGATTTAGGATGGGATGAAATTAGTATAGGGAGCGGAACAACAGGCTATCCGTGGAGCGGGGTGGAACGACACTGGAGGGACGGAAACATTATCCGAGCACAAGCCTCTGTCATCGGTTGGCGGCGGTATGCCCGTGGCGCGGAACGATGGGTCTGCCCGATGTACTACAAAATCGGTGGATGGGAGGGCGAGACCGTTGAAGTCAACTGCAAAACCCTCAGAACATGGTTCCCTCCCGACTGGAACGTCCTAAAACAAAAAGATGGAGACTTCGATCCCCCAGTCGAACGCAAACCCGGGGTCCTGAGTCGGAAAGGAAAGAAAACGCAACAGTGGTACGACTGTATAAAAATCAATTAGTCTCTGCATCCCCAGGAATTGTAGGTGCTGTTCTAATAGCACCGGATCCCGACTCTTCTGACGTGTTTCTGTGATAATGGGGTTGAAGGGTTACTGACAACTGATAAATCTCACTGCGATGTGAACTAAAAATCATCCGATGTCAAACATAAACGCAACAATCCTCATATTTCTTTATACGCTTATGAACTGTGCTTTTTCCGCCTCCGCCCAGACTTGGCACGACGATTTTGATGCCGAAAATCCTGAAGCATGGCGAGTCGTCGGGAACGATTCTCTCTGGAAAATCGAGGACGGATTCTTACACGCAGAAGTCAATCGGGAATGGGATGTGCAATACGAGCTCTATCAATTTATCGCACTCCCACCGCCCTATAGAAACTTCATAATCACGATAAACGACTTCGGTGGTGACAAAACGCGTTTCGGTTTTTGTGTAGGACGACGTTTTCCTGATACTCCGCAAGAGGATCCGTTCTTCTATGTATTTTTCCCAGATGAAATCAGAGCGAGGCGATTCGACGGTAGAGGAAGTAGCCATCCCTTCCGAATTCGGCTCTCCAGGGAACCACGCACCCGCTGGGAAACGGATACCCTTGAAAAGATGGAACTCGAATTTAATGCCGGACATTTTGTACTATTCGCAGATGGCACGCTCCGTACAGTGTTTCAAGATGCAAACTTCGATAAGGTCGAAATTCTCGGCTTTGTCATGGAAGGCATTAACATCGCAAATGAGTGGGTCGGAGCGGCATGGGCGGATTCCTTCACCATTTCCGGACTGAACGTTTCCCCGGAGATAAGATTAACGCTAATATGGGGACGACTCAAGCAGAGATAGAAAACATCCAATTCAGGAACGGCATAGGCGATTCATGAGGGAAGCAGTCGTTCTACGAATCGCTTTTAGGTGTGTGACCTTCCAAGTGGGAAGTCCTCACTCACAAAATACCGAGTTATGTCCAAACGCAGAATCCTCACAATCATCATCATCCCCGCACTGCTGATTTCTGGGCTTGCCGTCTTCCTCATCAACAATCGACAAGGCCCCGCAGCCGAACTCGTTCTGATGCCTCAACAGGTCCACTTCGGAGTGATCCCAGAATGGGAAGGACCGGTAACACGATACGTGACAGCACGAAACATAGGTAAATTCCCTCTCGACATCCAAAACGTTCACACAGGGTGCAGTTATGCCGAAATCACAGGACCGGAGATAATCCAACCGGATACAGATGGCACGTTCCAGATAGTCCTCAACCCAGAAACGCTGCCCGATCACGAGACCTCAGCTACCGCGACCCTCTTCACAGACAGCCCCAAAACTCCGATTGTCCATCTGACAATTGTCGCTACAGCAAAACGATTTGCAACGCTCACTCCCAATGTTTGCAAGTTTGGGAACATCCGCCCTGAAACGAGACATCATAAGACCTTCAAACTCACTGTGAACGCCCCGCTCATCACATCGAATACTCGCCTTCTACCGTCGGGACAGGAAACACTCACGTGGGAGATAACACCCAATCCGGGTGCAGATACCTCTCTTGTCACAGTCCGACTCGGTCCTCTGAAAGACAAAGGCACCTTCTCATCACTCCTCACAGTCCACTTCTCAAATCAACGAACATTGACCCTCCCCGTCACCGCCAAAGTAGTCCCCACTGACCGGTAACGGTAGAACGGATATCCTGATGGCATACTTTCTGCCTCCTAATAAAGGAAATTAGGGGTGGTACTGAAACCGGTAACCGATGACTGACAACGAATAACTACTTGACAAAATACCCCAATTGTCGTATCATTAAATATAAGAACACGCAAAAAAGCAGAAGACCCTTTTATGGAAAAACGTTACTTCGATTTCAGGGATATTTTCCAAGTTATCCGCTACGGATTCAGTGGGCGAAAGATCGCAGTCCATCTCATCGGGCTCGTTCTCGCATATCTAATTTACGAAACTTTGGTGTATCTCAGCCTCGTCTTTGTAGGAGGTAGTGCCGCGCAGGACTTCTGGAACAAGTATGCACTCTTACCTCTACCTCCGTTCGGTGATGCAGAACTTACACAGACAACTGAAATCGCAATGTGGATAGGGATAGTGAGTTTCGCGTGCATCTTCTTCTTAGCAAGCACCGTGGCTTCCAAAATCACCATCGAACAACTCCGTGGGGATTTCTTTTTTTCGGTCGGGGATGCTTTAACTTTCCTCAAAGGACATTGGAAATCCGTTTTTGGCGCGTTCATCGGCTTACTTCTCATCCAGGTATTTCTCGCGATAGTTCCTCTCAGTATCGCAGGAATCGCGAAGTTACCGGCAGTGGGCAAACCTTTCCTCATGCTCGCCTCACTTTTCATGCCTATCGGATTTTTTTTCGGTCTTCTGATGGCATTGATCGTAATGGTTTTCAGTGTGAGCCTGCTCTTTGTGCCAGCAGTTGCCGCTACGACAGGTGCTGATGCCTTTGAGATAATTTATCAGCAGTTCGCAATGGTTTGGAACAAATCTTGGCTGTTAGTGTGTTATGAGGCGATGTTGCTCCTTATCAAATTTATTTTCGTGCCCATTTGGGCTTTCTTTTGCCTTGCGGGCTTTTCGATCGTGCTGCTTCCGACGCGCCTCTTTCACACCGAAGTGATGCAGCAATGTATGAGCTACGCAAACGTATGGCTCGGTGGTGTTGTTGAAAAGATAGCAGCACTGCCCTATATTAATAGTCTCGGAGTCTTCAACATCGGTACAAGCGATCATACGTCTACACTGACAGGAATAGCGGCGGTCACGACCCCAGTGACTGCTCTCTTTTTGACAATCACGTTCCTCATGGGGGCGGGGTTAGTAATTGCATACCTGTTTTCAATCGCCTCTGCCGGAAACACGATAATTTATACGATAGTGCGAAAGAGGTTCGACGGACAGAATTTGTTAGTCCCCTTTGAATCGCAATCAACTGGAGCGAATGAAGGATGAATACCACGTCTATCATGACTTAAAGATACATCGCCTTCCACAATGTGAGAGGTGCTAAAGAGCAGATAGGTAAAAAGATGTTCCAAAAAATGATAACTAAAGTCTTCGGTAGCAAAGAGGATCGCGATGTCAGAAAATTTCGAGACATCGTAGAGGCCGTCAACCAGCGCGAACCTGAAGTCAAAAAATTCACCGACGCACAACTGCAATCCAAAACACCAGAATTTCGCAGACAGTTGGATGCTGGTGTATCGCTTGATGACCTCTTACCAGATGCCTTTGCTGTCGTCCGTGAAGCCGCGGTGCGAACCTTAAAACAGCGACATTATGATGTTCAAATTATGGGAGGTATCGCGCTCCACCAAGGCACTATTGCAGAGATGCGCACAGGTGAAGGCAAAACACTCACCTCGACCCTCGCTGTTTATTTAAATGCCTTGACTGGAAAAGGTGTGCATCTCGCGACTGTCAATGATTATCTGGCACGCCGGGATGCTGAATGGATGGGCAGGATATACAACTTCCTCGGACTCTCCGTTGGATTGACGCTGAGCCTCATGCCGAAGGAGCAGAAAAGGCTGGGATATAAATCAGACATCACTTACGGTGTTCACAGCGAATTTGGATTCGATTATCTCTGGGACAACAAAGCACTCTCGATTGAAGATAAAGTACAGCGCGGACACGTCTATGCTATCCTTGACGAAGTTGACAGCATCCTCATTGATGAATCCCGGACCCCGCTCATCATCTCAGAACCCTCCGGTAAACCGCCAGAACTTTATCGGCAAATTAACAGCGTCGTGGCTCAACTCCGGGAGAGCGAACACTTCCAAATCGATCAAGAGGGAAAATCGCGAGGCAGTGTAACCCTTACCGATGAAGGCGTTGAAGAAGTCGAACGTCGCCTCGGTGTAGGCAACCTTTACGAACACACGAACATCGCTATGGTGCATCACGTCAATCAAGCACTCACTGCGCATCAGCTCTACAAACGCGATGTCGATTATCTCGTCGAAAATGGCGAAGTCCTCCTCGTTGACGAATTCACAGGACGAAAGCAGATTGGGAGGCGGCTCAGCGAAGGACTCCATCAAGCCATCGAAGCGAAGGAACGCGTTAAAGTCGTAGAGGAGAGCGAGACGGGTGCTAAGATTACCTATCAAAATTACTTCCGCATGTACGATAAACTTGCAGGTATGACCGGTACCGCGGCAACGGAAGCGAACGAATTCGCCCACATCTACGGATTAGAGGTCTCTGTCATCCCCACTAACGAACCTATGGTCCGAATTGACCATTCCGACCAAATTTACAGTACCGAGAACGCAAAATACAGTGCTGTCTTACAAGATATCGTCGAGCAGACCGAAATGGGGCGTCCAGTCCTTGTTGGCACTGTTTCGATTGAAAATTCCGAGAAATTGAGCAAGATGCTCAGGACGAAACATCGGAAAATCCGACATCAGGTTCTGAACGCTAAGGAACACACACGCGAAGCCGATATCATCGCACAGGCTGGTGTTCCTGGTGCTGTAACTATCGCAACGAATATGGCGGGGCGAGGTGTGGACATTCTGCTTGGCGGTAACCCCGAAGGTATGGCAATCGAAACGCTACGGAAACAGAAAACTAAGACAGAGGCACTCTCTCCAGAGTCCGAAGAATACCAAGCAGCACTTGCAGAAGCACAAGCCGTTTGCGACGAACAGAAAGAAAAGGTATTGGCCGCTGGCGGTCTACATATCATCGGCACCGAACGCCACGAGTCCCGACGTATTGATAACCAGCTCCGTGGACGATCCGGTAGACAGGGAGATCCAGGCTCATCTCGATTCTACCTTTCCCTTGAAGACGAATTGATGCGAAAATTCGGATCTGAGCGTTTACAAGGGTTGATGACACGTGTCGGAATGGATGATGGTGTTCCCTTAGAGCATCCGTGGGTTACGAAGTCCATTGAGAAAGCTCAGACACGTGTTGAACAGATGTATTTCGAGATCCGAAAAAATCTCCTGAAATTCGATGATGTTATGGATACACAGCGCGATACCATCTACACTTTGCGTGACACCGTCTTGGCTTCCGCTACAGATGTCTCCGAATTATCAGAACACGAAGGCACAGCCGAAGATGGAGGACTCGCCGCGCTCGCTGAAAAGAATGCTAAAACTCCTACCTCCCTCAAAACCACGATTTGGGGGATGATTGAGAGGGTCGTCAGAGATGGAATAGAGGACAATATGGGGGAAAAGGTGGGAAGTCCGCTTGAGACCCCCGATAGGTTCCAACAGTGGTTGACGACCACATTCCCAATCCAGCCAACGTGGAAGATGCCTTTGGCGCAAGCGAGTCCAGAAGAGATTCAAGAACAGGCACTGGAAACACTGCGTGCCGCTTATGAGGAACGCGAAGCCGAAATGGGGCCAGAGATGATGCGCGTTCTTGAACGTCTACTCCTTTTGGATAGGATTGATGATCACTGGAAAGAACACCTCCATAACATCGACTATATTGAGGAAGGTATTCGGTTCGGCGCAGGATATGGCGGCAAAGACCCAATCGTTGTTTTCAAAAACGAAGCACTCACTGTCTTTGAAAGTATGTATCAACAGATTGAAGAACAGGTCAGTGAATTCATCTTCAAATCTCGCGTCAATACAGAAGCACCGCGCCGGGTTCCCAGTCGACGGACAGGTAGACAACGTAGACCACAGCCGAGGGCACCCCAGGGTAGCAGGGCAACTGCAAGTAGTGATGATGCCGAATTCGCTTCACGGCAGGCAATGGGAAACATGCCGAAGGTCGGTAGAAACGCACCCTGTCCTTGTGGAAGCGGCAAGAAATATAAGAGATGCCACGGTGGTTAAGACTTCACACTTGACCCAGCCACGTTGACCACTTGGGCCAAAACGCAAACCTGCAACAACGGCACATGTGGATTTGAGAAATGCGCGTGAAAGATAATACGCACGTTGTATAACCTTAAGGTAGAATTAAAATATGAGTTCGGAAAACGCATATACACTTTCAAAAACGCTACTTGATATCCTCGCATGTCCAGCATGTAAAGGTGAGATACAGCACGATGAAGCAGCCCAGAAGTTGGTGTGCGTCGGCGAGTGTCAGCGTCGCTACCCGATCCGTGAAGGCATTCCTGTGATGCTCATCGATGAGGCAGAAATGCCGGGTGAATAACGGCGATCGCCACCATGAAGATTTTATTTTTAAGCCTACGGTGTCCGTATCCACCGCACCGGGGCGATCGGATCCGGTCTTACAATTTCATTAAACAGCTCTCGAAACAACATGCCGTAACCCTGGTCTACTTTGCTGAATCTGAAAGCGATATTGAATCCGCGAAACATTTAGAGCCTTTTTGTGAGCGCGTCGAGTGGGTCCGTTTCCGTCGTTCTTTTGCCTTCATGAATACAGGGATCCACTGCTTATCGCGTCGGCCGCTTCAGCTGCATTACTGGTACGCGCCCGGGATGCAACGGAAGATTAACCAACTCCTCGAACAGATGGACTTCGAGTTGATCCACGCGCAACTATTTCGGATGGGACAATATGTAACGGGAGTCCAAGGTCCCATCAAAGTCTTAGATTTGTGCGATTCGTTGGCACTCAATCTCAGGAGACGCGCTGAACTTGAAAGTCATCCGTGGCTCGCGAAAATTAAATTAGATTGCACTCCAAAGCGTTTTTTGGTAACATTGGAGGAGAAGCGGGTCCGGCGTTACGAAGTCGACATTATGAAAGCTTTCGACTGCGGCACCGTTGTCGCACGTTTTGATCGCGACTATCTCTTGAAGCAGGACCCTGGTCTGAATTTGTCAATAGTTCCGATGGGGGTTGACCTCGAATACTTTCAACCAAAACCAACGGCACAATCTGTACCACTGCTGCTCTTTACCGGAACGATGAACTATTTTCCGAATACGGATGCCGCGATTTATTTTTCTCATGAGATTTTTCCCCGTATCCGAGAAAGCCATCCGAGCGCGCAATTTTATATAGTAGGCAACCATCCATCGGATCAGGTAAAGCAGCTCGAAACACAGGAAGGTGTGGTTGTCACCGGTTACGTCCCTGATGTCCGTCCCTATTTTGAAAAGGCATCTGTTTTTGTTGCCCCTTTACGTGCCGGGTCGGGCATACAAACTAAAAACCTGGAGGCAATGGCAATGGGTGTCCCTGTTGTCACTACCTCTGTTGGCGCGATGGGATTGGAGGCAGACAATGGGAAAGAGTTACTCGTTGCCGATACACCTGCTGACTTTGCAAAACAGGTCGTTCATTTACTCAACGATGAGCGTTCGAGAGGAACCCTTGCGCAAACCGCCAGAACGTGTGTCGAAACTAATTATAGTTGGGAGGCTATCGGAGAACGTCTAAAGCACGTCTATGCACAGGCAGGGCATATATCGAAATTTGAAACAAATCCGCAATCTGTTCCGTAAAGTCATTAATGCAACTATAAACCGACTTTCATATCTTATAGACGATATGCCTTTGGACTCCTTCATTACTGTCGATGCATAGAAACCCCGATTGGACTGTAAGACCCATCGGAGCAGAAACTCGAATTATTAAAAAAGCGGCAACCCGCTCGTTAAGTGCCCTTGAGGAGGGAATATGGATAGACCGAAAATAAAGTGGAGTTTTACAATTGTTGTTGATATATTTCTCGTTAATTTCGCGTTTCTATTCGCTTACCTAACCAGTAGGCAGCTCGGTTTTGATTTTTTAGAACAACCTGCACCACTTTTCGCTATACTACAGAGTGCAGACATGTCTCCCCTCCAACCACAGTATGTCATTGGGTTTGGTACCGCCGCTGTCGTCACCATAGTTCGTATTGGGCTACTGTTAGTTTTCAATCTTTACAAACCTATATGGCAATATGCTGCTGCTCAGGAATTCCGAGCGTTGGCAACCGCGATTATATTTGCTACTGTGGGACTCATCGGGCTTTCCATAATATTGAAAATTGCTTGGGTTCTTTTCTTAATTGATGGATTTTATAACTTCGCACTCATCGGGTTCACCAAATTCTCTGTGCAAATTCTCCAGCAAGATAAACGGTCAGGACGTAGAAAACATCAGAGGAACGTAGGGGCAATCGTACAGAACTCTGAACCGTTGTTGCCCATACAAAGATTATCAACAAAAGTTCTTATCGTTGGTGCAGGTGAAACAGGTATCGGTGTCCTCCGTGCCCTGAGAAACCACCCTGAAAAAGGATATGTGCCAGTCGGCTTTATTGACGATGCACCGCACAAAGTGGGCAGAAGCGTCGCAGGGCTTGAAGTATTAGGGACGACGCGCGACTTAACCTATATTGCACGCAAGCGCGAAATTGATGAAGTTGTCATCGCTATCCCTTCAGCACCAGGCGGTAAAATTCGTGATATTATCCGACAGTGCGAGTACCGGGGCTGTCAGTTTAAGATCGTCCCGAACATTCATGCTATTCTTGAAGGGCGCGCCAGTGTCAGTCAGATCCGAGAAGTCCGATTTGAAGATCTCTTGAATCGGTCTACCTCGCAAATGGACCTCGCTGAGGTCTCTAAATATCTCTCTGGTAAACGCGTCATGGTGACCGGAGCGGGGGGGTCAATCGGTTCTGAACTCTGTCGCCAAGTGGCGAAACTGAATCCAGAACTCCTTATCCTCTTCGGACGCGGTGAAAACAGTCTCTACCACACAGATATAGAACTCCGGGAGTCCGAGCCCCAACTCAATCGGGCTTTAGTTATTGGCGACATTCGAGATAATGCTAAAGTTTCACAAGTTACACGCAAATATCGTCCTGATATTATTTTCCACGCTGCTGCCCACAAGCATGTTAAATTCATGGAGAACCATCCCGATGAAGCTGTGAAAAACAACATACTTGGCACGCAAAACCTCATCAATGCCGCAATCAAACATGAGGTAGGGGCTTTCATACTCGTCTCATCAGATAAAGCGGTGAACCCAACGAGCGTCTACGGGGCATCCAAACGTGTAACAGAGAAATTGGTTCAGTGCAAAGCAAAGCAGAACAGCACCCGGTTTATCGCGGTCCGTTTCGGGAACGTTATCGGAAGTCGTGCGAGTGTACTCCCTAATTTCAAGCGGCAGATCGCCAAAGGTGGCCCCGTCACCGTCACACATCGCGAAGCGACACGCTACTTCATGACGATTCCGGAAGCTGTGCAGCTCCTCATCCAAGCGGGGACTATGGGAAATGATGGCGAAATTCTGATGTTAGACATGGGAGAACCGATTAAAATTCTTGACCTCGCTCAGGACCTTATCCGTCTCTCTGGACTTGAAGTTGATAGGGACATCAAGATTGAATTTACAGGGTTGGAACCAGGCGAGAAGTTGTACGAGGAACTCCTGACTCCTCAAGAGGGTGTTACAGCCACAAAACACCAACGTATTTTCGTTGCCCAGTTGGAGCAGATAGAGGAACGTCAACTCCTTTCCCAGATAGAGGAACTTTCACAGTTCGCAGACGCTCTGGATTCAGAAGGCATTGTTTCAAAATTCCAAGAATTGGTCCCAACATATCAGCCGAATCGCTCCTTCCTAACAGAAAGCGATATGGATAGCGCGTCTGATATTATCCAGTTTCCTACGGAGACAGAGGGGACTATTGCGAATCGCCGTTAGTTTTTTAACTCTTAAATTCTGGGCATTACTCCCTGGCCAGGCCTATAGCGGCTTGCAGGACAATGTTTCGCGCCCTCCCAGTAAAGGGCGGAACCTCGGTGTCTGGCGAAGTGCGCAAGGGTTTCAGCGAACCTGCCCGTGTGAATTGCACAAAATCTGCCCTGAAACGTGTCGTCAAAAGCACGCAGCACCGATTCAGCCCTGTAAGAGGGTATGTTTATAGCGAATGTCGAATCCGGAACTAGGAAAATTGTATGGATCATACGAAGCGTTTAGCGGCAGACTCTCAAGATGTTGTAAAGTTCAATCGCGACTGGACAAAACGGGCGTTCGATCTCCTATTCGCAACGATTGGACTCGTGCTTTTGTCTCCCCTTTTTTTGCTTGGAATCTTGCTCGCAAAATTACAATCAAAAGGCCCCACGTTTTACAAAGCGAAACGGGTCGGCAGAAGCGAAGTCATCTTTGAAATGTACAAATTCAGGACGATGGTAGTAAATGCGGATGCACTCGGCGGTAGCTTGACAACCTATAGGGACGAACGGATTACATCTATCGGCAGGTTTTTGAGATGGACAAAGTTGGATGAGCTCCCGAACTTAATTAACGTAGTTAAGGGTGAAATGAGTCTCATTGGACCGCGTCCGGAGGCACCCGATTACGTCAAGTACTACACACAAACGCAAAAACATGTCTTACAAGTAAAACCGGGGATGACCGGTCCATCGCAACTCGCGAACCGCGATGAAGAGGAGAAACTGAAAGGACATCTCGACGCGGAGCATTACTACATCACAGAATTAATGCCAAAGAAACTTGCATTGGATCTCCACTATGTTGCGACACAGAGCATCGTTACTGATATAGGATGGTTGCTAAAAACCTTTTGGGTAGTCATCTTCGCGCCGCATCGCTCGAAGTGAGGAATTTCCAACGATGAGGTTTCTGCCCATCGTTCTACTATGTTCGGCGACGATTTTGGGTTGATTCCGATGCAAATAGGAATCTGTGCGAATTTTCGCGAGAACGCATCGAAAACCGGATTGGGTTGTAAGACCAATGGGTACAAAAACCCAATAACTAAAAATATGAAAAAGAGACGTGTCTACATTATCTTGGGAATTATCATCGTGTTGTTCTTCTTGCTGTTGATTTTACGTTCGATAGGCAGCAACGTATCAATCGGACAGAAGGTCGCAGTGGTAGACATTATGGGTGTTATTTCTCGCTCAGATGCTACGATTAAGCTGATTCACACCTACCGGGATGATCCGAATATCAAAGCGATTGTAATTAGAATAGATTCTCCTGGTGGTAGTGTCGCCCCGGTCCAAGAGATTTACAGCGAATTGGAAAAGATAGAGAAACCGATAGTCGCCTCAATGGGAGGCAGTGCGGCATCTGGTGGTTACTATGTCGCGTGCGCTGCTGATACGATCTTCGCGAACCCCGGCACCTTGACGGGTAGCATCGGCGTTATTATGCAATTCACACAACTCAAAGGCTTGTATGACAAAGTCGGCTTAGGGCATCAGGTCATTAAAAGCGGCGACTTTAAAGATACAAGTTCACCCTTCCGTGAGTTGACAGAACAGGAGCGGGCGGTTCTCCAATCCACCGTGGACGATGTCTACAACCAATTTGTGGATACAATCTTCGAGGCGCGGGGACATCTCTTAACGCGTGCCGAAATTGTTGAACGGGCTGATGGACGGATTTACTCTGGAAAGCAAGCCCTGGATTCAAAACTGCTGGACGAACTCGGCAATCTCTCAGATGCGATCGAAACCGCTGCAGCGTTAGCAGGTATTGAAGGCAAGCCCAAAGTAGTGCGGAAGGAGAAAAAGACATCACTGCTCGAACAATTTGTCGGTGTTCGGCAGATACCTCCTTTGGATGAGATGTTCAGTCCGCCCGGTGTCACCTTTCGTTATGAAATGGACCTTGGCAAATAGCTGTAGCAATCAGTAAAGAAGGGTATCGGTTTGAACCCTCAACTCGTGTTTTACTGTTGACACCCGATTGTCAATCAAAATGAATGACGCGTATCAAGTTAACCAACACTGGGAAAAACTTGCGAGTCGAATTGTCAAGTCCCAACAGGTTGTACTTGTGATAGGTTCAACCGATGTTGGAAAAACAACCTTCTGCCGTTTTTTGGCTGATTCTGCCATTGGTCAGGGATTGAAAACGGTTGTTGTGGATGCAGATGTCGGACAATCTCAGATCGGTCCCCCCACGACAATCGGTATGAAGTCTCTTACCCCGGAAAGTTCCCCTGTCCAGTTCAACGGCATCGCCGACTATCTATATTTTGTAGGCGATCTCTCGCCCCGTGGACACTGTCTTGAAGTGCTCACGGGAACACGGCTGATGGTAGATCGCGCGCGTGAAACCGAGGCTGATTTCATTATCATTGATACGACCGGTTACATCCACGATGCCCCCGCTGTTACTCTTAAACAGCACAAGATTGAACTCATCAGACCGAACCACGTGGTATGCATGGGGCATTCCGGCGAATTGAGACAGATAACCGCAGGTTATAGCCAGCAGGACTGGCTGAATATTCATTACCTTCTTCCACACAAGAATGTTAGATCTAAAGGTAGCAAGGCGCGCAGTCGATACCGAAGAGCCCAATTTGATGCCTATTTTGGTGAAGCTTGCGAACCAAAACTCGCTCTTGAAAGTGGTGAGACTGGCGAGTCTTCAGCACCTGCTCTACAAGGGTTCGGGAGTAACATCCAACATCTACCATTTGAACAAATTCGGAGTTGGCGTACCCCTTTCTTTATTGGGCGCGTCGCAAATGAGAAGGAATTAGAAATCCTCTCTCGGCTCGCTGAGACACAAGTTCACTACGCTGAATGGGGACATCGGACCTTGTGTCTCATTGGGTCAAAATCACTTTCCAAGACAGTTATCACCCGCATCAAAGATTATTTAAGCTTAACGCGTATCACAGCAGAAGTCCGCGCTTATTTTACACGCCGTTTGGTCGGATTAATAGACGCTGCCGGTAATACCTATGCCATCGGGATCATTGAAGCTGTCGATTTCCAAAAGCGAGAATTCAGTATCCGTTGTCCATTTTCAAAAGGGAACGATACCGCGAAAAAGGCATGTGCTATCCAATTGGGTGATTATCAACTGAAATAAGCAAGTAGGTGTTTTGATTGGGTGTTCCTGAGTTTCACCTTCGGTTCAGTCCAACGGACAGACTCAGCATGGATAAGAAAATTTTCAGAAAAAACGCAACCTTTACTCGATTTGTAGGGTATCACGCGCCCTACATCGGATCCTTTTTGTTAGCAATGGTTTTTGCCTTAGTCGTTGCTGTGTGCGACTTAGGGGCTATTCAGATTTTAGCAGATACGATTAATACGCTTGAGATTGTCGGCGGAAACCCATTTGACGAAACTGTATCCATCCGGTACTTCCAGCGTGAAGGCCTGTTTGCTTTCGATGGATTCGAGATGTCCTTGATAGATGCAGGTGATGCACTCAAAGCCTTTCTATGGCTGCTCGGTGGATTACTCATCCTTGTATTCATCAAAGGTTTCTTCGTTTATGGTAACGATTACGTGATGGCGCGTGTCGGACACAAACTGTCTTTCCGGCTGCGGAACGCCCTTTATGACTGCATCGTATCTGCCCCCTTAAGGGCCTTGCGCGAAGAACGCACCGGCGACCTGATGGTGCGCATCACAGACGATGTCCGGGTGTGGCAAAACCTCGTCGCCGCGATGGCGAATATTGTCCGCGCTGTGGTTCTCGTGGGGGTCTTTGTGTCTGTAATGCTGGTCACGAGTTTCAAGCTCACCTTGTTCGTCCTGCTTATTCTCCCATTTCTTGCTTATTTCATTACGTCTATCGGCACACGAATTCGTGGTGCCAGCGTAGAAATTCAGCAGCAGAGTGTGAATATCTATTCACAACTCAAAGAGACACTTACTGGTATCAAAATCATCAAAAGTTTTACCACTGAACGAACTGAAACCGAACGTTTCCGAGCCACAAACTGGAATCAGTACTGCTCGGCAATCCGACGTGCTCGTTTCGCTGCACTTCTCCCTCCAACGATCGAATGGTTGGGAGCTCTGGGAGTTGCAACCGTTTTCGCGTTAGGCTGCTGGCAGGTCATTATCGGACAACTCTCCACGGGATGGTTTATCGGTTATGTTACGATGGTAAGTTGGATGTTCAAGCCGATTAAAACGATTGGTAGCGTCAATAGTGCCTTACAACAATGTCTCGTTTCTGCGGAACGGATCTTTTATCTCCTTGACTTCAGACGAGAGAGAGGTGAAGAGAACAATGAACGTCAACCTAATCGCTATAGGAAGTCTGAAGACGCGGCGGGCGGGATTCAACTGCAAAATATACACGGCACCGTCACATTTCAGAATGTCTCTTTTTTCTACTCGCAACCTTTAGCAACAAATTCAGATAATCAGCCGACAAGGTTAAAACCTGTCATTGATAATGTAACCTTCGAAGCGAAGCCCGGGGAAGTTGTGGCACTCGTCGGGCCGAGTGGCAGTGGAAAGACAACCCTCCTCAACCTGCTGTTGCGTTTCTATGAGGTAAGTTCAGGAAACATCTTAATTGACGATGTCGCTATTTCTGAAGCAAATTTGGAGTCATTGCGACAAAGTATTGCACTTGTCCCACAGGACACATTCCTCTTTGACGGCACCATTATGGAAAACATCGGCTATGGGTGCCCGGGTGCCACTGATGAAGCGGTTATCACAGCAGCGAAAGGTGCAAACGCACACGAGTTCATTACGAAAACCCCGCAAGGTTATATGACCCCAATTGGTGAGGCGGGTATGAAACTTTCCGGTGGTGAACAGCAGCGCTTATCTATTGCCCGCGCTCTCTTAAAAGATGCACCGATTCTCGTCTTGGATGAAGCCACATCTTCATTGGATACACAGTCTGAAGCACTTATCCAAGAATCGCTGGTGAACTTGATGGAAGGGAGAACCAGTTTTATCATTGCTCACCGACTTTCAACTGTTATCCGAGCTGACAAGATTCTCGTTATCAAGGATGGGGAAATACTGGAGACTGGAACACATGAAACGTTGTTAGCAAAGGGAGGATTATATCAAAAACTCTGCGAAATGCAGCTCAGTTGACCTGAGGCGTGTAACAGCAGAGCTGCTCTTACGTGGGGGTTGCGCGTCTATGGAGAATCAGGAGTAAAGCGTCGAAACTGAAACAGGACTTACGCAATTTTGACAATAACATGATTTCTGAGAGGGCGAACCGATAAAAAACACGCGGTTCCCTAACACACCCTAATAGGTTATGCTACAGAAGCGCAGACTGCATAAATCCTATTAAAAAAATGCAATTTGGGTAAACCTCTTACCACTTGTTAACGTCACATATATTAGAGAGGCGCGGTTTTTTTAATTATTTCTTGCGGGCAAGTATGCGTTTCTTGGATATTGGCGTTTTCCGTGTTGGAGTTGAGAAAATTGAAGAAACATCTAAGCAAAACCCTGCACCGTTGGTGTGGACTTATATCTCTTTGCTGTGAAGAAAGACTCCTAAGACCGATTTTTGCAATCTCAACTCCGAAGTAATGGAGAAAACTGGTAGGTCGAAACTACGTGGATGGAATTGGTAAAAGACGTTGAAAAAAACAAAAATGTCTCTTGCCTAATTTCGCCCCTTTTTGGTGATAGCACCTTCAAGATCGGCTTCGCGATAGACGGCTTCAGAGAGGTCAACTTCATATAGATATGCGTCTTTGAAATTGGCACCGAGTAAGACAACGCCTATCAGTTTGATTTCACCGAAAATCGCCTCTCCGAGGTCTGCGTTCTCAAAACTGGTGAGTGAGCCGAAAGGTCCCGGCACCTTGCATTTTGGACAACCGAGGGTAGCACGACGTAAATCGGCGTGTCGGAAGTTAGTGCCGCAGAGCAGACTTCCGCTCAGGAACGCGCCGCATAGATTCGCTTCCTGGAGGTTGGTATCCGTTAGATTAGAGCCGACCAGATACGTCCGATGTAAAGTTGCACCAGAAAGGTTCGCACCGGTGAGATTCGCATCGTTCAGATTAGCGTCTGTTAAATCCGCGTTCCGTAGATCAGTACCGTTCAAATTCGCTTCCGACAAATCAATACCTATGAGTTGCTGATCCGCTAAATCTAAGTTTGCAAGATTTTCACCAGAAAGAGATTCACCGGCTTGAAACTTTTTAATGATTTCATTTTCTGTGAGTTGAGCCATTAATTAACTGCCTCCAAATGTTATACGGTGTTTTAGGGGGCCGCTTGCAAGCCAATCGTGTTAGTCAGTAGATGGACGAATAGATTATGCATAATAGCATACCATATAGATAATAAAAAGTTAAACTTTTTTTCTTAATTGGGATGGTACTTAGAATGCGTCGTAAGGAAAAAGAGAAACGGGATAGTTCCCAGATCCGTAAATTGGGAGCATTTTAAAAAAATAGCCTTGAAACGCATTGGGGACCTGCAAAAGATGAAATCGAACGCAGTCCAGGGATCCGTAAATTAAATAAACAGTGAGGTGGAGACATGAGAGACTATTACCCGGCGTACCCGGTAGAATCCGAACTTTTTGTAGTGGATGAAGAGAGGGAAGAAAGCCGCACAGAGGCATCAAGAGATGAGACTTTTGCGTACTTACAGAGGATTGCGAAGACCCCTTTGTTGGAACGTGAACAAGAAGTTACCCTCTTCAAAAAATACCAAGAAGGTTTAGAAGCTTTTACCGACCTGTTGAACCAATTTCCTGATTGGATGATAGCCTCGCTTAACATTACTAAAAACGATACTTCAAATGGAGGCGAAAAATTAGAGCCTGCGCAACCGGAACACGGATTAATTATAGACCAGGTCCGCGCCGAAATTCAGGCACTTGGTAGTCTATTGAAAAAATTAGAAGCGAAGGTTAACGTATGGGAACAGACGCGTTGGAAAATCTTTGAAGGGAACTTACATCTCTTAAAAAGGTATATTGACACGACTGCGTCGCCCGAATTGAAGCAGGTCGGAATCCTCGGACTCTTGAAAGCTATAGACAATAGTGATACAAAGCGTGGCGCGGAATTTCGGGCATACGCCCGTAAGGCAATTCGCAGCAGCATCAATACCTTTAAGAAGAAAACGGTGAAAGCACAGCAACGACAAGTTGATTTCCCTATGGTAGAAGCACGTCCGATCCCTGAACTCTCTCACATCACAACACCGTGTTTTGACGAAGAACAGGAATCCTCGGCTTTTCAGGACTTCGATGTCATCCGCTATGAAATTGAAATGCTCTTGGAGGAGTTACCTGCCGGTATGTTGGTAGATCGGAGAACTACCTGCAAGCCATATACATTTCGGTTCGTGCTTGAAGACGTGCGACGAGAATTTGCGTATGTCAAGTGGTTAGCGGAACAATTGGAAGCAGCAGACCAAGTTACACATGGAACAAAACTGAAAATTGTCGAAGCGAATCTTCGCCTTGTCGCCAGTATTGCGAAAAAACATCATTTCAGTAAAACATCCTTAACGTTCCTTGATTTGATGCAGGAAGGCAGCCTCGGATTGATGCGAGCCGTGGATAAGTTCGATCACACCCTCCGATTCCGATTCAGCACTTACGCGACTTGGTGGATTATGCAATCCATCAGACGAGCTCTCGATCAGCAAGGACAAATGATCCGTGTTCCATGCTATATCAGCGAAGCTCGTCGCGCCATTAAGCAGGCACAATTAGATCTGACGGCCCAACTCGGACGCGAACCCACTATAACTGAAATTGCGGAGAAGGTCGAACTTACAGAGAAAAAGGTTTCCCAAATTTTCAACGCGACAAAAGATGTTGTTCCGCTCGATGCGCCGATCAATGAAGACTCTCCGGACGGCTCGTTTTCCGATCTTATTCCGGATCAATCCCAAATTACGCCTGAAAACTCTCTGATCGATTATGCTAAAGTCGAGGTTATCACAGAGGTCCTCAATCGAACACTCAATCCTCGTGAAACACAGGTGATCATTCTGCGATACGGCTTAATGGACGGCACCGAGTACACCTTAGCGGCCATCGGGGATAAACTTCGGGTGAGTCGCGAACGTGTCCGACAGATAGAGCTCGAAGCTCTTGCTAAACTCAAGTGCCACGACTCTAAGACACTGCTCCAAGACTTACTTCAAGATTTCTGAACCGAAATGGTTACCAGTTTTCAGTTAACGGTTATTCGTTAAAGAGGGCTTTGTTTATAGTAAATTCCGTAATTACCTATACACTCGTATCGCCTTGTGAACTATGAAATTATATGTCCACAGGCTAACAGTCTATGCTACACGTGTGAACCTATTTTCGGATTTTACTATAACCAAGGGTTTCCACTTTTAACTGACGGCTGATAATTGATAACCACTCTTTTTTTTGTAGGGGTGCCCTTCACTGGCGAGCCCAGCACACCCAGTCTATGCGTCTCGGACTTCACTGAATCTCCATAGAGGATCTAAAGGAGCGTAAGTATCGTGAAAATCGCGTATTTCGACTGCTTTTCAGGCATTAGCGGCGACATGACGCTTGGTGCCCTTGTCGATGTTGGTGTGCCCCCAGAAATACTTACAGAGGGATTATCTGCTCTCAAACTCGAAGCTGAATTCAGTCTACACTTCGAAAAAGCCACGAAACACGGCATTACCGGTACCCGCGCAATTGTAGAGGTGCACCCGGTACACACCACTGATGCGGATTCACATCACGACCATCACGATCATGGGCATGCCCACGATCACGGCCCGACTCGTCATCTCTCCGATATTTTCAAGTTGCTTGATGAGAGCGATTTAGACCCAGAAATTCGAGGAACCGCAAAGCGCGTCTTTGACCGACTCGCTGAAGCAGAGGCGAAAGTTCACAATATGAGCAAAGCCAACGTTCATCTCCACGAGGTGAGCGGGATTGATTCAATTGTGGACATCGTAGGTTCTGTCATCGGTTTGGTATATCTGGATGTCGACGCGGTCTACGCATCACCGCTCTCACTCGGTAGGGGTTTCGTCCGATGTGCTCACGGTCTCATGCCTGTCCCTGTCCCTGGCACAATGGAACTCCTAAAAGGTGTTCCGATTCATCAAACCGATATACCCAAGGAACTGGTGACACCGACTGGAGCCGCACTCATTACGACGTTATCACAGGAATTCGGTGTTATGCCGCAAATGCGATTGGATCGTGTCGGATACGGTGCTGGCACCCGCGATCTCCAACAGCGCCCCAACCTCCTTCGGCTCTGTCTCGGTGAAAAGGTCTCAAGTAGCAATTCGCAAACAACTCACCATCACGCCGAAACAGACACCGTGGACATTATTGAGACCAATATAGACGATATGTCGCCAGAGATTACGGGGTATGTTACTGCCCAACTCTTTGAGCACGGCGCGCTTGATGTCTTTCTTACGCCGATTTTTATGAAAAAGAACAGACCTGCCACACAGATAACTGTTCTCTGTCCTACGCCACGCCGCGATAAGCTCATCGAACTCCTCCTTACTGAAACCATGACTTTTGGTGTCAGATTCTCTTCCGCCAATCGGGTCAAACTCCGGCGCGACTTCACTCAAGTCGAGACGCAGTGGGGAACAATTCAAGCGAAACGTGGATATCTCAACGACACTCTTATTAAAGCCGTTCCTGAATATGAGGATTGTAGACAGCTTGCGGAGCAGAACAATGTCCCGCTCCGACATATCTATGCAGAGGCACTCAATACCCTCAATTCTATTGTCACTGTAGAAGGCTCTGAAACCTAAACACGCCCCTCCACTGTTTCTTCCGGTCCCCACATATCCGCACCCCAAACACCGAAAATTGCTGCTATTCCATGAAGCAGGTCTTCAGAAGCCCGGATAGTTGTCTTTTTTTAAGCCGTTTTACCGAAAATCCGCCTCTTTATAACCATAGCAACGTCCGAAGAGATGAATTTTCAAGTAAAAACAAGGTTTAAACACCTATAGTTCTTAAAACTCGCTTAAGTGAAACGGGTTGAACCCGTTGAAAGTGCATCCAAATGTCTGTATAAGTGGGAGATTGTTTCAGAGATCCGCCCTAATCAATACAATCCTATCTTTCGCGCTGTTCCTCAGTAAAAGATGAAATTTCGCGACGCTATCACCATAGGTATCACACACCTCGCTCAGAATAAACTCCGTGCCGGTTTGTCCATTCTCGGTATCTTCATCGGGATAGCCAGTGTCCTGTGCATGATCGCAATCGGCGATGGGGCGAAACTGCTTATCGCCCAAGACATTGATACCCTTGGCGGCGCAAACCAAGTCCAATTCTGGACCCGGACCTCTATTTGGAAAAAGCGAAGGTTTGTTCGGCGGACCACTGAGCGATATACCCTCGAGGAGGCTCTTGCGATTGAGGCAGAATGTCCGGATATTCTCTATGTCTTACCCAAATATGAAGGCTACGAAACTTTCGTTACCGCCCGAAACGGGAACCAAGCCAGACCCCTTTTAGAAGGTGTTACTGCAGACTACGGACACGGCATGAGATGGGAACTTCAGGCGGGCAGATTCCTTTCCGAGGGCGATATTGAAAACGCAAAGCAGGTGTGTGTTTTGGGTGCCGACACTGCGACTGAACTATTTGGAGAGGAATCCCCAATTGGACAAGAGGTCAAGGTTCGGTATTATTGGCGTGGAGCAACGGTCAGGCTACGGGTCGTGGGTGTGATGAAATCGAAGGGCCGCAGCCTCAGCCTCTGGTATTCTTTGGATGATGCTCTTTGTGTGCCTTTAACAACATACCAACAGCGGATCACAGGCACCCGGTACCTTGAAGACATGGTCGTCTTTTTTGAAAAAGGTGCGGATATTGATAGTATCGTGGATTCGGTTAAACATATCTTACGTAAGAGACACCGGGGAAAAGATGACTTTATCGGATATTGGATACCAAAACGGACAGCAAGGCGGCTTGAACACATTGAAAAAGTGATTAAAATCACCTTAGGGAGTATTGCTGGATTTTCGCTCCTTGTCAGCGGCATCGGTATCATGAATATATGTCTCGTTTCCGTTGGTGAGAAGACGCGGGAGATAGGCTTGCGGAAATCGGTAGGTGCGAAACAGATTCACATTTTCTGTCAATTCTTGACAGAATCGATCTGCCTCTGTCTGTGTGGTGCAGTGAGCGGCATTGCCGGAGGTTGGCTGGCAGCACACGGTATGGCGCAGCTTGCTGTCCGTATTGTACAGGTTGTGCCAGAGTGGCCCGTTGTCCTCTCTTTACCATGGATATTGACTTCCGTTATCTTTTCGATTTTCATGGGCATCACTTTCGGAGTCTATCCAGCAGTGCTCGCGGCTCAACTTTCGCCTATTGAAGCGATCCGCACGGAGAATTAGCAATCGGCAATCAACCATCAATTTGCGTTTGACACAAATCACATGTCCCACACCGGTAATTTTCGTCAATAGGTTCACCAAAGTAGTCTCGAATCACGCGCATTCGGCAAGTGGTGTCCAGGGCATAAAAGACCATCTGATCGAGTTGACTCTGTTTGCGGCGGACATAATCACCTGCCTCAATCTGCTCATCTGTCAGTGTGCTAAGCATTTGACTGTCCTCAAGCAGTTCAATGAGGAGCAAGTCCTCCTGTCCCCAATACTGAATGTAACCATCGCTTTGCAACTCGGCGAGGGCTTCCATTATCACTTTTGGGTTTTGTCCAACAGTCTCACAGAGTTCTAAAATTGTTTTTAATTTCCCACCTCGCAATTGGTGGAGGAGTTCACGCTGCGTAGCCTCTGCTGGTTCTGCTTTTTCAATCCAAGATCCGCGAAACCTCACAGAAAGTTGGGATGGCACATTATACCACCGCTTTAGAAATCCGAGTTTTTCCAGATAAGTGAGACAAGCGTGGATTTTTGTCCCTTTCGCACCGCTCATCCATTCCAATTCATCGTTAGAAATTGCGCGGTACCTGTCGTTCCCTTTGAAATTTTCTACGACTTTTAGGAGTTTAAGTAGCGACTGTTTATCAGGCGCGTTCTCTTTGATAAACCATTCGTGTAATCCACGGTCATCGTTAGAAAAAAGTAGGATACAGAGTGCATCCTCTCCATCTCTCCCTGCCCTACCGACTTCTTGGCAATACTCTTCAAGGGTACCCGTCAGCGTCCAATGGACGATGTATCGGATATCTGGCTTGTCAATCCCCATACCGAAGGCGTTTGTGGCAACAACGATGTCTAATCCGTTCCCACTATTGTCGAAAAAGGCTTCTTGCACGCGTGTACGCTCGTGGGATTCAAGCCCGGCGTGATAAAAATCTGCTCGGAATCCGCGCTTTTGGAGAAAGTCTGCGATCTCTTCGGTCTCTCGCCGTCGTCCCGCGTAGATAATCCCATTTTTCGGCGAGGTCTTCAGATCTCCCAGACGAACGGGTAGAAGATTTGGGGCTTGATCGGTGAGAAATCTTTCGAGGTGCTGATACTTTTCATCGTCATCGCGTAGGCCGATAGAGGAAACCTGTGGGCTCATCTGTTGGACTGCCAATTTCAAATTGGGACGCTCAATCCCTTGCGTGAGAGTGCGAGGTGTTGGTATGTTCAGCACGCTGAGAATATCCTCTTGGATCTCTGGGGGGGCAGTTGCGGTGAAAAGTGCGATAACGCGCGGTTGGAGCACATCAACTGTATCTTTGAGCGACAGATAAGCAGGACGGAAATCACGTCCCCATTGTGAGATACAGTGGGCCTCATCGATGACGAATAGTGAGATAGGGAACGCATTCAAGATGTCCAAGAACCTTCGACTCCGAAGGCGTTCTGGTGAGATATAGAGGAGTTTTATTTCGTCTTGTCTCAGGCGCGCCAATTCACTCTGGTATTCTTCCCATGTCTGTGTGCTGTTTATGAGTGCAACCGAATGAATCCCTTGTTCTCGTAAGGCATCGACCTGGTCCTTCATCAATGAAATAAGAGGCGAGATCACGATTGTTACGCCGTCGAGCATCAGTGCCGGGAGTTGGTAACACAACGACTTTCCGTGTCCCGTTGGGAACACAGCAAATACATTTTCGCCATCTAATATCGCCTCGACGATCTCGCGTTGTCCGGTGCGAAAATGGGCATAACCGAAGTAGGTATCGAGTGCTACCAAAAGGGGGTCTGTTGGCGGCTCGCAATCGTGTGCTGGCTTTGACACACTTGCCGAATCGAGGATTGCGTCTACCTCTTTCAGCAAATCTCGCAAATTAGACATATTTTTTCTATGAAAAAAATCGGAAGCGGAGAATGTGGAAAATTGCGGCGACACCATCCTTCCAACTCACAGTTTTCCCTTCATGATAGTCTCTGCCGCGGTAGGAGATAGGCACTTCAACGATTTTGCACTTTCGTCTGGCAAGTTTCGCCGTAATTTCAGGCTCGAAGCCAAACCTATCGGAGTAAAGCGAAATTTCCTTCAGAATCGATGTCCGAATCACCTTATAGCAGGTCTCCATATCGGTGAGTTTTGTACCATTGACGATGTTTGCAAGGGTCGTCAGAAATTGATTTGCGAGATAACTCCGCAATAACCCGATTTGTCTCCCCTCCATAAACCGAGAGCCGTAGACAACATCGGCTTCTCCGGTGAGGATAGGCTGAAGCAATTTAGGATAGTCTTTTGGATCATACTCCAAGTCGGCATCTTGAATGAGGGTAATTTCACCGGTAATGTGTTGAAATCCGGTTCGGAGCGTTGCCCCTTTACCCTTATTCACCTCGTGATAAAGGACTTTAGCAGAAATCTCAGAGGTGTTTTCTGCGGGGCTATTGGCGGTTGGAGCGTCGCTATCAGAAGCGGCATTTTCGTTTGGAGGCATCTGGGGTGTTGAGATGTACCTATGTATCTCGCCTGAATCCGCTTGAATAGTTTCAATTTCCTTTAAAATATCGCGTGTACCATCTGTTGAAAAATCATCGACGAGAATCAACTCTTTTTTCATACCGATTTCAACGTTGGCGACCTGTTGCAGAAGCTCTTTTAGGCTTGCAACCTCGTTGTAAATCGGAATCACAATGGATAGCGTAGGCTCCATCTGGATGCCCCCAATGTTTTTCCCACTACTTTCACGTAGGATGTGATCTAATCGAAGTGAGGCTGGACACAATCAATTTCTTCTCCCTAAATGATACCCAATCCTTTTTTTTAATGCAAGTTTAAAAACCGAATCTTATGCATACGATACTCGTTCAACTCTTCTCTCCAAAGATTCCATCGTCTCAAGAATGCGACCCATAAGGGACATCCTATCTGTGGCGTAGGCGGCGTTCTCCCACTGGTTGACGCGTTCACCCGGATCCTTCTTCAAATCGTAGAGTTCGCCATAAGCGTGCCCACAATACCATGTCAGTTTCCGTGTATCGGTCACGATCGTTTTGAGCCGCAAGCCACGCGGGTCGTCTACACACTCAACTAACACGGAATCACGAATGGATGCTGTCTCACCTGTAAGCATAGGCATCGCATCCACACCGTCGGTATCTGACGGGATCGGCATACCGATTGCCGAAAGAACCGTCGGAACAATATCTACATGGCTAAACAGCGCCTGTGTCCGCTGCCCAGCGGGAATCGTTCTGGGAAACCGCAGCAACGTTGGCACGCGGATGAGCTGCTCGTAATGGAAGGGTCCCTTCATCCAGAGACCGTGATCACCGAGAAGTTCACCGTGATCGGTCATGAAAAGCACTAACGTGTTCTCTGTTAATCCGTATGTATCCAAACACTCCAGAATGCGTCCCATCTGTTGATCTATCATCTTCACCATGTTGTAGTAGTATGCTCTCCCCAGTCGTGCCTCGGTTTCAGAGACCTTGCGGTAATCGGCACCACCGCCCTGTCCCGCGATGGCAAATGTTCCACGGATCTCAGACGTTTCCAATTGTCCGTATCGCGCTTCTAAAAAGTGGGGCGGTTTGTCGTCCAACTCGCCCTCAACAAAGTCCGGTAGCAGGACTTGGGAGGGATCAACACGTTCTTCAAATTCAGTTGGGACACAGTGGGGATGATGTGGATCTTGGAAACCGACTGCCAATAGGAAGGGCTGGGAGGTATCTCGGTTCGATAGGAAATCTATCGTTCTATCCGCTGTCCAGACGCTATTATGGTATTTCAGAGGTATATCCCAGTCGTACGCCTCGCCACCGAAACCCCGTTCACTAAGAGATGTCGCTTTGCTATAACTCGCGAAAGTTTCCTCAGAGACACACGAACGCACCCACTCACCGTAATGCCCTGCAACACCGTAAGTCGCATGACCGAGTGCCATTTCCACTGTTTCAAATCCGTAGTAGGGACCGTGGAAATCCGGATAGCGTGTCGTATCGGCGAGGGTTTCGACTGACTGTGTGGGAGATGCGCCGAAAGGTTGGAAGTGTGCTTTGCCGATATAATGTGTGCGATAGCCGACCTCAGCAAGCCGGTGTGACAACAGGGTTTCGTCTTCAGGGACGTTCATACCGACGTTCCACGCGCCGTGCCGACTCACATATCGTCCCGAAAAAATAGAGGCACGGGCAGGCGTACAGACCGGATTCGCACAGTATGCCCGTTCGAAACAGACACCTTCGGAGGCGAGCTTGTCCAGATGTGGTGTATCTGTGAACGTTGACCCATAGCAGCTCAAACTATCTGTCCGTTGCTGATCGGTCGTGATAATCAGGATATTGGGTTGCTGTGTGCTCATGATGCGAAAGACGCTACCTCTTCCTATCCACAAAACGGTTTTAGATAGGTGTAACTCTGCTCTGCTGCGTCTTCAGGCTCCATGATCTCACGGAACGCCTGATGCACCGTCACATACCCATCGTAGTCGATCGCTTCCAATCCACGAAACACTAACGGAAAATCGATGCCACCTTCGTCCTGCAAACGGATCGGATCGTGCGGGACTTCACCCTGAATCCATGTCAAGAGCCGCGTCTTCCCCTCTGGTCTGCGGATGTGATTCTGCAGGTACACGTTAAAGAGATACGGCGAGAACCGTTTGAGTGTCTCAACACCGTAATCCTGAGCACAGAGGTCAAGGTTGGCGGGTTCATAGATAATTCCGAAATTTTTTCTACCGACCCGTTTTAACACATCAACAGAACCCTCTACCGTTTCAAACAAACTCTGTGTGTGCGATTGATGCGCGAGACGAATACCGCGCTCAGCGGCTTCATCGGAAGCCCGTTGTGCCCATGGAATATCGGCCTCAACCTTCATTGCAATGCGGATGAGATCCGCGCCAAGGAGTTCCGTTAGATCCAAATAGGGGGTTATGTTGCGGAGTCCATCTGGTCCCTGTTCGTTGTTGAGAGGGACTGGAAAATCACCGGTGACCATCGAGACCTTCAGGTTAAGCAACGCTGCCTGTTTGCTCGCGGCGGTAATGTGTTCCAAAGGCGATTGGATACCGACTTGAGAGGCACGCATACAGACCGCCTCGTAGCCGAGTCCTGATGCCAGTTCAGTCAATTGTTCAAAATTATGCGTAGCGTCTCTTTTCGATGCCGTTTCTGCGACGCGTACGGAAAGTGAAAGTTTCATATTTTAATTTTACCTTGCGGTTCGGTGAGGCGAGTTTGTATATTGATGTGCCTTTCCGTTGGTCCGCATTCTACTTCGCTATGTGGTACCGTTTGGGTTTAGCCGGGGATCGGAGTGCCTTAACCCAATCCTTAAAAAAACAAAATATCGGCAATTGAAAGTGCCATCAGGACCAAGCTAATCGTGCCGTTGAGTGTGAAAAAAGCAAGATTGACACGGGACAGATCCGTCGGTTTGACGATGGCGTGTTCGTAGATAAAGATTAGTACAACAATCCCAACACCGATATAATAAAAAAGCCCTAACTCGACAAGGGATGGAATACCGAGAAGTAGCAACACCGCGATAACGTGCAGAGCAGACGACAGCCACAACGACCACCGGATTCCGATTTTCGCGGGTATCGAGTGCAGCCCATGCTTTTTGTCAAAATTAACATCTTGACACGCATAGATAATGTCAAACCCTGCTGTCCAGAGCAGCACCACGAGGCAGAGAATTATCGGTGGCAACGCAAAACTGCCCTGAATCGCGATCCACGCGCCGACAGGTGAGATGGAGAGGGAAAGTCCGAGCCAAAAGTGCGAAAGTGCAGTAAAACGTTTCGTATAGGAATACCCCATAACGACAACAAGTGCTACTGGGGACAGTGCAAAAGCGAGTGGATTCAGTCGCCACGCCGCAAAGACCAGCAGTCCAGCAGAGATAAGGGTAAAACACCACACGGTGCCCTTGGTAATCAAACCCGCGGGGATCGCACGCATGGCGGTCCGTGGGTTCTTCGCATCAAATTCGGCATCGGCGAGTCGGTTAAACGCCATCGCGCAGCTGCGCGCTCCTACCATCGCCACGAGAATCCAGCCAAACTTCGCCAGCGAAGGGAGTCCATCTGCAGCGATGAAGGCACTCATGACAGCAAACGGAAGCGCGAAGATCGTGTGTTCAAATTTAATCATCTCCAAGATAATCTTAAGTTTCCGCATGTTAATTTTCCCTTGCGGAGGAACAACCGGCATTTATAGTGAAATCCGAAAACAGGTTCACACTTGTAGCATAGGAGACCGTTAGTTTCCTGTGTCATTAGAAACATATAACTTCAGAGTTCACACGACGAAATGTATAAGTAACAGGACTTACGCATGCTGCTCTTTTGTAGCATAACCTGTTAGGTTGTGCCACGAGAACATCTGTGTTTTTTTGGGGTTCTCCTTCTCACAAGGCATTCTATAGTCAAAATTGCGTAAGTCCTGAGTAATTACGGAATCTACTATAAACTACCACGGGCTTCCCTTAGATCCGCCCTTCCATTTCATTACGGGCTCTTGGTTTTGAGGCTATCTTAATGCGAAAACCGTTGGTTTCCATCAATCCGAAAGGGAAACCTTTGTGGGGCTGATAATCTTTTAGCCGACTGCCAACTGCTGATAGTTCTATTCTTGTAGGAGCGAGCCGTGCTCGCGGCGTTCACTGACCTGTTGACGGCTGATAACTGATGGCTATCTAAAACGGTAACAGGTTGCCCGCTGCGTCAAATGCAAACGGTTTCGTTTCGCTGATGACCTCTAACCTCGAATGCAGTTTCGCATCTTCAAGCAACACCTCAGAGATGTCGAGTTCCGTTAATCTCAGTGTGCTCTCAATACGGATAACGCGCGCATCCTCCGGCTCGGTGAGACCGATGGTATCGAGTGCCACTTCAATCGCTTCCCGATCGGTGTCATAGTAGAACGGGATTTTCGACTTCTGTGGTCCAAGCGCGGTGATACCGTTCATATAGGTAGAGTGTCTATCAATCTGGTCCACGAGACGGGTCGTCGTGAAATCGGCGAGTCCGATGCCAGTGGCGTTCCCGTCGCTTTCTTCGGTGAGATTTCGGACAAATATACGGAGGATTGCAGGTTTTGCGGGTTCCGGCTCAAAATTTTGCATCATCCTGCCGATGACATTCGTGTCCATACCTGTGCCGCTGATATTTTTACCTGTCCAATCCACGATGAGCAGATCGAGTTCATCAAAGGGCAGTCGTCCCATCAGCGATTTCGCTTCGACGAGGAGTTCACGTTCGGTTTGGAGGAGTTGTGCAGCGGGCATGGCGACAGCTTTCGCAGTATCTTCGTGTGCGTTCTCAATGAGCCCGATGCCGAAAGCGATTTTTCCGCTGTCAAGGATGAAACCACCGACAGCCGTGATGACGTGTTCAAAACCGTACTGGAAGAATGCTCGATGGTAAAAGTTCGCACCCTCTTGTTTGCCAAGCCCGATGACCATCATCTTCATCACGCCGCTCTCGATGGAGCCGTTGAAATCTGTGTGTGCTTTAATGCGATTGAGGGGTACAACGTGATCCGCCTCAGCGGCATACCTATCCAGAAAAACAGGCAAGCCGTCTGCCGTCTTTCCGAGTTCTACGACCTCCATTGTCGCTTTCACGGGGGCGCCGACAGTCTCTTCGGTGATACCGTAATGTTCCAGCACACTCCGTTGTCCTTCAGGCGTTGCACCCCCGTGGCTTCCCATTGCTGGAACGACAAAGGGGTGCGCACCGAGTGTCTTGAGATAATCAACAGTCGCCTTGACCGCAGTCGCGACATTCGCAACGCCGCGGCTTCCCGCGGTAACGGCGACAGTCTCGCCGGGTTTGATAATAGCAGAGGCGTTAATCCGTTCTAATTCCGTGTGAATCGCCGCGGGGAGGTTGGTGAGAACGGGTGCTTCAAACGTCTGCTGAATCCGTGTCATTTTTGGAAGTGCCATGCGTTTTTGTCCTTTATGTTTTCACATGTTGGTGGACTTTATCGACCGTTTGGTATGGTGATTATCCTATGCTAAAGTTGAAGTCAGGATGGGCATACTTATTGAATGCTACGTCTGTCTATATTAATCACAACCTAATGTAATTATAACGTGAGTTTGAAAAAAGTTTATGTTTTAGAAAGTTTGTGTGAATCCTTGCTTTGCTGCAGTTCAGTGCCCTTCAGCGAGGGTTTGTTCTCCAACAACTGATATGCAATCAAGGTTTCCGAGAATACATTGACTTGAAAGTTTTCAAAACTTCTCTGCCGGGTGTATTCCACCTGTGTCTGTGTTTTGAGTTTCCGGATCACTGCTTCAATCAGTATCCGCTTTTTCAGGAACACCGTATCGAACAATGAAAGGGTTTTACTTCATTATACCAAAAGAGGTCTCTTTCTTGAAAAAATAGACAAATATTTATCAAACTCACGTTACTATATTCATTCGCGAAATATACTTTCCCAATAAGGTGCTATCCCTGTCAGAAACCACCTAAATCCCTCTTATCAGGGAATTTCTGAAGAATACCTGTTATGAAAACTATCCATATAGGAATGGTATTACATCGCAAACTTTACAAAAGACAATCCTACGATTGACCATTACATCATTCAACATTACCGGACATAATAATGGGCGGAGGGAATTGGATGACCATCAAAGTATTCCAGTTTGAGTTGGGCTTCAGCCATTCTTAATCTCTGATCTTCAAAGTATTTTTTTAGATCTGTAGTATATTCCTGCCTCGCGGTCTTCAGGGGCTCATCCGCTGGATCCAGATCAACTACGCGTAATAGTTCGCGGCTAACCTGAGAAAGAGCAACTCCCGACAATCTAAGATTAAACCGATCTTCTTTTCTCCACCCTGGTAAAGGACATAAACCCCAATAATTTCCTTGATACCAGAATGGAAAACAACGTTGGGTATTCTCATTTTGTACAACTTCATAGTATCCATGTGAGGAGTGGTATTCCGAGGTAATGAGCCCATACTCGTTTAATATATTAAGATCACAAAAAGCCAAGCCATATCCTCGCAGGGTATTTGCATTCGCGTCTCCGCCTAGAGAAGAAACTCTGGCATCAATAACTTGTCCTTGCATTGGATCTCCTAAAACTATACATAAGGAACATAATGTTTCGAACAAACGAGCAGCCTTTAGGTCTAGCTCCCCTAAGGTTTTCACAGCCCTTATTGAATACGACCCGGGGTTTGCAACCTCACCAGCTAAGACGCGACCGAAACGATGCTGCATGTCTTTGTCACTTTTTTGATTTGCCTCTTTCTCAAAAGCGTTAAACCAATCGTCGTCAATCAACTTTTCTACTTCACTCTCAATGTTTTGATCTGTCGAACTATTGTATTTCACTTTCTTAAGTTGGTTTGCAGCAATAGACAGGATTTTTTCACAATTGAACTGTTCCCGCAGTATTTTTTTGGCAAATGAGGTTCCTGCTCTCTGTGGGAATTCCGGATCGACCTTTATTTGTTGGATAATTTGGTCAGTAACCTCTTGTCCAATTTTAATTCGTGCTTCTGATTCTGCCCGTTTTTCGGCGGTTCTCCGCTCAAGAGCTTCAACAGGTACTTTAATTAAAGCGGAGCATAGTCGATCAGCAACTTTAAACATGTTGCGCCTGATTGAAACGGGAATAGTTGAATCCAATATAAGATCAGTGACAACGCCAAGTGTAGAATTAGTTTCATCTTCGGTAGTTGCCGGCAGATCCGGTTTCATTTCGTCAGACATTTTTAAATCCTTTCGACTATTTTGCACTCAGTCGGTATTGAATTGTCTAGTAAAACGGACAGATACGGGAAGGCTACCCTATAACCTGATTTAGCAGGACAAATTTAGCATCATCCCGTAACAACAGTTTCCTCACCAAGCATGTCGATGATTTTTATGGCGACGCGGGCATCTGGACGTGGTAACGATACCATGTATTCCCCGTCAACAAAATCTTCCTTTTTCTTCGGTACGTCGCTCTCAACTATTTTGAAATGTTCACCTGTATAGTCGGTATCAATCAGGACGCAATCAATCTGTGAACGGAAGTCGGCGATTTGCTCGTCGAAAATTGTGCGGTCAATATCCATCCGTGCTAAGATAGTTGGACTTATATAATCTGCGATGGTAATTTTGACACTATTTCCTTTTCTCTCGAAATTAACATCCGCTGCTGCAGGTTCAAAAGTCGTGATGCCTTCGCTCCCGATGTCACGCACAAAGATTTTGTTGACTGCGCGCCGTCTGTTTTCCGCCTTGAGTTCTGCTTGAATGCTTCTATTGATACCGTAACAAAATACCGTGATGTTGCGTGACTCTTCTGGACGATTCTCAAGTTCGTCTTTAATCACTTGAATATCTAACGGGGCGAGCGGTTTCGTCAAGTCAATAATTTTGACGAGTGTGCCATCCAGCGTACCATCAAAGAACGCCTCTTGTCTCTCCGTTTGCACGCCATATTTCTTTATCACAATATCTCTTCGTTCTAAATGTGTACTGGCATCGTAGTTATTAACACGATAGTGGGCAATACCGTGCTGCATGTCAGGTAGTTTTTGAAGTCTTTTTATTGTTGTTTGGATTGCACCTTTGTTGATATCTGCAGCAATCCAACGCCTGCCGAGTTTTTCAGCAACGGCGGCAGTGGTACCACTTCCTGCAAAGTAATCGAGGATAATGGAATCTTCGTTGCTTGAGGCTTTGATGATGCGTTCTACCAGAGTTTCAGGTTTTTGGGTAGGAAAGTCAGAACGTTCCCCATCCATGGTGTTAAGAGAAGGGAGAATAATAACGTCGTCAGGGGTTTTACCTTTAGGCATATCGTTTCCTGCTTGTCCTCCTTTATTGTATCGCCACTCCGTCATTCTACTTTCGAAAGGAACCAGAATTTCATCTCGGTTAAAAATATATTTGTCCGGCGATTTGGTGTACCAGAAAATAGTCTCATGTGCATGAGCTAATCGCTTTTTTCCACGAGAGGCGTTTTTGTAGTACCAAATAATTTCATTTTGAAATAAGTCTTTTTCAAATACCTCATCCATGAGGACTTTCAAATAGTGACTCTTCTCATGGTTGCAATGTAGGTAAATTGAACCTTTATCTGATAGCAATTCGTACATCAAAATGAGTCGTGCATACATGAATTGGAGGTAGTTATCGTTTGCCCAAATGTCTGTGTATTGTGTCTGTTCAATAACAGAATGTCCTTCAGCCTCCAAGTTATTCTGTTCACCGCGTAGTGCTACCTTCCGTACATAATCTGCACCGCTGTCAAAAGGCGGATCAATGTAGATGAGGTCTATTTTGCCACGAAAACCTTGCACCAGCAGCGTGGAAAGAATCTCCTTGTTATCACCGTGAAAAAGGAGATTAGGACCGTCTTTAAATTTGTCATAGGTCGGTTCTTTCTCTGGGTTTTCAACGTTATATGTATCCACCAATTGGGCAGGATAATTGCTTATTATGTCAATTGGGCGTTTGCCAACCCAGTGCAGCATCGGTCTGCCTTTAACTGGCTTGATTTTCATTGTGTGTTCTTCCTATGTTGTAGGTTGGAGTGCCATTTTTTTTCCTGTTCGGCCAAGTATCTTAAGTTTAGACATTTTTGTTGCACAAAACTATCCCAAGATGTATAGCATCGAATAGATGCTTTTTTGGGTTTTGGAGCATCTTCCGTGTGTTTCAGTCTCCGGATTAAAAGTTCCATTGTTTTTTGTATTTTCTCCGCAGTAGGATATTTGGAAAAGGAAGGAATTGTATTTGCATCAATAAATCATTTATGAACCACCCTCAGATATTTAAAAAGATAATCTTTAAAAGGGATTGTGCATTGCTGAAGTCCAATGTCTGTATTCATTGTGATTATTCTTTCAGTTGCCATAATACAATATTATCCCACAAGCCCAATTATTTCATAAGTCCTAAATCTCAAAGTTGATCAAGCAACTTCTCATATTCTGTATGTGGACCGATCCAGAACCAAACGATTACTCCGTTCCTGACAACACCAACCGCTCGATAGTTGATGTTGATACGAACGGAGTAAATTGCCTCAGTGTTGTGTATTTTCTTGAATTGCAGGCTTGGATGGTGTGGGTTTTCCGTGAATAGTCTGTAGGCCCCTTTAGTTTGTTGTCGGATGTTACCTGGTAATTTCGCCAGCATCTGACGGAAGCGTTTTGTCGTTTTTGAATTCATAGTTGGTCTGGATCGAATTCCTGTGTTTGACTACTATGATATTCTGCGAGTGCTTCAGAAGCCAGTTTAGATAATAACTCTTGAGAATCTGCGAATAATCTATCCCATTTTCTCTCAGAGTGAAGTTCAGCAAGTAACCAATCTGCCAGGGCATCTTGTTCCTTCGGTGAGAGCTTTGATGCTTCTGTAAAAGCTAGTTCAAGTCGCTTTGTCATTGAGGGCCTCCATACAAAAAGTGGTTAGTGATGCCAATGCTGTGGTACAGTGCAATCATCTGATTGCAAGTCTGATTAAGTGTAAGGCATTTTTAGCAAGTTTTCAACCTTTTCTTTTTCATCCAAACAGTATGAGAACTACCACTTATACCAAACTCACGCTAAATTATTTTCGCCATCGTTCTGCATGGTTTCGTTCCTATTAATCCATTCGTGGATAGTTTGCATTTCGTCTAAATTCTCTTGGAGAGAGGCATCCCTTGTATAAATGACTTTATATTCAAAGTGAGCATCGGGTTGCAATCTTGCCAGACGTTTCACTGCTTTCTTTTTTGCAACGACAGTAGGGTCGCCGCGTTCACTTTCAGACTTAATCTCAACGATGTAGAACTCCCCTGTGTTCCTGACGATAACGAAATCAGGAAAATAGCGATGATAATTGTTATCAGTGCCTTTGTATTCAAAATGAAAATCGGTTTTCTTGGTATTTGCCAAACTACCGGTAAACAGAAATACTTCAACATCTGCAACGGATTGGTTCAAGGTTGCTAAAATCGTTTTAAAGAAGTGCTGTTCGGGGGCACTATCGAAGTCGTAGGGCATATAATGAAAACTCACATCGTGGTTGTCATCTAAGTCGTCTTCACTGAGGAGGAGGTCAGCCTTACGCTTACGCAGACGCACCTTGTGAACATAGGAACCGTCGGTATCATCTTTTTCAAAAAGTAGGTTGCCGTCGTCATCGTGGATACGGATAAGCGCGAGATGCTCTGCAATTTGTTCCTCAATCACTTCGTAATTTTGCTGCTGGTCTTCCACCTGTCTACATAGCGCATCGAAGTGTTCATAAGGGACCTGTCCCTCTGGATAGAGGTTTTTGAGGTTTTTGAGGGTCTCTATAACAGAAAGATGATAGTTTGTTGCAAGTCGTCTTGTCAGTGTGTAGCAATCTGTTGTCTGATTAGCAATTTCCACCTCATCTTGTGCGCCCAACGCTGTTAGCGGCGAAGTAGTTCGCTGTGTGAAATCGGGAGTCAGAATGCTGCGAAAAGCAGGCGGAGTCTTCTCAACGTCTGCTGGCTTATGCAACTGAATCGCTTTAGGCGTATTTTCCAGCGGAACAACGCGGCGCACCAATTGCATGATTTGTAATTTCGGCAAATCGGTTTTACGAATGCGGAGCGCGACCTCTTCCGTTTCCACGTCTTGCGTGCGGAGCTCGCCGAGTGTCGTTCCAAAGTTCGCCTGCAATTCTTTGTCTAAAATCGCACTGTTTTTGGTATCCAAAAAGATTTTTGCTGTCTGTGTATTACCTTTCACTTGGCGGAGGCATCGCGTTGAGGCTTGCAAGATGAAGTTACTACTGGCCGTTTGTTCCTTGATAAGTGCGCAAGCGAATAGACTGGGACAATTCCACCCCTCTGTCCCTTTGCCGATAAGGAGAATGATACGTTTCTGGCTGTCAGGATTGTTGAGTCGGTTGAACTCATTAATTTCCTGCGGACTTGATTTTTGGGTATTGACAAGTATTTGTGTGGTACTTTCTCCGATTTCTGTGAGCGCGTTTTGAATGTGCGCAAGGGAGGCGTTTAAGTGCTCTTGCGTTCTGAAGTAAAAGGCGATTTTCGCTTTCGCACCATCGGGTAATGATACATCACGATAGCTATCAAAAAAGTCGCTGATAACGTTACGGATCACGTCTTGGTCAGGAATAGTTCCGATAGGGTACTGAACAATGCCGTTGTGAAGACTTTTAAGGATGTTGTCCCTGATTCCTTCACCGAGACTATACCATGCAACGACCTCTCTGAGCATCTGCCGCTTGGCGTAAGGTGTGCCAGTGGTATTAATCACAGCGACGAGTTTAGTTTTCCCGTCTATGTAATTAACCGTTTCACGTACCCGCTTAAGTTCCGCGTCTATTTTGTTTCCGTAAGTATGGTGTGCTTCATCTGAAAATATCCCTAAATTAGGTAGACTTGTTATTTTTTGAAGGCGGAGGTTTGCCACTAATTCTGCTTGTTCCTTCTTTTCCTCAAACGCAATTTCTGTCTGATTGCTCCGTTTTTTTACGTTCGCCCGCAGCGCGATTTTTTCGGTGTTTGCGACAATGACGTTGTAAGTACTGCCGGTTTGGACTTGAATTTCTTTTGCCCCGGGCTGTGCATAGGTGATTTTGAGGTTGGCAAGAAAATCGCTGTGTAGACTGGACGGTAGGATATGATCGAAGGGAATATCGCTGATTTCACGTAGACTCTCAATAATGGTTGTGCCGGGGGCAAAGACGAGGGCATTTTTCATAAACTCGCCTTCGGGATAACGAAGTGCCATCGCGAATTCGGTTGCGATAATAGTGCCAATAAGAACCGTCTTACCGGTGCCCATCGCAAGCGCGAAGATGTAACTCGGATACGGAAGCGTCACAGCCTCGTGAACCGGATCAATTTGCTTCTGTTTGACGAATTCGGGGTTGTTTTTTACCAAGTCAATAATCGTGTCAACATCCCTAATCAATATCAGTTCGTTAGCGGAAATCGGGATCCCGAATGCTTCGCAAAAATCGCGTATATCGCCGGTATCGTAGTAGTGTCTGTAAAGTTCAGCAATATGTGGAGTTTTTAGTACTAATCTCAGGTACCAATAGAGCTCCAGCGATTGGAATTGCGGTTCGCGGAGGTATTTAAGATGGACACGATTATCTGTTTCACCTTCAAATTGGTAGCGTAGTATTTCTCCGATGAGTGGATAATCTGGGGAAGAGTACCCTTCGTCGCGCCAGTTTTGGGTGTCTTCGCGTAGTTTTTCAAAGAGATGTTGCATATTTATATTCTATCATTGACTTATGAAAAAAACAATACCTTATCAAAAATTTAGGCATTTATAGTGGATTTTAGAATTAACTGAACACTGTTCACTGGCGAGGTTTCCTAACCTCGCCTACTGGAAGGGGGAGTGTCTATTTGTTTTTACAAGTTACCATAAATACCCTAATACGAGGCTCCCAGTTTTTGCGTAAAACCCGGATTTGTGATATACTATTACCTGACCGAAACATTCTACCATTTGCAACCCAACTTGGAGGAAAATTGCATGCAGACACCACCAGAAAGAAAATGGGATGATTCTATTGTCCGCTATCCAGACCCTGCAATTGAGGTGTTAGACCCTCGTTTTGGAAAGTATAAGATCGGCAATTCTGTTGTCGAACGGTTATGGACAGGATCGCGTTGGGCAGAAGGCCCCGTCTGGTTTGGTGACGGCGGGTATCTGCTCTGGAGCGATATTCCGAACAATCGGATACTGAAATGGGAGGAATCCACCGGTGAAGTAAACGTCTACCGAAAACCCTCCAACTATAGCAACGGACACACCCGCGATCGTCAAGGAAGGCTCATCAGTTGCGAGCACGGAGCACGGCGCGTCACACGAACTGAATATGACGGAACGATTACTGTGCTGATGGACAACTTTAACGGGAAACCGCTCAACGCACCGAACGATGTCGCTGTTCACCCGGATGGGCATGTCTGGTTCACCGATCCTGGATACGGTATTATGCTCAACTATGAAGGGCATATAGCCGACTTTGAATTACCTACCTGCGTTTATCGCCTGAATCCTGATACGGGAGAAGCAAGTGTTGTAACGGATGAGCTTGAAAAACCGAATGGCATCTGTTTTTCGCCCGATTATAAGAAACTTTATCTCGTGGATACTGGGGTTACGCATAAAGAGGGGACCCCGCGGCACCTCTTCGTCTATGACGTGATAGATGGCGAGAGGTTAGGCGAGCAAGAGGTTTTCTGTGATATGGCTCCCGGTATTGCCGACGGTATTCGGTGTGATGTCGATGGAAACTTGTGGGCGAGTGCAGGCTGGGTTGGTGACGGGTACGATGGGGTGCATGTCTTCGCACCGGACGGGACACGTATCGGGCAGATTCATCTTCCAGAAATTTGTGCAAACCTCTGTTTCGGTGGTACGAAAAGAAATAGGTTGTTTATGATGGGTAGTCAGTCTCTCTACGCAGTTTATGTGGAAGCACAAGGGGTCCCCCTTTTCTAATGGGGATTACAACCCCTCCTATAGAATGATGAAAACAGACAATCTCGAACGGATCAACTGCCCAATTTGTGAGCGAGATGATACATCTCAACTTTTCAGTAAGGATGCCTTATCGGTGGTAGTCTGTAAGCGATGTCAGTTGCGCTATGTGAATCCGAGGATAAATCGTCAGATGCTTGAAGATGAGTATGTTGAGACTTACTATCCGCCGGATAAAGTAGAACGTATCCATACTGACAACATGGAGTGGTTGCAGATGGCGGAACGTTTGACCGAGTTGGAGAAACAGCATCAACGTAAGGGACGGCTCTTAGATGTCGGATGTGGTATCGGGACGTTCCTCCGCCTCGCGCGCGAGCAGAATTGGGAATCACACGGCGTTGAGCCATCCAAGAGTGGTAGTGCTTTTGCACAGGAAATGTATAAATTAGATGTAAAGTGCGGAGACATATTTGAGGCGGAGTTTCCATCTGCCCACTTCGATGCGATTACACTCTACCATGTGTTGGAGCATATCTCGGAATTAAATCCACTCCTCAGCGAGTTACGCCGGGTTCTGAAGCCTCAGACAGGGACCCTTGTCATTGAAGTCCCGAACGGTGAGAGTTTGCAGAGTCGTGTCCAGAAAGCGAATTGGCCCTATGTCCACCCACGCGATCATCTCTACTATTTTTCTGCGCGTTCCTTACCAAATTTACTTCGGAAGCACGGTTTTCAGAACATCACGTTAGGGAAACCGAAGCGCGTTAGCCCGATAGCTGGGGTCAGTTTCGCACTTCGTCAGGTCGCGACTGCTGCCTTAGTTCGGTTCCATTTAGGTACAGTGATTAGAGTATATGCAAGTTAGTATGCTCAAGCAAAGGTAAGTGATAAAAAACTTTATTTAAGAATTAAAAAATCATCTCGGTGCTTGGTAAGAGAACGTTTGGATAACCTCGTTCATGAGCAGCCGCTGAGCGATTGTCTCAAGGACTTCCGCATCCAGGGTACCAGTGAACCAATATTTATGTCCCGTGTGAACGGCAGTAACATCCGCTATGCCTAGGTCTGTAATGCCTTTGACGGTGCTATCACCGACCGCATCCGTAACACCGGGCTTAAATTGAACTTCAAGTGTCCAATCTGTCTCGGTATCATTTTCGGTTTCAAAGGTGTAGGCTTGTGTAATGGGATCAGCGAGGAGTTCAGTTCCGATTCGGTCAATAGTTTTTGTGTCCAGAGATCCGTTGATCCAGTAGACTGTGGCTGTGCGGACAGAATCAATACCTCTAATGCCAAGATCAGTTATATCCTCAAGTATGCCTTGTCCAACGGTATCGGGGACTTCAGGTTTATAGTAGACTTCAATTTTCCAGTTTTTCATAATTTTAATCATGAGCCTATCTGAACACTTTTCTCCGTTGTCGAAAAATAAGTTAGAAATATACCTTAACCGAAGGTTGTCAAGGATAACGGACTTGATGTTCAGAAGCGATAGTTAGAAGTGGTAAAAAATGTCAAATAAACAGATAGGTGTCTTGGTTTTCGGGGCACACCCCGATGACTGTGATATAAAAGCAGGTGGTGTCGCTGCCTTGTATACGCAACAAGGACATCGCGTTAAATTTGTCTCAGTTACGAACGGCGATGCAGGACATCACGAAATAGGTGGTGCTCCTTTAGCACAGCGACGATATAAAGAAGCGCAAGCCGCCGCTGAAGTAGTCGGTATTGAATATGAATTATTAGACAATCATGATGGCGAGTTGATGCCGACGTTAGAAAACCGATATAAGATTATTCGCGCCATTCGTGAGTTCCGTCCAGATTTAATTATGACCCACCGCCCCAACGATTATCATCCTGACCATCGGTACACGTCTACCTTAGTTCAGGATGCGGCATACATGGTTACCGTGCCGAATATCTGTGCCCTCACGCCACATTTGGATAAAAATCCCGTTATTGCCTATTTAAGCGATGGTTTCATGAAGCCCTATCCGTTCACGCCAGATGTCGTTGTCGGCATTGATGCTGTCGTTGAACAGAAGATTGATATGCTCCACTGTCACGTATCGCAGTTTTACGAGTGGCTTCCTTACAACAGCGGTTCGTTAGCCTCCGTCCCTATGGGTGCATCTGAGCGAAGGGAGTGGCTTGCTGAACGTTTGCTAAATCGTTTCCAAGATGTCGCCGAAAAGCATCGCGATGTGCTAATAGCACTCTATGGCGAAAAAACCGGAGCACAAATCAAGTATGCTGAGGCATTTGAAGGATGCGAGTACGGCTCCGCACTCACCACAGACAATATCCCAATCCTCTTTCCATTTTTCAAGTAAGGAGACTCGTTTTAACGATATGCCAACGGAACAAGCCAGTCCCAGAACGCTTTTTGTTATTGTCAGCGTCATTGGTCTTATCTTTGCGATTGTTATGGTTATTCTTTTTTTTAATGCTGCACCTGCACGCTCCAATATTGAGGAGCATCGTGGGTCAGAGGAAGCGGTTGAGTGTCTGAAGTGCCACTTAAGAGGCGATGAAAAATCACCAACAATGCCACATCTCAATGTGGGCAGCTGTAACCTCTGCCACGGGTTGTCAAAGGAAGAACCGAAAGAGAGTCAGTAACACAGGGCTACGGCATAGCAGTGGAGCGGAGAGTGGCTTTGATTCCTACCCAAGTGACATTATCTTCTGACTCGCTCTCTATCTCAAGGCATTGAAAATGATTTGCTTCTAAAACCGACTTAACTTGTGCAAACTCCGTCTCCAAAATCCCAGAGAAAATGACGATCCCTTCAGGATAGAGCCGCTGTGCGCAGGACGGTATGAGTGGAAGAATTGCCTTCGTTAGAATGTTCCCTATAATGAGATGGTATTTGCCTTCTATTCCTTTGAGCCCATCACCTTGAGATAAACGCACCTGCGATGCCACACCGTTTGCTTGAAAATTGACTGCTGCGACAGGAATTGCTGTCGGGTCAATTTCAATCGCGTCAACGTGTTTCGCTCCTAACTTAATAGCAGCAATTGTTAAGATACCTGAACCTGTCCCAATGTCAGCAACCTGATGGTGCGAGGCGACAGTGCGTTCCAATAATTCGAGGGTGAGTCGTGTTGTCGGATGGTAACCTGTTCCAAATGCCAAACCCGGATCAAGTTGTATCAAGATCTCCGTTTTGTCGTCGGGAATATCGCTCCACGTTGGTGCGATGATAAGCCGTCTGCCAACACGCCGCGGTGGGAAGGCAGATTTCCATGCCTCCTCCCAGTTCTCGGATTTGACATGTTCTAAGTCAATCGTTGCGGGGTGTGATTGGATACCCCACGTTGGAAGTTCCGTAAGGAAGTCGCGGAGTTTCCCCATTCGCGCACCGACTCTGTCATCTAAAGGATAGTGGGCGATGAGGTATACTGTGGAGGTATCTTTATCCTTGAGTTCAACGCCGGTTGCACTTAATTCAAAGAGCAGGTTCGCGACAGCTTCTGATGCCTCTTGAGAAGTAGTTACCGTGATTCTTGCCCAGTCCATGTTCACCACATTTATGGATACATTCAGGCTTTCTCAGAAAACAGGTCGGTAACCTTTATTCTGACTCCTCGTCTTCCTGTCTACCGAGCAGCTTATCCCAGAATCCACCTTGTTCGTTCTGATGGGATTCTCCTCTCAGTTTCGCAAATCTTTCTAACGCACTTCGCTGTTCCGTGTTGAGATGCGTTGGTGTCTCGATCTCCATCCTCACGACCAGATCCCCTGAATAGGAACGTCTGTAATGTGGGATACCTTTGTTCGGGATGCGCAGTTGAGCACCGTACTGTGTACCCGGTGGGATATGCAATTCTTCCTTTCCATCAATACTATCAACTTCAACTTTCCCACCGAGGGCGGCTTGGACGAACGAAATTTTGGCCGATGTGATAAGATCGTTTCTATCACGTTGGAAACGTTGATGCGGTTCAACATTGATAACGACGAACAGATCGCCCGGAGGTGCGCCGTTTGCACCTGCTTCGCCTTCACCTCGGAGTTGGTACTTGAAACCAGTATCAATGCCTTTTTCAATATTTATCGGAATGTCGTGCGTATTTCGAACGACACCTTTTCCGCCACAAGGTCGGCAGGGCTCTTGAATAATCGCGCCTGCACCACGGCATCTCGGGCAAGTTCGGGACATTGTGAAAAAACCTTGTGATTGGCTGATTTGCCCTCTGCCATAGCATTGAGGACAGGTTACAGGGCTCGTCCCTTTTTTGGCACCATTGCCTTCGCATGTCGGACACGATTCAATCCGTGGTACTTGGATTGTGACCTCTTTGCCGTGGATAACGTCTTCCAGTGTTACGTCGAGATTATACTGTAAATTACGTCCGCGTTTGGGCGCGCGCCGCGTACCCCTACTGAATCCTCCAAAGAGGCCGCCAAAAACATCATCGAAAACTTCGTCGAGGTTCACACCAAAACCTCCGAAGTCGCTGCCCATGCCCTCCAGTCCTGCGTGCCCAAACCTATTATAACGGTCCCGTTTTTCAGGATCTCGCAGTACTTCATAAGCCTCTGTGGCTTCTTTGAATTTATCTTCGGCGACTTCATCACCCGGGTTTTTATCCGGATGGAATTGTATGGCGAGTTTACGGTAAGCTTTCTTTATTTCGTCTGCATCGGCCTCACGATTGACGTTCAGAATCTCATAATAGTCGCGTTTTTGGGTCATATACTGTCCTTCCTGTGTCTATTCAGTAGTATCAGCAGCATCCGTATCATCTGACACGTCGTCTGATACTTCTTCTTCGGCTGGTCCCTGTGAGACGACAACTTGAGAGGCACGCAGGACACGGGTATGCAACATATAACCACGCCGAAATTCCTCAATAATATTTCCCTCTAGTACATCATCTGATGCTGTGACAAGGAGTGCTTCGTGCTGATTTGGATCGAATGTTTCACCGACTGCTTCAATCGGGGTCAGTCCGTGGATTTTGAGCGCGTCTAAGAGTTGTTTATGGACAAGTTGAACGCCTTCATTGAAAGTCGTAAAAGTTGGTGAAGTATCGCTTGCATCATCCTGTTCTGCTACGCTTTTGATCGCGGCTTCCAGGCTATCCAAGACCGGAATCATCCCTTCTAAAATTCCTTCATTTGCGAATTTGAGTTGACGTTGATAATCAGCTTGCAAGCGTTTTTTGGTATTCTCAGCTTCTGCGGCTGTGCGTAAGAGGCGATCGCGTTCCGCCTTGTATTCCTCATGTACCTGTTGTACAGCAGTCTCTACCTCTTTTTCGATTTCTGTGTGCAATAAGTCTTCGCGTTCTGCTTCGTATTGCTCGCGCACCCTTTGGACGATTGCCTCTACTTCCTCTTTGACATCCGAAGTGAGGTTGGCGGCTGTTTCTTCGACAGGCGCGATGCGTTCTTCTATCTCCTTTTTCACTTCCGATTTGACTGTATCAAGTGCCGTCTCCGCGATTTCTCGCATCCGTTCGACAAGTGTTTTTTCTTTTTTGTCGTTGGAATCGTTAGCGTCAGACGTTTCTGTATCCGTAACCTCTTCTATTTCTGCGTTTATATTTACTTCTTTAACGTCAGGCATAATAAGAAAGTCCTTTTATTTTTCTCTATGTGTGCTTGGGAAGCACGTTTGTTTTAGTAATCTATTTTAGCCGTGAACGGCGTTAGCGAACGCCCGCATCAGTTCGAGGGATCCGTTTTCTTCGAGAACATTACCTGTGACGATGAAATCCGCTCCTGCTTCTACCTTTTTTGCGGCAATTTCTGGTGTGCGGATACCTCCACCGACGATAAGTGGGATACTGATTTGATTTTTCACCGCTGTGATCATTTCCTCTGGAACAGCGTGCACAGCACCACTACCTGCCTCCAGATATACCATTTGCATACCGAGATACTGGGCAGCCAAGGCATGGGGTCCCGCAATATCGGGTTTATCGCGTGGGATCGGCATTGTTCCGCTCATAAATTCAACGGAGGTTTTATTACCGCCTTCAATCAGCATGTAGCCGGTTGGAATGGGTTTAAGCGCGTAACGTTGTATCCAGGGTGCCGCTTTGACTTGCTCGCTAATGAGATAATTCGGGTTGCGTCCGCTGATGAGACTGATATACAGAATCGCATCAGCGTGAGGGGTAAGATGCATCGAATCTCCTGGAAACAACACCAACGGGAGCTCCGTTTCCTGCTTAAGGGCTTTCGCGATGAGGTGCAAATCGTTTGTTAGAAAACTGCCACCGAGCAAAATCGCGTCTGCACCCGCCTGCTCTATTTCGCGAGCAAGCTTGATGCACTTTTCAGTTTCATACTGCTCCGGATCGATGAGAACGAAATAACCAGCATGGTGCTTTTTCAATACCTCATGAAAGTAGTTAAGAACCCAATTTGATCTCAAATGCGATTTTCCTTCTTTGCCTATGCGAATAAGTATTGGCTTAAATGCTGTCCCCTTTCTGATGTTGGAGACTTATGGATCGCCAGTTATTTTTACCTAAGTTGCGACCTTGCAGCATAACCTGTTAGGTTGTACCGCTTCAGACGTAGGCGAACAGCGGACGCTACGAACTGCTGCGGATCCTGAGCGTTTTTCAATAAAAATAGCAGATGCATCTCTAAAATTGTGTCCGTAGCAACTTGGGTTATTTTAAAAATTTTATCATATTTATGGTCATTTGTCAAATTCTGTACTGTCGCGTTAATTCGTAAAGTAGGATACCTGCGGCAACTCCCACATTGAGTGATGATTGTCCTGATGCCATAGGGATACGAACTAATTCCGTGCAGCACTCGCGTGCTGTAGTGGAGAGACCCTTATTCTCGTTACCTACGACGATAGCTGTGGGGAATGTAAAGTCCATTTCAGGCAGTTGATTTTTGGCACTCGCTGTAGCACCCAGCACTTGCCAACCTGAGACGCGGAGTGCATCAATTGCATCGCCGCTATCTGGTGTGTAGAATAGAGGTAGACGACCCACTGCCCCTCGAGAAGCACGGATGCAGTTTTTATGAAAAGGGCTTGCGCCTTCACCACTCAATAGGACGGCAGGTACGCCTGACGCGTCTGCTGTCCGGAGCGTCATCCCAAGATTATCGGGATTACCAATGTTCTCTGCGATGAGCAATAGACATCTTGGACTAAAGCGGAAATTGAGGATTCCAGATTCCGACAGGAAGTTGGGGTAACTCAGATGAACAGAAGCAATTATAGACGGCACGGGTCGCGTTGTCGTAATTGAACCCATCACGCCATCGTTCACCTGATACAAAGATAGATTTTCTGATGCTGCCTGCGTGATTAAGGCTTTCCCTTCGGGTGTCACCGCAAATCCACTCGTATATAGAAGCGTTTCGACCGGAAGCCCATCTATTATTGCCCGTTCTACTATTAGATGTCCTTCAATGATAAATTGGGAGTGTTCAAGTTTCCCCTTCAGAGAGGCTAATTTGCGAATGTGCGACACTATTGCATCCTTCCGTTTCGAGACGGTTCGTTGTTCCGCACTTGTGCTACTGCCACGTTTGGTGCCCCGATAGAAAGAACCAGCATCGGTCTGAATTACGTCCCCTTCTAAAACATCGTGGATTCTGTTTTCTATCCACTTTTCCTTGAGATGAAACAGGCCTATGTATCGTCTCGGAAAAGCGAGTAGCAGTTCTCTCAAGCTTCGTTCGGTTGTCGTGGTGAGATGCACCCAGTATTCACTGTCAGATGTGTCTATTGGTTCTAACAGCATGACCCCATCCAGTTGCTGCCAACCTGCAACAAATACCTGATATGCGGGGTCCCATGTGCTCGTTTTGCAGAAGGTATAATATGCCTGCTTAAAGCGGGAAACGGCATCTGCACCGGAGTTTTTTTTCTCTAAGAAGGTGATAATTTCATCATAATTTATCATAGGGCGTTATCAGAAACTATTCTTCAAAAAACGAAGTTCGGATGAAATGGACGACATCTCCTAAGAAAGACACATGAAATGTCCAACCCACGACACTTATCCACAAGCACAGTTAAAAAAACGTTCCCAGATAGATTGCCCCGAGTCCGACGAATATATCCCACTTCATCCAACGTTGAATGGATGCACAACTTTCTCTGGAGGCATCTTGGTATAGACGAATTGCCAAAACTATTAGCACCACGTCAACACCAATTAGGACGACAATCAAGTAGTGCCATGAATACCAACCGAATAGATATGGAATGAGGCTAAACAGAATGACAGATGTCATGAATCCGATGGCTGTTCGGACAGCCATCCGTGGGTTGAGCGTTGCGAGCGTTTTCGCGTTATTTTTTAAGTCCCCTTCTGTATCCTCAAGGTCTTTGACGATCTCCCGCGCCGTTGTGAACAGAAAGGCAAAGATTGCTGGAATGAGTGTGCCTTGCACCGAGTCTATCGCTACGCCGCCTGCGATGAAGGTTAGACCCGTTAATCCGCTGACGACTAAATTGCCGACGAAAGGGGTGCGTTTCAACCAGAAAGCGTAACATACGAGTGCAACGAATACAAGAATGGCTATGCCTGTTGCATTTCTGTTAATAAGAGTTCCCAGGCAAATACCGATTGTGGTAAGTACCATCGCAAAAATTAGGGCATTGGTACGCCGAATCCGCCCAGAAGGTAGAGGTCGTCGCGGGCGATTAATTCGGTCAATATCGTAATCACAGTAATCGTTTATAGCGTTTCCGGCAGAAAGCAAGACAAGCGCGGAGATGGAAACCAATAGGAGTCGAATATTGATGAGGTTTTCCATATTCCCTTGGCTGGCGAACATCCCACCGAGCCACGCAGAAATGAAGGCGATAATTCCGTTAAGTGGACGCGCCAGCTCAAGATACGCGATCAATGTTTTCATTGTTTCAGATCATGCCCGTACAATGATAATCTGTTAAGGATAACCTAAGTTGCCATCTTGTCGCATAACCTGTTAGGTTGTGCCTCCTCGCTCCAAAAATGACAGAGGATACACCAAGTCCTTCGCAAAAGTAAATGCGTCTCGGTGAAAACTGGTATTCGTGGATATGAAGTCATAGAGATAGCAAGTTGGATAAGAATAGAGCACTCGTTTAGACGAAAGGGTAGGGACGTTCAGAGTAAAGGAAAATAGCGAAAACTCCGGTGGATTCTACAGTTAGAAAAAACGAGGGAAACACAAAAGAAAAAACGCCTCGCCAGCAGAGGAAAGGCATTTGTTAGACTCCGCCCGCTGAAATGTCTATATATTTTAAAAAAAGGAGGCGCACAGTGTAGACGGATCGGAGTTTTACGAGTAGGGGACATCCCGTTTGCAGTATACGCTTACGATTCATCCTCCAATTCTTGAATTTTCGCTTCCAGTTCTGCAACCCGTTTTTGAAGTTTTGTAAATTCGGGGAGCAGTTCCGGCAATTTCCGGGTCGCCGCGTGAATTCGTAATTCCTGTTTGTGAGGACGTGCGGGGAATCCGGACAGATGACTGCCGGGAGGCATATCCTTTGTAACTGCAGATTTGGCGTAGACGACACTGTCTGCACCGAGAGTCAGATGTCCTGCGGCACCGCCATGACCGGCGATATTTACTCGGTCACCGAGCGTAGTACTCCCAGCAATACCGACTTGTGCGGCGAGGCAACAATCCTCTCCGATGACAACGTTGTGTGCAATTTGGACGAGGTTATCCAATTTGGTGCCGCGTTTAATAAGCGTTTCTGAAAGCGTCGCTCTATCAATGGTAGTATTCGCCCCAATTTCGACATCGTCTTCAATGACCACGGTTCCGATTTGCGGAATTTTATGGTGTCGGTTGCTAACCGGTGCGAATCCGAAGCCATCGCTGCCCACAACAGCACCCGAGTGGATGATCACCCGATTGCCAATGGTTACCTCTTCTCGAATACTAACATGTGGATAGATAAGACCATCGGAACCTATCTTGCTTCCTTCGCCGATATAAACAAAGGGCTGAATAACGGTATTATCTCCAATTTCAACGTCGTCAGCGATGTAGGCAAATGCTTGGATTGAGACACACTCACCGAGTTTGACATTCTCTCCTAAAATTGCGGTTTCATGAACCCCGGGAAGTGCACGATGGTTTTTGTTCCATGCGAACATTTCTATAACTTTGACGAAAGCCCAATAGGGATTCTCAACACAGATAGTAGGTTTACCGTTACCATTGACACCGCGGCCAATAATAACTGCGCCGGCTTGTGTTGTTGCGATGGCGGCGAGGTACTTAGGGTTGGCAACAAAAGTGATTTGGCTTGGGAGTGCCTCTTTGATCCCAGAGACTCCTGTAATTTCAATATCACCGTCCCCAGAAAGATCGCCATCCAAGCGTCTACAAATTTCCTTGAGTTTCATACGCATTTAGCCGTTCCTTTCTCCATAGATGTGAATTGTTATTCGGGACAACACCCTTCCCACAACTGGAGTTTAGGCAGTGTAGCGTTATTCAGAATTTTCTTTGCTTTCGTTCATCAAGCCGATTAACTGTTGCGTTAAATCGTAATCCTTTTTTACATAAAGTGTGATAAGTCGTTTTTCGAGGATAATGTCAAAATCTTCGGACTCACCAACTTTAACAATCAGTTCTTGAAGGCGGTTGTAAATCGGTTCCATCAGTTCTTGCTCTTTTTCAAGCAACGCCTGTTGACCGACTTCTATCTCACGTTGGTATTCCTGCTGTTTGAGACGAATTTCGTTATCCAAATCCGCGGTCTGTGCTTGTTCTACGAAAAGTTCAGTCTTTGCCTTCTTTTCTTGTAGTGTTCTGATCTCGTCTGCTAACTGCTGCAACTTTGTTTTTAAACGTTCACTGGCCGTTTGGAGCAGTTCGGTTGCATCTGTCGCTTCTTGGGAACTTTCTAAAACCTCTTGGGTGTTCACGACACCGATTTTGAAAGATTCTTGTCCGATACTTCCCGAACTGAAGCAGAGAACTGTAAGACTGATAATTAATAGAGTGAGGTGTGCTTGGCAAGCACCCAACCGAAATGGTTTCATAATTTAAATCCTTTTTTTACTTATTTCTTGCGGAGTCATGAAGGGCGTTTGAACGATTGCGTGCATTCCATCTACCCGTCCTCCATTTCATTACGGGCTACGGTTTTTGAATCTGAAAGTCATAGTAGCACTAAAGAGACTACAGAACCCGTAAGGTAAAACGAAACTATAATTTAGAAGCCGGGACCAACCGTGAAATGGAATTTACCAGCGGGTTCACCGCTCACGCGATCCAAGCCATACCCCCAACCTAATCGCACTAACATACCGAGCATCGTAAACCGAGCTTCAAGACCGAGCCCTTTTTTCATGTTAATTTGGCTGAAGACGTTTGTAACGCTTTCATCCCACACCTGCCCTATGTCAAAAAACAGGGCTGCTGTGAGTTGTTGAGAAATTGGGACACGATACTCAAAGTTTGCAAAGAATACCTTATCACCACCGTACGGGTTGATAAAACCCGTTTCATCTGGATCAGGATAGATTTCCCAATCTTCGTAGCCACGAATGCTATCTACACCGCCGAGAAAGAACCTTTCATAGAACAGAAAATAAGCATCGGTGCTTTCACTGCGCATGAGACCTGCACGGGCATGGGCGGCGATAACGTGGTTCCACCATCCACTGTAGAACCAACTCGTGTCTGCATAATACTTCTGGAATTTATTGTCCGCTCCAAGAATACCCCCAGAGTACTCATAAGAGAGCGTATGAAATGAACCTGCTGTCGGGTCGAACAGGGAAGTACGATAATCGCGTGTGTCCCTTCCGACAGCGAACAGAATGCTCCGTGTGGAGCGGTTGTATAACTGACGATCAGGGTTGTGTGATTCTACGTGCTCATTCCGAAAACGCACGGACAGGTCGATGTCGTGTGCGATGGGTCTTCCGAGTGTTAGAGATGCCCCTCGTCTCGCCCAAACGTATCGGTCGTAGAGGTAGTTACTTCCCAGACGGCGGTTATAGAGAGCACCGATCGTTCCATAGTAGCGGCGGAAGCGGCGGTTGTCGTAGAGTCGAGCGTTAAGCCGGGTGGGTGTTCCCAAAATCCAAGGTGTTCCAAAACTGAGTTCGGCTGTGTGGTGATCTCTTGTGCCTAATTCGCCTTTTAAATGCACCCGATAAGCGCGTCCGCGGAAGTTGTTTTGTCCAACCTCGGCAACACCGAAAATACCGCCTTCGCTGCCATAGCCTCCTCCAAGACTTAACATTCCTGTTCGTGGTGTTTCCGCGATGTTAACTCTTAACTCCTTCCGGTTCTCTTCAGTAGTATCACTCGGCACAAAATCAACAGCCCGAATAAAGGAACCCATCTGGAACAAACGTTGCCGCGCTTTACGTAGGGATTTAACATCTAATAATTCATCAGACTTGATGTCCAAAAAGTCCAACTCACGTTTAACGACGTGTTCTTGCGTTTTTTCTAATCCGGTGATGGTTACCTTGTCGATAATTATGACATCGCCTTGGTTGATTTTCAAGGTAATGTCAACTACACCATCCACTTCATTGAAAGTGGGAGTCGGTAGGACTTCTGAAAGTAGATAACCTTTATCGAGATAAGCTTGCTGTAACTTTGCGATTGATTCGTCAAAAGTGGCGCGATTAAATACTTCACCTTCCGCGGGATCTAGCATCCCCCGTATCTTTTTTTCCGAGAAGAGAGTTTTCGCACCCGCTTCCACGTCAAACGTATAGGTTCCAATAATAAATTCGGGCCCTTCGTCAACAGTTATGTCAAGCATTAAACCGGTCTTGTCTTCTGTGAACCGTTTTTCGTAGCCGACGACTTTCACTTGTGCAAAGCCTCGGTCCTGATAATAATTTCGGAGGTTGAGAGATAAGTCTTCTTCCTCAAATAACATCTGGTCAAAGTGCTTACTTGTGCGGGTTTTGAGTTTTTTCTGTAGCGTATTCGCGGAGATATGCGTGTTTCCAATAAAGTTGATCTCCTCAATTCGCACCCTCGGTCCTTCATTTATCTCAAACGTGACTTGGACAGTGTTAGCCTCTTCATCTTTATCACCAAGGTGGGTTTGGATACTGACAAGGTAGTACCCCTTCTCATGATAAAGTTTCTGTAGTGCCTGCTCGCTCTCCCATCGTCGGCGATCGCTATAAATTTCTGAAGGGCGAAGTGTAATCTCATCCTTGAGTTTGCCAGTACTCAAATCTTCGTTTCCAATAATGTTAATTCCGGAGATTTTAGGACTTTCGACGACTTTGTAAATGATTTCTAATCCGCCGCCTTCGAAGGGATCTACATCTACTGTGAGTTCAGAGAAGAAGCCTGTGTCTTTGAAGAGGCTTTTCAGATCTTGCGTGAGGAGTTCTTCAGAGACTTCATGTCCAACTTGGGTCTGGATAAGCGTGCGCAGCATATCTTCGGAGGTAGTTTTCACGCCTTCAAAAGAGATTTTCTTGACGAGCAGCATTGAATCGCCAGTTAGTTTGGTGATGTCTGGTGTGGTATCTTTAGCAGGTTCAGTTTCTACCTGTTGTTCGGTGATAGCAGATGGCTGGGGCCCAAATACTTGTGTTTCGGTTTCTTCTGCAAAAGCGGTAATTGCTACAAATCCAATGAATAGACTTATGAAAGTAAAAATGTTTTTTGGCGCATTCATAATTAATCTCCTCTATGTGCTGTAACTTTTCCACGCACGTGTAGGAACAGGATATAATACCGTCATGCTTCAGTCGTGTAAATTGGGGTGCCGGAGTTGTGTGCGAACTGCCGGAAGGCAGCGATCAGTTTTTCTGTTATCTTACCGGGTTGCCCATCCCCGATGGCGCGTCGGTCTATTTTCACGACTGGTATAACCTCGGCGGCAGTGCCAGTGAGAAAACATTCATCAGCAATGTAGAGATCATGCCGTGTAAAAACGCGCTCTTCAACTTGCATTCCAGCATCACGTGCGAGATCGATGACGCTGTTCCGAGTTACACCGTCCAGAATACCCATATGAACCGGGGGCGTGACAATGACATCGTTCTTTACCCAGAAAATATTATCGCCGCTACATTCTACAACATAACCTTCTGAGTTAAGCATCAATACTTCTTCTGCCCCTGACTGTTTACCTTCAATTTTGGCTAAAATATTATTTAGATAATTCAACGACTTAATACGTGGGTTAATGGCTTCCGAATAGTTCCTTCGGATAGAAACGGTTACGATTTCCAATCCCTCTTCATAGAATTTTTGTGGGTAGAGAGCGATTTTATCTGCAATAATAATGATGCTCGGTTTTGGACATTTATCTGGGTCGAGTCCGAGATCTCCTACACCACGAGTTACAACCAATCGAATGTAGGCTTCACTGAGATGGTTTCGACGGAGCGTTTCCAGAACCGTTTCCTTCATTGTTTCAATAGGGATAGGGATCTGCAGCATGATTGATTTCGCAGAATCGTAAAGCCGCTCAAGGTGTTCATCGAGTTTAAAAACTCTGCCGTTATAGGAACGGATGCCTTCAAAAACGCCGTCCCCGTAAAGCAAACCGTGATCAAACACCGACACCTTTGCTTCTGATTTTGGTAGAAATTCTCCGTCGATATAAATCAACATTTTTTGTGATCGCCTCCTGAGCTTTTTAACGATGAGATTTTTTGACCACCCCACCCCTCCATCATATTACGCGGTGGTTCAGGTGCACCTCAACCCTAGTAAAAATATGAATGTTTTTCTCTTTAGGACTTACGCAGGCTGTGCTTCTGTAGCATAACCTGTTAGGTTGTGTCAGGGAACCGTGTATTTTTTTGTCAGTTCGTCTTCTCATAGACCGTGTTGTTGTCAAAATTGCGTAAGTCCTGTCTTTTTATTAACTCCACGACTTTTGTATATCGGCTTCGGATAATCAGAAACCTGCCTATTGTCCCGCAAGCTTCTATAGACTTACGCCAGAAGTGGAGGGTTTCTTTACGCCAGTGCCCCAAAATTAAAAGACCTTTCCGTCAACAAGTTGGATAACTCGATCTACTTGTTGGGCGAGTTCCTGATTGTGGGTTACGATAACAAAAGTCTGTCCAGATTTGGCGTTCAAATCCCAAAGCAGTTCTAAGACGGCTTCGCTGCTCCGCCGATCAAGGTTCCCTGTTGGTTCGTCAGCAAGTACAACCTTTGGTTGATTAATCAGTGAACGGGCAATGGCAACACGTTGCCGTTCACCACCAGACAATTGGCTTGGATAGTGTGAAAGCCGTTCAGATAACCCAACATAATCGAGTAATGCCTCTGCCTCTTTATAAATTGTTTTATTGTTTGATGATGAAATTAATGCGCCCATTGCGACATTTTCAAGTGCTGTAAATTCCGGTAGTAAGTGATGAAATTGAAACACAAAGCCAATTTCTTTGTTCCGAAATCGCGCAAGTTCTGTATCGGATAGCGCGAATACGTCTTGTTCGTCGTATAAAACGTTTCCTGTTGTTGGTCTGTCGAGAGTCCCAATAATATGAAGCAAGGTACTTTTCCCTACGCCTGATGCTCCGACAATAGCCAGTAATTCTGACAGATATATTTCAAGGTTAACGCCTTGAAGAACCGGAAGTTCTGACTCGCCATCATAGTAGGACTTATGTAAATCTACGACGCGGATAAGTGTCTCTACAGAATTTGCCACTTTATTTCCATCGTTAAAAATTATTCATGTTGTAAGGCTTCAACAGGCTTCAGGTTTGCTGCTTGCCATGCCGGATAGAGTGTCGCGAGCCAACAGATTAAAAATGAAAGTATATTGATGAAAACAACAAAGAACCAATTCACTTGTATCGGCAACTGATTCATCTGATAGACTTGACTCAGTCCGAGATCCGCAAGCGAAATCGGTGTAACAGCACAGTAAAGCGCGAACCCTATCGCTATGAGCCATAACATACTGACTGCGAGCATCCATCCCCTACTGCGTGGTATTATTCGCCTCAAGGCAATAAGCACTTGTAAGAAAATCGGCACAATGAGGACAATGGCGTACCAGTAAGACGGGCGCGCTGAGTTATAACTCAGAAGCCAGCAGAGAACAAGACCCAAGACCGTGCCTAATAACGTTCCAAGCATCCCGATGACACTCCCTTGGATCACGAAAATTCTCATAACGTTTCCGCGTGAAGTGCCGAGAGTTCGCAGGGTCCCAACATCTTTTGTCTTTTCCATCACGGTCATGATGAGTGTGCTTGCGATGTTGAAGGATGCGACCAGAATAATAAGTGCTTCTATGATAACAGTTGCTATCTTTTCCAATCGAAGTGCTGAGAAGAGTGGTGCCTGCAGCTCCATCCATGTTCTGGCATCCGGCATCCCTTCTAAAACAGAGAACTGAACTTTATCCTCAATCCGTCTGGCAATCCGAGGTGCGAATTCCGCATCCGTTAAGCGAACAAAGATTGTATTTACCTGATTCGGCTTGTTATACATCTTTTGAGCGGCTTCTAAATGAATAAATCCGAAATTGTTATCATAAACCGCCAGCTCAGATTCATAGAACCCAATCACAACGAAGTTCGCCAAGTCCGGTATGAGCATTGACTCGTTAACGGGGTGTTTCGCAAGGTTCACGATAAGTCGCAGCACGTCCCCTTTAATGACACCGAGGCGAGCTGCCAAACGCCCTCCGAGTACAATCCCTCCCGTGATAGTTTCATCTCTGATAAGTCGAGCTGTTTCAATAAACTCGGAGTTTTGGAAATCAGTTGAGCCATCCACGAATTTTGAGAAGCCGGTGACTTTGTCTTCCAGTACAGGATCAATGCCTTTGATGTAAATTACGTCCTGAATGGTATCGCTGCGTTCTTGGAAGACAGCACTTTGTGCCCAAACAACCGGCGATGTCGCTGTGACTTCATCAATTGTCTCAATTTGTAAAATACGTTCTTGGTAATTACGAAAAAAGCTGCTATCGTGCAACCGGAGAACAACATGCGCCTCGTTTGCGAGAAATCTCTCCTTCAGTCCCTGTTCAACGCCATCTAATACAGCACTTACGAGTATCACTGTTGCTACACCCAGCGCGACACCTCCAATGGAAATAATACTGATAATTGAAATAAAGGATTGTTTGCGTCGTGAGCGTAGGTAGCGGGAGGCTACGAACCATTCAAATCTCATACATATCCTAACACGAGATCGGAGCTAATGAATTATAGTCCGTTTTTAGCATCCCGTATCCCATTAAATCCTCAAAGTTATCCCATTTTTTTATGTGTTGCCGGAAGCAGCCTTCGTAGCGCATCCCAATTTTTTTCAGGACCCGTCCAGAAGCGATGTTATGCTTGAAGTGCTTTGCATGAACTCGGTTCAGTTTTAAAACTTCAAAACTATATGCAACTACAGCCTTTGCTGCTTCGGTACAATACCCACGGTTCCAGTAGGGTTTGCCAATCCAATAACCGATCTCACCGTTCTCGTTATCTTGGTCGAGTCTAAGTGCGATCCCGCCGATTAAGTTCTTGTCTGTTCTGAGCGTAATTGCGAAGTTTAGTGCTTCATCTTTTTCAAACCTTTCGGAACAGGAACGAATCCATCTTTCAGCCATGCCATCTTCGTAGGGATGTGGCATATTCGTTAAGGTCACTGCTATATCCCTATCACCAGCAAGGCGTTGTATATCCGCCGCATCTTCAAGTATCAGCGACCGAAGGAGGAGTCTTTCTGTAAGAAGGGGCGGCGCGGACCTCATTTTTCTACCAATTCACTCTTTTTTATCTTGTAACGAATCATATCCTCGGGCATATCGTTTTCTGGCTCTTTGGGCAGATCATAAGCGTAGTGCATCCCAATTTTTTCCATGACCCGTCCAGAAGCGGGATTTCGTTCGAAGTAGTTGCTGAAAATTACATTGATATCATGCTCACGAAATCCGTATGCGACGACAGCCTTTGCTGCCTCTGTGGCATATCCACAATTCCAATAAGGTTTTCCTATCCAATAGTTAAGCCCGGCATCTTTGTAAGGTAGGTGGCTCCGGAATTCCAATCCAACCGCGCCAATCAACGTCCTGTCTGTTTTAAGTGTAATCGCGAAGTGTATCCCTTCACCTTTTTCAAATTCTTCGTGGTGCCACTGAATCCATTCCTCCGCCATTCCATCTACATAAGGATATTCTATGTCAAATGTGGTTGATGCCATATCAGGATCATTGACAAGATGTTGTACATCCACAGCATCCTCAAGCGTAAATGATCGGAGTGTCAACCTTTCTGTATGAAGTATCGGCGAAGTTCCCATCATTGTTTTTCCGGACGCATCTGTGGAAACAGGATAACATCGCGGATGGAGTATTGGTTGGTGAGCAGCATGGTGACCCGATCAATACCGATACCGAGTCCGCCGGTTGGTGGCATACCATACTCCAATGCTCGTAGATAATCTTCGTCTACCATAAAGGCTTCATCGTCGCCTGCCGCTAAACTGTTCGCCTGCTCAAGAAACCGCTGGCGTTGATCTATCGGGTCGTTGAGTTCACTGAAAGCGTTTCCAACCTCCATCCCGCAGATAAAAAACTCAAAACGTTCAACGAACTCTGGATTATCGGGTTTCTTTTTCGCAAACGGCGAGACTTCGATGGGATGATCCGTTATAAATGTCGGCTGGATCAGTTTCGATTCCGCAAATGTATCGAAAAGTTCAGCGATAATTTTCCCTTTCGTCTCATCACCTACCAAGTCAACGCCAGCGTCAACTGCAGCTTTGTAGAGTTCATCCGCTGATAGTGGAACAGGATCTATACCGCTGTACTCCCGAACCGCGTCAACCATACGCAATCTGCGCCAAGGGGGAGTGAGGTCGAGTTCATGTTCTTGATAATGAATCTGGGTTGTCCCATGAATGATTTTTGCTGTGTCGGCGATGAGGGTCTCAGTCAGCTCCATTATCTGGATATAGTCGGCATAGGCTTGATAGAGTTCAAGCATTGTGAATTCGGGGTTATGATCCCTGTCCATCCCTTCGTTTCGAAAGTCGCGCGAGAATTCATAAACACGATCGAACCCTCCTACGATGAGACGCTTGAGATAAAGTTCATTTGCGATACGTAGATAGAGTGATTGCTCCAATGTATTGTGATATGTTGTGAAGGGACGAGCGTTTGCTCCACCGTAAATTGGTTGGAGGACAGGTGTTTCCACTTCAATAAAATTTTGCTCATTGAGCATGTCGCGAATCGCTTGAACAATTTGTGTCCTTTTAAGGAATACATCCTTCACCTCAGGGTTCATGATGAGGTCTGCATAGCGCTGTCTGTAACGTGTCTGTTTATCTTGTAAACCGTGCCATTTTTCAGGGAGTGGTCGAATAGATTTTGAAAGGAGGTGTATGGATGCAACAAGGACAGTGAGTTCACCGGTGCGTGTTCGAAAGACTTTTCCCTCGGCACCGACAATATCGCCAGTGTCAAAGCGTCGGTATGTTTTGTACGGCTCGGCACCGACGTTATCTCTTCGGACATAAATCTGAATTCTACCTTCACCGTCTTGCAGATGGGCAAAACTGCTTTTTCCATGGTCGCGTTTGGTCATGATCCGACCAGCGATTCGGATATTCTGAGTTTCGTCGGGTGTTTCTTCAATGTCAGCAAAGTCTCTGTGAATATCGGAGGTCGTATGGGTAGGTTCATATTTATGAGGATATGGCTCTACGCCAAATTTGCGGATTTCGTCTAACTTCTCGCGACGTTGCTGAATTAGGTCATTTGTTTCTTCCACAACTCTACCTCTTTTCATTTTATTTTTTCTGATGGTCTATTGTTATACCTTAAGTAATATTTTAACAATTATATCTTAGTTTCGTCCATAAAGCAACCCAAAAGCAGTATTACTTCTGCTGAGCCTTCATTTTGAGGTAGCTTTCGATGAAGGGGTCTAAAGCACCATCTAACACCGCGTTAACATTGCCCGTTTCGACATGCGTGCGTAAATCTTTGACGCGTTGATATGGGTGCAGGACATACGATCGGATTTGGCTACCAAAGTCAATATCTAAGCGTTCGCTTCGCTGTTTTGAAAGTTCCGCCTCCCGTTCTGCACGGTATTTTTCATGGAGGCGGGAACGGAGTAATTTCATAGCGATTTCTCGGTTTTTATGCTGTGAACGTTCATTCTGGCATTGCACGATAATTCCGGTGGGTTTGTGTGTAATCCGAACCGCTGAATCTGTGACATTGACGTGCTGCCCGCCAGCACCGCTCGCGCGATAGAAATCTATCCGTAAATCATCTGGTTGGATATCTACTTCTACGGTATCGTCGATTTCAGGGGTCACGTCGATAGCGGCGAAGGAGGTATGCCGCCGCTTGTTGAAATCGTAGGGAGATAATCGAACGAGCCTATGCACACCCGCTTCGGCTTGAAGATAGCCGTAAGCCGAAGCACCTGTAACAAGGATTGTTGTTCCTTTGATACCGGCTTCGTCTCCTGAGGTGAGGTCTACGATTTCGGTCTGATAGCCGCGTTGGTCGCACCAACGGAGGTACATGCGCATCAGCATCCCTGCCCAATCCTGCGCGTCAATCCCCCCGGCACCAGAATGAATGCTGAGGATTGCGTTGTTTTCATCAAACTCGCCTGTCAGCATTAAGCGGAGTTCCATCTGTTCGAGACGTTGTGTAACAGAGTCCAATCCGTCGGCAATCTCGTTTTGTAGACTCCCGTCGTTCTCTTCGTCCGCGAGTTCGAGCAGGGTTTGAATATCTTCAATTTTTAGGGCGAGAGCTTCGTACGCCCCAAGTTCATCTCGGAGGGTAGCGATTCGTTGGTTAACCTTTTGAACGCGTTGCGTATTGCTCCAAAAATCAGGCGCGATTGTTGCCTCTTCAAGTTCTGTTAATTCTTTTCGTTTTTCAGCCAGGTCAAAGATAACCTCTGAGTTCTTGGAGGCGGGTTTGCATCTCTTCAGCCTGGTTTTTTAAATCTACAAGCATATTATTCCTCATGAATGACTATGAATGTCTACGCCGAGCCCACATTGTGATTTGACGACCGAACCACCCAATGCAAATAAGGGCGCAAAGAATTGGGAACCAATCGCCGTAGCGGGTATAGAGTGTCTGTTCCTGTTCCGTGGACGAAAGAAGTGGGACAGATGCGATGAGAATTTCCTGAGTAGTGTCCGGCGTAATCAAAGGAGTCGTTATCCTACCGAACTTGTCTACGACGCATGTAAATCCACCATTTGCGCATCGGAACACAGCAATTCGGTTCTCAATCGCGCGGAAAGGTGCCATTGATAGATGCAGTTCAGGGAAGGCAGTCTGTTTGAACCAAGCGTCATTCGTGAAGATTCCCATCACTCTGGCACCCATTTTTACGGGTCTGCGAAATTCATCTGGAAACACCGATTCAAAGCAAATCGAAGCACCGACTTCTATCTTCCGAGGGGCCGTCTTATTTTTAACGTCAAACACCGGTAAAAGGTTTACTGTTTTTCCATGCACGAAGGGTTCAAACTGGATAAAATTGGGGATAAAATCCGGCAGAAGGTGTGCCAGAGGCACGTATTCACCAAAAGGGACAAGATGCATCTTCGCATAGTCTCCATGTATCCTTCCATCCGGAGCTATCGAAAGAACGCGATTGTATATTTCCGTCCCTCTTTTTTTGACACCTATCGAAAATTGACCTATCGCTTTGTCTGTTTCACCTGTGTTAGCAGTACCGAGGAGTATCGGAATCCCTGTATCACGCAGCATCTGCGAGAATTTTCTGTAATATGTGGGCCATTCGCCTGTCAATGCCCTGCTCCGTGTTGCCGTTTCGGGCCACACGATAACCTCAGGATCTTCTCTGCTGGCTTTATCTGTCAACCCGATATAACGTTGCAAAATGTTTGGAAACTGACGGAGATTCCACTTCTGAAGCTGTGGAATGTTGCCCGGGATGAGTGCAACTTTTAAGGTCTCAGCGTCTGTTTGATTCGTCGCGTTTGTGTCCTTGTCCAAGGGGTCAGCGTTTTGGAGTTGGAATATCCCGTAACCGAAACAAAAGAGCGTCAGGATGAGTGGCAGGATCAGGGCACGAATTTCTTGTCGCCACCGATGCCTGTTACAAAGCAAGGTAGCGATGCCGGCATTGAAGACCACGATAACAAAACTGATACCGTGAACACCTACGAGAGAGGCTATCTGTATTCCCGGTAGATTGTTCCATTGCGAATAACCGATACTTCCCCATGGAAAACCTGTTATGAGCCAACTCCGCACCCACTCTAATGCAGTCCAGATACATGCAGCGGACAGAAAAAACAGAATGTTGGATCGCTTCGGTACAAACCTCATCAACACTGCGAAGACAGCGAAATAGAGTGCTGTGTATCCCACTAATAGTAGGTATCCAACCATTGTAGCAAAGATATTTGCATACGGGTAGAGAAGGAGAATAGCAGGGAGCAAACCTGCAAAAAACAGAAAACCTGTCAGGTATCCGATCCAAAAAGCGGATTTCCAACTTGTTGCTCTCGTCAAGGCAATAAAAAATGGCACCATCGCGACCCAAGCAAACGGAAAAAGGTTTAAATTTGGGAAGCTGAGGAACAGCAACAGTGCTGAGATCCCCGCAAATATCCAATGTTGGTAGCGTTTCAAAAGGCTTTCCGTAGGGATACCCTCCATTTTCTTGTATTTGCCTCCCCTTAATTTTATCCAGTGGAATTGGAGTTTGTCAAGAGACTTCTATATGACTATTTATGGTAAAACCTAATGTGAGTTTGATTATAGTAGATTCCGTAATTACTTATACACCCATATCGTCGTGCGAACTATAAAGTTACGCAATAAGTAGATATGGGATTTAATTATCGTTTCGTCGTTTTTACGAATCGTTGACCACTGATAGCTAAAGGTTCTCAGTAGGTGTGGTTTCCTA